>CAYOUE010000015.1:0-32363 GCA_964407075.1 uncultured Hyphomicrobiaceae bacterium
GACCTGTTCGAGACCTATGTCGTCACGGTCGTGGCGACGATGGTGCTCGCGGTCATCTACTTCTCCAATCAGGCCGTTTTCGAGGGCGCGCTGCTCTACCCGCTCGCCATCGGCGCCGCCTGTGTCATCACGTCAATCGCGGGCACGTTCTTCGTCCGCCTCGGAGCCAGCCAGAATATCATGGGCGCGCTCTACAAGGGGTTCATCGCAACCGGCGTTCTCTCGCTTGTCGCGCTCTATCCGGTCACGGCGTTCATGATCGGCATGGATACGGTGCTGAGCACGCCGGCGACGAGCTTCACGGGCTTCGATCTGTTCCTTTGCGGCTTCGTCGGCCTCATCGTGACGACGCTGATTATCGTCATCACCGAATACTACACCGGCACGGGCTATCGTCCGGTGCAGTCCATCGCCGAAGCCTCCCAGACCGGGCACGGCACCAACGTCATTCAGGGGCTGGCCATTTCGCTGGAGGCAACGGCGGCTCCGGCGATCGTCATCATCGCCGGCATCATCGTGACCTTCAATCTGGCGGGCCTGTTCGGAATCGCCATCGCCGTGACGACGATGCTTGCGCTCGCCGGGATGGTCGTTGCGCTCGACGCCTTCGGTCCTGTCACCGACAATGCTGGCGGCATCGCCGAGATGGCGGATCTTCCCGCCGATGTTCGCAAGACCACGGACGCGCTCGACGCCGTCGGCAATACGACCAAGGCCGTCACCAAAGGCTATGCGATCGGTTCGGCCGGCCTCGGCGCGCTGGTGCTTTTTGCGGCGTACACGGAGGATCTCAAATACTTCATCGCCAATTCGGCCCAGTTCCCCTACTTCGAGAATGTCGAGCTCGACTTCTCGCTCTCCAACCCGTACGTCGTCGTCGGCCTCTTCTTCGGCGGGCTTCTGCCTTATCTCTTCGCCGCGATGGGCATGACGGCGGTGGGCCGCGCCGCCGGGGCGGTCGTCGAAGAGGTGCGCAGGCAATTCCGCGAAAAACCCGGCATCATGGAAGGCACTGAGAAGCCGGATTACGGACGCGCCGTGGATATGCTCACCAAGGCCGCAATCAAGGAAATGATTATTCCCTCGATGCTGCCCGTGCTGTCGCCGATCGTGGTCTTCATTGTCATCAGCCTCGTCGCCGACAAGAGTGCGGCCTTCTCGGCAGTCGGCGCGATGCTGCTCGGCGTGATCGTGACGGGGCTGTTCGTCGCCATCTCGATGACGGCGGGCGGCGGGGCCTGGGACAATGCCAAGAAGTACATCGAGGACGGCAATTACGGTGGGAAAGGCTCAGAGGCGCACAAGGCAGCCGTTACCGGCGACACCGTTGGCGACCCTTACAAGGATACGGCGGGCCCAGCCGTCAATCCGATGATAAAGATCACCAACATCGTTGCGTTGTTGCTGCTTGCGGTGCTTGCTCACTGAACGCCGGACAGACCGGAAGCGCGATGAAGGCAAAGCAAGCGGTTTTCCGGACAATCTCGCAAGAGCAGAAAATTAAAGGTCGGGATCACTAACCTTCGCAATGATCCCGATCCGGCCGGATGAAGAAGGGCTCCACAGCATTGCGGAGCCTTTTTCGCATCATCACCTTTGGGGCTCTCCGCCTCCAACCGCATTGACCGGCCGCCCGATGTTGCGGAACAGTTCCTGCAGGATGCTGTCTTCGGAGCCTCTCGACGGCGTTCTGCGGGTCACGAAGTCGATGACCTTACCATCCTCGATCCCGTAATTGGCGATGGAATTTACGAGGTTGTTCTCGTCGAAATAGATTGCTACCACTTTTCGGTCGACAATTTTCGGGTTCAGGAACGCTGCGGACCTTTCTGTTGTCGTCGAAATGTAGTAAAAGGCGTTTTGATTTGCCGTGGATTTTGTATCGGGCGTTCCAAGCGCAAGAATCACTTGGTCTTGGCTCATTCCTTCTTTAATCTGCGCTAAATCTTCCTCCATAAAGACATGACCGTGTCTGGTTATGTCCGCCGCACAGCCGGAGAGGCTCAATGCAATGCAAATGGCAGCGAGTGACCGTCGGATGGGAAGAGCGGTATTTTTTCTCGTACTGGACATGGTTGGCCTTATGATAGCGCCATTTCCGCGATATGGAGTTTTCTGATTTGACATAGGGCTGTACCTTGCGATCCAGACGTGCCTAAAGTGGGGCGGCTGAAGCTTTTGATCCTGAGGCATTAAGTTCTATCTGCGTGGTGGTGATTGCCGTGACAAACATGACGCGTAACAGATTCCAGGCCCAAGGTCATTCAACACCGATGTTCCGTTGGTTTGCGGGACGAGCCGCCCGGAAGGAAGCCGCCGAAAAGATCTACGACTCAATTGTGGCGCAGTCACGCAATCCGGGCTTTTACCTCCACTGCTCGGTGCCCGATACGCTTTCTGGCCGATTCGACATGCTCGTGATCCACATGTTCATCGTGCTGCAAATCCTGAAAATCGGCGGACGCGAAGGACAACTGCTCGCTCAGGAAATCGTCGAGGCCTTCATCCGCGAAATGGATACGATGGTCCGCGACCTCGGCGTCTCGGACCGCAACGTGCCCAAGGAAGTGCGCAAGATCGCACAGCTTTTCTACGGTCAGCTTCTCGCCTACTCCACGACGATGCAGCGCAACGACATTCCCGGTCTGGCCGAGGAAATCTGGAAGAGCTTCCAGTCGGCCGAAGCATCGGTCGAGCAGCAAGTCGCAGCGGACGACCTCGCGCAATATATCGTACAGTCGATCAAGAACATTCAGGAAATGCCCCTGAACATGCTGCTTCAGGGCAACATACGCTTCCCGGAAATCGGCGGACAGAGGCATGGCGGCTGACAGGCCCGGCGTTCACGCTCCGGACCTACCGGTCTTCATCTTCCACGCAGGCGCCGTCGAAGAGCCGGTTTCGGGGGAAATCACATTCGACGCAGACGAGCGCGCCAGAATCGCAACTTTCCTCGGCATATTAAGCCTCGACGAATTCACTTTCGCATATGAGATCGCGGCGGCTTCGAACGGGCGTTTGAGTCTCAGGGGCAAGATTACCGCTCGGCTTACGCAGTCCTGCGTCGTGACGCTGGAACCCGTCTCCGAGACCGTTGACGAGGCCGTGGAGGCGGAACTCCGGCCATTGGAGCAGCTTGAAGACGACGAACCGCCCCAAGACGCCCCGGAGACGATCGTCACGCTGGATGAGCCTCCCATTCCGATCACGGACGGCGACGCCGATCTCGCAGCTTTCGCCATCGAAATTCTTTCGACTTCAATGACGCCCTACCCGCGCAAGACCGGCGCGGAATTCGACTGGCGCGATCCGGCCGGCGGTCCCGGCGGCGCGGCGTCTGGCCCGTTCGCGGAACTCGCCAGGCTGAAGCCCAAGATCTGACAGTAGCTAGCGATCCATCCTTCAAGGTCCGCCGCAATGGGCGATCCCCTGAAATATCCTTGTATAAACTGCGGCATGAAGTATGGTCACGCCCGTTCAGAGGGTTGTTCCGGCCGGCCGCAAGGTTTCCGTTCGCCTTAATCCGGAAAAGAAAAAAATGGACGCACGGGTCAGAATTGCGATCGATGCGATGGGCGGCGACCACGGACCGTCCGTTACGATCCCGGCTGCAGCGACGTCGCTGATCCGCCATCCGGATACGGAATTCCTGATTTTCGGAGACAGCAAAGCCATCGAGCCCCGTCTGGACGAGTACCCCGCTCTGGCCCGCAACTCCACCGTCATTCATTGCGACGTCTCGATATCGATGGACGCCAAGCCCAGCCAGGCGCTGCGGCAGGGCCGCGGCAAGTCGAGCATGTGGCTTGCGCTGGAAGCGGCCAAGAAAGGCGACGCGGACGCGGTGATCTCGGCCGGAAACACCGGCGCGCTCATGGCGATGGCGATGTTCTGCCTTCAGACGGTCCCGAGGATCGAGCGCCCGGCGATCGCCGGCATCTGGCCGACCATAGCAAGCGAATGTGTGGTGATCGACATAGGCGCCAATGTCGGCGCGGACGCAAAACGGCTCGTAAACAACGCCGGCATGGGCGCGGCGCTTGCACGGGCGCTGTTTCATACCGACAAACCTTCGGTCGGGCTGCTCAATATCGGCGTCGAGGAGGTGAAGGGCCTTGAAGACATCAAACAGGCCGCCGAGGCTTTAAAAGGCCGCGATCTGCCAATACATTATCATGGATTCGTCGAAGGCGACGATCTCGGCAAGGGCGTTGTCGATGTGGTGGTGACGGAAGGCTTCACCGGGAATATCGCGCTGAAGGCGGCTGAAGGCACGGCGAGGCAGATTGCGGTCTATCTGCGCGCCGCGATGAAGCGCTCGCTGCTGGCGCAGATCGGCGCATTCTTCGCACAAGGCGCCTTCCGGGCGCTCAGGGACAAGATGGATCCACGCCATGCGAATGGCGGCATCTTTCTGGGATTGCAAGGAATTGTAATCAAAAGTCATGGCGGCGCGGACGCTATTGGCTTTGCAAGCGCCATTGATCTCGGATACGACATGGCTAGGAGCGGTCTTGTCGAAACCGTCATCAGCGACATAGAGCGCTTCCAGGACGCTCTTCAGCAGGCTACTCAAGTGAAACCAACGGATGTCGTAAGGTGAGTTCTATTCGATCGGTCATTTGCGGATGCGGCTCCTATCTGCCGGAGAACGTGGTCACGAACGCGCATCTGTCGCGGATCGTGGACACCACCGACGAATGGATCATGGAGCGCACGGGGATCCGACAGCGTCACATCGCCGCCGAAGGCGAAATGACCTCGGATCTCGCGATCGCGGCTGCGCGCAAGGCTCTCGACAACGCCGGCATGACGGCTGACGACATCGACCTGATCGTTCTCGCCACATCGACCCCGGACAATACGTTCCCGGCTTCGGCCGTGAGCGTCCAGGCGGGTCTCGGCATGACACATGGTGCAGCGTTCGACATACAGGCGGTCTGCTCGGGTTTCGTCTATGCGCTCGCCACGGCGGACGGATTCGTTCAGTCGGGCCAGAGCAAGCGCGCGCTGGTCGTAGGCGCGGAGACATTCTCCCGTATTCTTGATTGGACCGACCGCACAACATGCGTGCTCTTCGGCGACGGGGCGGGAGCCGTCGTGATAGAAGGCCGCCCGCTCGAAGAGGCCGGCGGACGGGGCATTCTCGGCTCGGTTCTGCGCTCCGACGGGCGTCACAAGGATTTGCTCTATGTCGACGGCGGCCCGTCCTCGTCGAAAACCGTCGGCCATCTGCGGATGCAGGGCAAGGAAGTCTTCCGTTTCGCCGTCGGCGCGATCGCAGAAGTCATCGAAGAAGCGCTGGCCCGCCACAAACTGACATCGGACGACATAGACTGGTTCATTCCGCATCAGGCGAACAAGCGCATCCTCGACGGAACGGCGCGCAAACTGTCTATCTCGCCCGAAAAGATCGTCATGACGCTTGAGAATCACGGCAATACGTCGGCGGCCTCGATCCCCCTGGCGATCGACACCGCACGCCTCGACGGCCGTCTCAAGGAAGGCGATCTCGTGCTGCTCGAAGCGATGGGTGGCGGCTTTACATGGGGCTCGGTCCTGTTGCGCTGGTAGAATACTCAGCTTACACGGACAGTTTAACCGGCTTTTGTATCTAATTTAAAATTAAACTCTGAAATCGGAGCGCTTATATCGCCGCGTTATTGGCGCAAATCGCGCTCAAAGCCGGCCCGCATAAGCACACTGCCCGCTAGGCGTCTCCGAAAATCTTTTCAAATCAGGGTGATGGTGGATGAGACGTTGACCCGGCCCTGCAAACGCTATTACTATTAAGCCATATTAACACTTCAAATATGGTTGAGTTCATGTCGGCGGGCGGCAAGACGTTAACGAGAGCCGATTTGGCGGAGGCGGTCTTCCAGAAGGTCGGGCTGCCGCGAAACGAGTCTGCGGAACTCGTTGAAAGCGTGCTTCGTGAAATCATCGCCTGCCTGGAGCGAGGCGAGAACGTCAAGCTTTCAAGTTTTGGATCTTTCGGCGTACGTGATAAAAGAGAACGTGTTGGACGTAATCCGAAAACCGGGGATGTGGTTCCGATCACGCCCCGCCGGGTTCTCATTTTCAGGGCCAGCAACATCATGAAGGAGCGGATCAACGCTTCGTTGATCAACAGTAAGAAAGCGGCGGAATAAGCCTGGCGGGGGCCGGGCAGGGTTACTAGCGGGGAAAAATTGGAAAAGTCTTCACATGCATTCCGCACGATAAGCGAAGTTGCGGATGAATTGGACGTGCCGAAGCACGTCTTGAGATTCTGGGAAGGAAAGTTCAGCCAGGTCAAGCCCATGAAGCGTGGCGGCGGCCGCCGGTATTATCGGCCCGAGGACGTCGACCTGCTGCGAGGCATACGCTGGCTGCTCTACAGCGACGGCTACACCATCAAGGGCGTTCAGCGCATCTTGCGCGACAACGGCGTCCGCTATGTCAAGCAATGCCCGCCGGAGCTTGCCGATGAAGCCGGCGGCAGGCGGCAGGCGCCCGAGATTCCCAATCTTGCGGGCGAGGCCGCCAACGAAGCCAGACGCGAGACGGCGAAACGGACGGAGTCCCGGCAGAACATGGCGGGTCACGCTGCAAAGGAAGCTCCGGGCAGGCATGTCTGGACCAATGAGCAGCGTATGGCTTTGCAGAATGTGCTGCGCGAACTTGAAGAGTGCCGCGAAATCCTGCAGGGCCTTCTGCCGGGTCAGGCGCGCTGACATCAGCCGCGCGGCGGAAACGACGCAAACCGAGCGCGGCAACAATCCTGTTGACCTGCCTGTTCCGGGCGGGCAATGATGCGGGCGTCTCGATACCGGATTTTCGGAGCGTAGCGCAGCCCGGTTAGCGCACTGGTCTGGGGGACCAGGGGTCGGGAGTTCAAATCTCCCCGCTCCGACCACCTCTCCTGAGCGGCGGCCCTTCTCCGGTAACGATCCAGTCCATAGCAATATCGTGCGCCTGCGGATAAATCGTCGGCAATTCGGCGCAACGCAGCCCTACGCCGATGACGAGCGGGCGCGGCGAAAGCGCTGCGAGCGTCCGGTCGAAATACCCGCCGCCATTGCCGAGACGGTAGCCTTGCCTGTCGTAGCCGACAAGCGGGGCGATAACGACTTCAGGCGTCACCTCTTCGCCATCGGCGGGAACGGGTATCTTCAGCGCGCCGCGTTCCATCCTTGCACCGGGACGCCATTCCCTGAACAGGAGCGGTGCGTCTTTTTCCGCCACGACCGGAAGCGCGATGCGCAGCCCTCGCGCGTGCGCCCTCTCCATCCAGTGGCGCAGGTCGGGTTCGCCCCGGAATGGCCAGTAGACGCTGACGATGCGTTCCGGAGCCGCCGGTATGAGTCGGTCGAGATCGGCGGCCATGCGCCCGGCGCAGTCTGCGCGCTGATCCGCAGGAATCGAAAGACGTGCAGCGGTCAAACGCTCGCGCTGGGCTTTGCGCCAGCGGGCGACGTCGATCGCCTGTTGCGGATCGGGGGCAGGTTCCGCGCCGAAATAGGTGGGATCGACTTCATGCCCATAACAGGGCGGCGAAGCATAGCCGCCGTCTTCATCGCCGGTCATGGACTTGTCCTCCTTGCGGCTCCGCTCAATCCGCCTCGCGCCGGCGCATTCTTCGCCCGTTCACATAGACGGCGCGGACGGCATCCGGGCCGGCCATCATCATCTGCACGAAAAGCATTTCCCACAGATCGTGAGCATAACGCATCCGGTGCGCAATCGCCTCGGTGGACTGCAGATCGATGACGATGAAATCTGCTTCGCGACCCGCAGCCAGATTGCCGATCCGGTCCTCCATCCGCATGACCCGCGCGCTGCCAACCGTTGCGAGATAATACGCCTTCGCCGGATGAAGACCGTATCCGCGAAGGCGGCAGATCTCGTAGCTTGCCCGCATCGCTGTGAACATCGACTGCGACGTGCCGGCCCCTATATCGGTCGCGAGGCCGACGGGCGGCGCATTCGGCCTTTCACGCAAGCCCTCCATGTCGAAGAGGCCGGAGCCCAGGAACAGGTTCGAGGCCGGGCAATGCGACACGCCCGAGCCGCTTTCGGCCAGCGCATCCCGCTCGCGCGCTTCGCAGTGAATGAAATGTCCGAAATTCGCGCCAGGCCCCGTCAGGCCATGGCGCTCATAGACGCCGAAATAATCCGGCGCGTTCGGAAAAAGCGAACGGACGGCGGCAATCTCATCCCGGTTCTCGTCGATATGGGTCTGCATCAGCGCGCCGGGATGCTCGCGCCACAATGCGCCGGCAGCCTCCAGCTGTTCAGGCGTGGACGTGACTGCGAAACGCGGGCTTATGGCGTAGCGGAGACGGTCCCTGCCGTGCCAGCGCAAGAGCAGGGCCTTCGATTCGTCATACCCGCTTTTCGCCGTATCGGTCAGTCCGCCCGGCGCGTTGCGGTCCATCATCATCTTTCCCGCCGCCATTCGCAGGCCGCGCTCCTGCGCCGCTTCGAAAATGGCGTCGACGGATTGCGGATGCACGGTGCAATAGACCGACGCCGTGGTGACGCCGTTGCGCAGGCACTCGTCTAGGAAATGATCCGCTGCGACGCGTGCATAATCCGGATCGGCGAATTTAAGCTCGGCGGGAAAGGTATAGCGCTGGAGCCATTCCATGAGCTGCTCGCCATAGGAGGCGATCACCTCGCATTGCGGATAATGCGTATGGCAGTCGACGAAGCCCGCCATGATGAGGTCGCCCCGGTATTCGTGAACCGGGATGCCGGGATTTCGCGCAAGAACTTCATCGGCTGGCCCCGTATCGGCGATCATGCCGTCTTCGACGATCATGGCGCCGTCGCTCACGAAACGGACGGCTTCCTCCGGCTGCATCGCGAACGGATCGCCCCGGAAGGACAGAAGCTGGCCGCGAACGGCGAAACGGTCCGGCAAGCCGGTCATGTCATTTTGCGCGGGCATCATGCCAGTTCTCAACGGCGAATCATGGCCGCGGGTAGCGGCGAGAGCGGCTCGGGATCGCCGCCGGTCACAATCGAGGTCCGGCCCAGACACATCGCCGTCTGCGTATCGGAGTCCATCAGGATCATATGGGCGAACAGCGCCATGCCCGGCTCCAGCGCCCAGTCATTGCCGCGGTAGAACATCGGCGGATCCATCCAGCTCGGGGTAAACTTCGCCCCGAGACTGTAGCCGCAGGCGTTCAGCTTGTGCGCGCCGAGACCATGGGCGTCGACGATGCGGGCGTGAGCGTCGAAGAGGTCGCCCGCGGTCCTGCCCGGCCGCATTTCCGCCTCGCAGGCGAGAAGGGCCTCGCGCGCGGCCTCGAACATCGGCACATGGCGCGGGCGCGGTTCGCCGATGACCACGGTGTGCATCTGCGCGGCGTGATAATGGCGGTAAGCTCCTGCGAATTCGAGCGTGAGCTGATCGTTCCGGTCCAGCTTGCGGCGCCCGGCCTTGTAGCGGCAGAGCAGCGCATCTGGCCCGGAGCCGATGATGTACTCGTTGCCGGGATAGTCGCCGCCTCCCTCGAAAACAGCCCCCTGCATCGCCGCAAGGATCCGTCCTTCATCCGCGCCGCCGCGCGTTTCCGCAAGGCCGGCGTCGAGCGCCGCATTGCAGAGTCCGGCCGCCTTGCGGACATAGTTCAATTCGGCGGGCGACTTCACGGCGCGAAGGCGGTCCACAAGGCCGGAGGCGTCTTCAAGCGCGCAGAACTCCGCAAGCGCCCCCTCAACCGCCTTGCCGTTGGCGTGTGTCAGCCCGTAGCTCTGCGCCTCGATGCCGAGCTTATGCCCTGCTGCGCCCAGATCTGCCAGCATTGCGCGGAGCTGATCCGCAGGCTGCGCACCTTCCTCGTCCGTCCAGATCCTCACATCCTCGATGATCGAGGTGTGTTGCGCCTGGCGCAGATCGGCCGAGCGCGTGAGAAGGGCGAGCCTGCCGTCCGCGCCGAGATAGAGGCACTGAAAGAAGCAGAAACCGAAGGTGTCGTATCCGGTCAGATAATACATGCTCTCCTGCTGGAACATCAGCAGGCCGTCGAGGCCGCGGGCTTGGAGCGCCTTGATCGTTGCGGCGATCCTTGCGTCATATTCGCTGCGCTCGAAGTGGAGAGCCATCGCCTGCGCCCCTTATCGCCTCACGAGCCGAACTGCAAATCGGCCGGCGAGATCAGGACGCTGAACTGCTTGCACCAGATCACGACGCTCGAATAGGCGCTGAGGTCGGTTCCCGGCGGGATGTCGTATACCTGGCTGCCTTCAAAGCTGCGCAACTGGCCGAGATCGAGATAGTCCGTCTCCCTGACATCGGCGGACGAGCGAATTTCCGCTTTGGGAACAAGCCACACATGATAGAGCGGACCGGGGCCGACCTTGAAATCAGGCTCCAGGAAAACCGTGTTCCGGTAAACGGTGACGCGGCCCTCGCCGTAATGAATAGGATCGCTCGGATCAGCGTGAATGAAGGTCCCTGTGGCCACTATCTCGGTTTGCTGTTCGGCTGTCAGCGCTTCCCTTGCAGGCGGCGGCGGGAAAATATAGGGAAACGTCAAAATGCCGATCGCGAAACCGAAGCCGGTTCCCACGACCCCGCCGACAAGGAACAGTCCGATCGAACGCCACATGCCACACCCCTTGCATCTGTGAACCCGCGGGCAGTGAGCGGCAGCCCGCTCCTCATCATTAGCCCGGGCTGAGGTCGCTTTCCAGACTTTGCCGCATGGCGTCCGAACAAATTTTCTCATGTGTCCGGTATCGCTCGACGATGAAGCTCTGCATCGTTCCGTGCAACATGCTGACCATGACGAGTTGCCGCGTGGAGCGCTTCATGACATTGCGCTGATGAGCCATGAACGGCAGAAAGATCATGCGCTCCCAGTCGAGCGCGCAGAACTCCGCCGCGCCGGAGAACAGGCCGACGCGCATGGCCTGCCGCGCCTCGCCGAGCGTGAGCGGCGGGCTTGCCAGTTCCTCCTCGGTCGCAGGCGAACAGAAGGCCGTGCCGCAGCGCGACTTGTGAATTTCCTTCAGAACCATGCCGAGCATCTCCTCGACAGAATGATCGAGAAGCGCATTGGACGCGGCGCGGCGCCAGCGTTCGACGCCGACTTCCGGATTGTCGCTCTCAAGCGCCGCCCGCACGTCCGGAGAGCATGTTCTGAGCGCCTGAAGGCCGAGATAATCCTTGTGAAACTGCAGGTCGTGAATGACGCCGATCAGCGCGAGGATTCGCGTTTCATAAACACCCTGGGACTGGAAGCGCATCATGAGCCCGGCATGGGCGCGGTCTCTCCAGTTCGATCCGCACCATTCGAGCCGCGCCGACTTCGCGCCCGCGATCAGCGCCGCGCGGGCGTCTTCCGGCCCGATGGGTGGAGAGGCGATTTCCTCCGCCGTCGCAGGCGCGCATGGCGCCGCGCCGCATTGCACCTGCGGCAGCGAACGCAGCCCGGCCGTAATGGCCTGACGCGCATCGTTCATGCTGAAATACGGAATTTCTGCGCCCGTCTGAGCCGATGCGGAGCCATACAACCCCATGAGCAGGCAGACAGGCAGCCAGAATTGACGGAAACGCATCGCTAGTGGAGCGAATTTGACATTTGAATCCCGGCTGCGGCGAGGTGTGTTTTCAAATGTCAAATTCTAAAGCTCCACTAGAATCAATAGTTTCTAGTGGTTCTTGAGATTCAAACATTTGCAAATGAGGGCACCGCAAATGGGATGCAAATGTTTGAATCGAACCACTAGGCTTTGTCCCTAATCACAACTTACATAGCCACAGGAATGTGGCGGTAGGCAAGTTTCAGCCGTTGAGCGTCAATCCGCTTCGGAATATTCGACGATCTCTTCGCGATCCGCGCCAAGATTGCGATAAGGCAGCCCCATGGTCGAATTGTTTCCGGTTCTGCGCTTGAACTGGATCGTCCGGATGAACTCGCGGATGCGGGGCTGGATCTCGGTGCGCCAGCGCGTGCCGTTGAAGACGCCGTAATGGCCGACGCCGGGCTGGACATAATGGTACTTCTCGTCGATCGGTATATTCACGCAAAGATCGTGCGCGGCCTCGGTTTGCCCCAGTCCGCAAATATCGTCATTTTCTCCCTCCACCGTCATCAGCGCAGTTCCGGTGATCGCGAAGGGATCGACCCGCTCGCCGCGATGCATCATCTTGCCGTCAGGAAGAGCGTGGGTCTGGAAGACCGTTTCGACCGTCTGCAGATAGAATTCGGCCGGCAGGTCCATCACTGCCAGATATTCGTCGTAGAACTTATCATGCTGGTCGACGCTGTCGCAGTCGCCCTTGACGAGATTGTCGAACAGCATCTGATGCGCAGTGACGTGCCGTTCGAGATTCATCTGCATGAACCCGGTAAGCTGAATATAGCCCGGATAGACCTTGCGCATGAAGCCCGGATTCGGGAACGGCACGCGGTAGATGACATTGTTCTCGAACCAGGACATCGGCTTGTTCTTGGCGAGCTTGTTTACGGCGGTTTCGTTGCGGCGCGTGTCGATCGGGCCGCCCATGAGCGTCATGGATTGCGGCTGCATCGGATCGCTGCGCGAGGCCATCAGTGAAACTGCGGCAAGCACGGGAACGGCGGGCTGGCAGACGGCGATGACGTGGGTGTTCGGACCGATATAGTGAATGAAGCTGATGATGTAATCGATGAAGTCGTTCAGATCGAAAGGTCCCTCCGCATACGGAACGTTGCGCGCATCGACCCAGTCGGTGATGAAGACGTTATGCTCCGGTATCATCGACCTCACCGTGCCGCGCAGCAGGGTCGCGTAATGGCCGGAGAGCGGCGCGACGATCAGCACGTTGGGGTCGTCGCGGCGGCCTGTCACGCTCTGGTCGCGCTCGAAATGGACGAGCTTGCAAAAGGGCTTCGAGAGCGCGATCTTGTGCTCGACAGAAACTTCGAGACCGAAGATCCGGGTCGAGTCGATCCCCCATTCCGGTTTGCCGTAGCGGCGCGTGACATTTTCGAAAACCTGGCATCCCGCTGCGATCATCCGCGGGAGCAGATAGCTCCGATATGGGTTGAAGGGCGACTCGATCTGCATCTTGAGCGCATTCGCCGACCATCGCATCGGCGCCGCTGCGATGTGAGCCAATTCGTAAGCATGATAATTCATTAACACGGCTCCTCCAAAGCGCGGCCCGTATTTTTACCTACCAGTATGAGCCAGCTCTTGCTGCGCTGCAATATAATTTCCGTCCAAGGGCCTGGCAATGACGCGAAAGCATAAGCGCTGCGAGCAAATATACAACACACTGAGAGGTGAATTGATTTTAAAATAGATGATGTATTAACCCTATATATAAATGAATTTAATGTGCAATAATGAGAATTATACATATAATAGGAATATTTAATAAATAAAATACGCCACATTATTGTGATTAACAAACATGAGACATGATAATGAACATCGAAATCAGGGATTTCAGAAAAGCCGACTTCGATGCGCTGCTCGGATTGATCCGTGAACTGCAAACTCACGAAAGCCAGTATTTCGACCGCATGAAATCTCCGGAAGATATCGGGCCGTCATATGTCGAGGGACTTCTGAAACTGTGCGAAAACTGCGCCGGACGCATCCTTCTCGCCTGGAAGGACGAAACGCCGCTGGGCTATGCGGTCATTCTGAGCGCGGTCGCATCCTCCAGCATCCTCAACGAAATCCCCTACGAATACGCCTTCATCCTCGACGCGGCCGTTACCGCTCCCTGGCGGCGGCGGGGTGTTGACAGCCGCCTAATCGGAGCGTGCGAGGCATATGCGAAGGAGCGCGGCGCGAAATGGCTGCCCATCGCCGCCCTGGCGAAAACGAACAGGCGCTGTCGGCCTACCGGAAATACGGCTTCGAACCGCATCTGGTGACGCTGGAAAAACCGCTCGGGATACAGACAGCTTAGCCCCGCGCGGCAAAACTCTGGCCGGTCACGATCACCATTTCCACAAGCAGACGCGCGGTGATCCGTCCGCCGCCGCTGAGATTGCGGTCGGCCTCGAATTTGCGGATCGCCTCGCGCGTCTCATCGTCGAGACGCCCATGCGGAGCAGTCGCGCCGTAGCCCATGCGCGAGAGCACCGACTGTACTTGTGCGACAAGGCGGGCGGCTTGCTCGAACTGAGCCCTGCGGCCGGGAGGCGGCAGCGCTGCGGGGGCTTCAAAGAGCAGAGTTTTAAGCAGGCCGTCCGTCGGCTTTCCGGTCAGGGGAAGCCCCATGTCGAACTCATAGGCGATGATCGCGGCGCGTGTTTCCGGATCGGCGCGGCCTGTCTCCGGGATCGGATCGTAACCGCGGTAGCCGAGTTCACGCTGTATGGCGCGCACCAGCCGCGGCGATGGCTGCTCCACCGAATCCGCTGCTGGCGGTTCCGTCTCCTTCTTGGCGATCGCCGCCACGGACTCCAGAGCGGCGTCGATCTCTGTCGGTTTCGCGATCTTCGAAGGCGCGCTTTTCGGGCTGGAGGCGATTTCTACGGGCGTATCTGCGGACGATGCTGATGGCGGCTCCAAACCGGCAGCGGAGACGGTTTCGCTTCGCGTCGCGTCCGCGCGCGGCAGAGTCTCCTCCGGCTCGACGGTGCTCGCCACGATGGCCGCATCCTGAAAGTATAGCGCATTCACCGATATGGCCGTCGCCATGCCGAGAAATGTGAGAACCAGCAGCCTGAGCCGAAAAGGTGTCATGCCAACAGCGTGAATGAACTCGCAAATTACGGACTGACACTATTGCCCAAGCGTAAAGCGAGGCTTAACGGCTGTCCCGCAATCCGGCCTGAATCCAGGCCGCAGCGGTCCAGACGCCGCCCCGCGCGCCGCCTAGATACAGCGCCATTGAATAAAACTGACGGCTTTCGCTTCAACGCTCCTTAGCGGCGCTCTGCTACAAACGTCATCGTTCTGCGTATATGAGTCAGGTGTGGCGATGAGTTTCCTGAAAGTCGCTTTCTGGGGCGTTCTGATCCTTCTGTTGCTGCCGACCGGCGGTGAGGAGCGCTTCGCGATCTATACCAATGCCCAGCGGACCATCGAGGACCTCGGCGGATTCTGCAGGCGCAATCCGGACGTCTGCGAGAATGTCGTATCCGCGTTCGAAGGCCTGGGCCGCAAGCTGAGCGCGACGGCGCGGATGATCGAGGACATGCTCTATCACGCCGGCATCGGTGCGGACCGGTCGCAGCTTCCCGCCATGCAGGGCGGTTTCGGCGAAGGCGACCCGCCGCATACCACATCGAGCATGGCGCAGGACACCCTGACGCCAAACGACCGCATTCCCGCATGGCGCGGCCCCGCCCGCTGATCCTGCAAATTCCGGACAATTATTCCCGAGTATCCCGCAAGGATTGCAACCTCATACTTGAGATACCGAGCAGATATGCCGCCGGCAAAAAAACACGTCTGCGGGTTCCATTCGTGACCTATCTGTGTATACTCACATATGAAATTCGCAGGTCAATTTCTGTGAAACGAAGTGTGCGGATATCGGAAGGGGATAGATTTTTTGTCCAACATGTTGACTGTGCAGAACCTTTTCAAAATCTTCGGCAATGCTCCCGAAGAAGCGCTTGAATTGGCGAAAGAAGGGCTGGACAAGGACGAAATATTCCGCCGCACAAAAAGTCTTGCAGCAGTAAACAACGTCTCATTCTCGGTAGAGGAAGGCGAAGTTTTTGTTGTCATGGGGTTGTCAGGATCAGGTAAATCGACCCTTATTCGTTGTATAAACAGATTGATCGAGCCGACAAGTGGCAAAATCTTTCTTGGAGACACTGAAGTAACAGACATCGGACACGAGCAGCTACGTCAAATCAGACTCAAGCAGATGTCGATGGTCTTTCAGCATTTTGCGCTCCTGCCCCATAAAACTGTCACCGAAAACGCCGAATACGGCCTGAAGACTCAGGGCATTCCCCCGGAAGAGCGGCGCGAACGCGCCGTCAAGGCGCTGGAAACCGTCGGACTGGACGCATGGGCCGACACTTACCCCAGCAGCCTCAGCGGCGGGATGCAGCAGCGCGTCGGCCTCGCCAGAGCGCTCGCCGTCAATCCCCAGATCCTGCTCATGGACGAGCCTTTCTCCGCACTTGACCCGCTGATCCGCCGCGACATGCAGGATGAAATGCTGCGTATCCAGGAGACGCTGGGCACGACCGTCATCTTCATCACCCATGATCTCCAGGAAGCGCTCAAGATCGGCGACCGCATCGCCATCATGCGCAACGGATATTTCGTGCAGGTCGGCACGCCCGAGGAGATCGTGACCGAACCGGCCGACGATTACGTCTTCGAATTCACCCGCGACGTGGACCGCAGCCGCGTGCTGACCTTCCGCTCCATCATGGAAGGCGTCGAGGCCGTGCCCGGCGACATGCCCGCGGCGAAGCTGCGAACGCTGTTCGAGGCCAACGCGGAACTCAATACGGTTTTCGTCTGCGACGCACAGAACAAACCCGTCGGTGCAATCCGCCGCTCCGTTGCCAGCCGCGCGGGCGAGTACGAGACGGCCGGACAGATCATGAGCGCCGATTTCCTGAAAATTCGCGCAGGCCGGTACATTTCCGACGCTTTTGAAACAATTCGCGACGCGAACATGATCGCCGTCGTCAACAGAAACGGGCATCTTGTCGGCGCAGTCGATCCGATCTCCGTTTTCTCGCATCTGCAGACGCCTCTCAAAGAGGACCAGCCCGATCCCGGCGGCAGGGTCCCCGAGTACGTCTGACTGGAAAACGACAATGACAGACACTGCCGAAGCCAGCATCACGGCTTCCGTCGATCAGGCCTTGAGGCCATCGAGCTACCTTAACTTTCCGCTTGAGGACTGGGTCGAGTCCTTCGTCAAGGATTTCCTTGTGCCGAATTTCCGGCCGGCATTCCGGGCTGCGCAATGGCCTGTCGATCAGGTGCTCCAGGGCTTCGATGCGCTGCTTCAGACCGTTCCTTTCGCCGTCATCGTGCTTATCGCCGGGCTGCTCGCCTTCCGCTATACGAGCCGGACGGTCACGGTGTTCACGGTTCTGGCGCTCATGCTTCTCGAACTCCTCGGCGTCTGGTCGGAGACCATGACCACGTTGTCGATGACGCTGACCGCGGTCTTCTTCTGTACGATCATCGGCATACCGCTTGGCATCATGGCCGCAGCCAGCGACGCCTTCGAATGGATCCTGAGACCGATCCTCGACATCATGCAGACGATACCGCCATTCGTTTATCTCGTGCCGATTGTCATGTTGTTCGGTGTGGGCATTGTACCCGGCGTCATCGCCACCATCATATTCGCGGTGCCGCCCATCATACGACTGACCAATCTCGGCATCCGGCAGGTCCGCTCCGAAGTTGTCGAAGCGGGCTACGCATTCGGCGCTACGCCTCGGGAGGTTCTTTTCGACATCCAGATCCCGATGGCGATCCGCACCATCATGGCAGGTCTGAACCAGACTCTCATGCTGGCGCTGTCTATGGCGGTGATCGCGGCGCTCATCGGCGCGGGCGGCCTCGGCCTGACCGTCTTCACGGGTCTCGGCCGGCTCGACGTCGGACGGGCGTTCCTCGGCGGTCTGGGCATCGTGCTGCTTGCCATTATCCTCGACCGCATCACACAAGGGCTGGCCAATCCGCCGCAACAGGCCGGACCGTCCTGGTCACTCGGCACGTTGTTCGGAAAACTGAAGAAAGCCGCAGAGCCGCAGCAGGGCAAACCCAAGGCAGCGGAATAGCGGCATTCGCTAAGTTTCGGATACGGGCGACGATGTGGCCCCGTATCCCTTTTATGAAACCACATCGCAGAAACGAATTTAATCATCAGAAAAGGAGGAGCTTGGATATGGGAAAACATATTACTAAGCTGACACTTGGCCTCGCGGCCGCAGCCATGCTGTCCGGAAGCGCGCTCGCGCAGGATATGCCCGGCGAAGGCAAGACGATCCGGATGGCGCAAGCAACGTGGGACACCGGCTGGTTCCAGGCCGAAATCTACCGTCAGGCCTTCCAGAAGCTCGGCTACACGGTTGGCCAGCCTTCAACACTGGACAACCCGCCTTTCTACCAGGCCGTCGCTCAGGGCGACATCCATGTCTGGGTCAACGGCTGGTTCCCGCTTCACGACACTTATGCCGAGACCTTCGAACAGGGCGCTGAAAGGGTCGGATATGTCGCGCAGGGCGGCGCCCTTCAGGGCTACCTGATCGACAAGAAGACGGCCGACGAGCACGGCATCACCAATATTGCCGACTTCAAGAAGCCTGAAATCAAGGCGCTGTTCGACAGCAATGGCGACGGCAAGGCCGAAATGGTCGCCTGCCCTCCAGGTTGGGGGTGCGAGACAGTGATCGAGGAGCATCTCAACAAATGGGAACTCAACGATCACATCCAGCCGATCAAGGCCGCCTATTCCGCGTCGATGGCTGACGCCGTCGGCAAATATCAGAATGGCGAACCTATCCTGTTCTACACCTGGACGCCGAACTGGACCGTCGGCGTTCTGAAGCCCGGACAGGACGTCGTCTGGATCGAAGCGCCGGAAGCTACGGAAACCCAGACGGTCGCAGGTCTCGAAGGCTGTGTCGCCGATCCCTGCCGTATGGGCTGGGATGCGAACGACATCCGTCCCGTCGCCAACTCCGCGTTTCTCGAAGAGAACCCGGCAGTCCGCGTTCTTCTTGAGAATATGAGCATTCCGCTTGGCGACATCTTCGAACAGAACGCCAAGATGCAGAACGGCGAAGACAAGCAGGCCGATATCGAACGCCATGCGGGTGAATGGATCGCCGCCAACCAGGCGACCTTCGACGGCTGGATCCAGGCGGCTATGGACGCTGCGTCCTGATCCGCCCGATCGACCGGGCTTGAAACAAAGAGGGCGGCGGCCATCCTGCCGCCCTTATTCATTTCGCATCAGGGAATGACCGCGGCGTAGACCGCGCCATATTGCAGAACCGCCCCGCCAAGCACGAAGACATGCCAGATCACATTGTGAAAGCGCATACTCTCCCACAGATGGAAGACCACTCCCGCCGAATAGACGACGCCTCCGGCAACGAGCAGATTGAGACTGACGCCCGGAAGCGTTTCCGTGAGCGGCCCGAGCGCGAACAGCACGCACCAACCCTGCGCCAGATAGATCAGCACGGAGACCCTTTCGAGCCTGCGGGGAAAGAATAGCTTCACGACGATCCCGAACGCGGCGATGAGCCAGACAGCGGCGAGGATCGCATGGCCTGCGGCGCCGTCGATCTTGAGCGCGAAAGGGGTATAGCTGCCGGCAATCATCACGAATATCGCCGAATGATCCATCCGCCGCAGCCAATCCTTGAGGCGCGGGCGCTGAATCAGATTGTAGCCGGCCGAAGCCGTGAACATGGCGATCATTCCGGCGCTGTAGATGAAGACCCCGGCAAGATCGCGGGACGGCACCCGTCCCAGGGCGGCAGCCATCAGAAACGCCGCGCCCATCAGGCACAGGACAATGCCCGCCAGATGAACGATGGCGTCAGCCGTACGCTCAGCTTTCGTGTAGGTTGGAAACGAAATGCGCCAATGTCCCCCGATCCGCTTGCATCTTCAATCCTAACTTGAGGGGAGATGCGCTTCAATCCCTGGCGTATCGGGGCGGGCAGGCGCGATCGCGCTCAGGCGGCCGGCCGTCTAAATATTCGCGGTCAGCGTCTGCGACCGCCACCGCCTCGGGCAGGACGGTTGCCACCGCCGCCTGGACGCGGCCCGCTATCGGTCTTGTGCCTGAACACCACACGGCCTTTTTCCAGATCGTATGGGGTCATCTCGACGGTGACGCGGTCGCCTGCGATCGTCTTGATACGGTTCCGCTTCATGCGGCCAGCCGTGTAGGCGATGATCTCATGCCCGTTGTCGAGTTGCACACGGAAGCGTCCATCGGGCAGAACGTCCGTGACCGCTCCTTCGAATTCCAGCGTTTCTTCTTTCGCCATTCAATCTCCTGTCTGGCCGGGGCTGCGTTTGCCGCTCCGGCCAATGATCCGCGCTTCAGCTCCGTTACCGATACTCCCGCCATGCTTCCGGCGAAGTTCAGCCGTTCGCGGCGATCGTAGCGGAACTTGCGTGGGTCAGGTCCGCCAGTTCCTGCTCATTATAGGCTGGCGCGGGGGCCTTTGCACAATCATTCCTGTGCAGAACCTGCGTCCGGCTCGGTCAAGCCTCCCGCCCATATGCGCATGGGCAAATTGGCCCATCTCCGCCAAATGTCAAGCGGGCCTTAGCGTAACATTCCCAGAAGCCCGACGCCGATCTTCCGTCCCTTCCCGTTGGCCGCCATCGCGAAGCCGATGTGAGTGACCTTATCGTCCATCAGCATGGCCCTGTAGCGCGGGTCGCCCAGCCATTGCCCAGCGAAATAATCAGCGTCGGCTTTAACGGGCGCCACGCCGCAACCGCCGCAAGCTGCAACGACCGCGGTCAGCACGCCCCAGCCGCTCCGGTCTTCCGCCGGCAATGCGCCGAAAAGATCGTCCCCGCCCTTCAGCTCGAATTCCGCAGCGTCCGGGGAGGGAAGGATGGCGCGCGCCGCCTCGGTCAGCGAGTTGCTGGGCCTGAGTGCAGCCTTGCCTGCCGCCGCGCGCTCGCGGTTGATCTCGGCGAGGGCGGCTTCGGTCTGCCCTTCCGGGGACAGCGGCCCTGCTTCAGTCCCAGCGCCGCCGCCATGGGGCGTTCCCGGCCCCGCAAAAGTCTGCACGGCGTAAAGCGTGCCGCTCGCATCGGCGGCCATGCCGTAGCCGAAGCCGGTCAGACCTTCGCGCAGGACGTTGGCACGATGGCCGGGGCTGTTCATCCAGCCCTCATGCATCTGCAGCACATGGTCGATGCCGGGCAGCGGCGCACAGCCCTTGCATTGTGCGATATTCTCCGCCGTCAACAGCCACCGGTTCCCTCCTGCGGCCTGAAAGCGGTCGCCGACGCCTTTACCCTCCGGGGAATGATGCGAGTAATAGTCCCGGGCGAGCATATCGCCGGCGTGGGACTGTGCGGCCATGTCCAGTTTCGCATCCGGCTCAAGGGGCGGCAGGCCGGCGTCCCGGCGCTCCGCATTGACGAGTTCCAGCGCAAGCGTACGCAATTCGGGCCCGGCCACATTCTGCGCTGCGGCGGCGCTCCAGGCCATGACCGACATGGCGAGCGCAGCTATCATGGATCCGGCCGCCGTTACATGGCGGCTTGAGACGCCGGGCATGAGCATATACATCATGAACTGAATGGCACATCGTGGCATGGGCAAACCGGATCTATCTGCGACGGCGGGGGAAAGTCAGGTTCTTAACACGGGCAATACCGGCAACGCTATCGGCGGACGCCATCATGCGTCAAATGACTTGATGATCTTGCCGGGACTGTTCGCAGGAAGCCGCCTGAGCATCTGCGCCGCGGTCAGCCCGGTGAGCGGATGATGCCAGAACGGAGCGATGTCATGGATCGGCTGAAGCACGAAGGGCCGGAAAGCGATGCCGGGGTGCGGAAGGATGAGATCGCGTTTATTATGCATAAAATCGCCGGTTAAAGCTTTGGCCGCGCTTAAAGTAAGCCCCTTATAGTCGATGATATCGAGATCCAGCGGGCGCGGACCCCATTTTTTCCCGGGCCGCCGCCCTGCTATTGCCTCTATCTGCTTCAAGACTGCCAGAAGACTGAAAGGCGGCAGCGAGGACTGGACCAAAACCGCCGAATTTATGAAGCATGGTTGGCCTGTGACGCCATACGGTTCGGTGAGATAGATGCGTGAGCTGTTTAAGACTCTGATATTGAATGCATTAAGCAGATCATGCGCGGCAATGAAGGTTGGATAATTAAATTTTATCCATCCATTTACATTGCATCCTAGACTTATGATAATCATAGAAGACTCGGCCTAACGAGTTTTTTCATTCAATTACCCCACAGGCAATGGGGATAAAGGGGCGGCAGCGCTTGCAGCCATTTCGCTGAAGCTGCGCCTCACCGGAAGGACCGAATGCATATGAATTTTTATCCATCCGAACGGGTGGCTCTGTTTATCGATGGCGCAAATTTGTACGCCACCGCTAAATCCCTTGGATTCGACATTGACTATAAGAGGCTTCTTGCGCTCTTCCAATCGCAGGGGCGCATGTTGCGGGCCTTGTATTACACAGCACTCGCTGAGGATCAGGAATACTCCTCTATCCGCCCGCTCATCGACTGGCTCGATTACAACGGGTACTCGATGGTCACGAAGCCGACCAAGGAGTTCACCGACGCGACGGGCCGCAAGAAGATCAAGGGCAACATGGACATCGAGCTGACCGTGGACGCCATGGAGCTGTCCGAGCATCTCGATCATATCGTGCTGTTTTCGGGTGACGGGGATTTTCGCTCGCTCGTTCAGGCTCTGCAGCACAAGGGCAAGCGCGTCAGCGTTGTCTCGACCATGAACACCCAGCCGCCGATGGTGTCGGACGAGTTGCGCCGCCAGGCCGACCAGTTCATCGACCTTGCAGATCTGGAGGAGCATATCTGCCGTCCGGTCGGCGATCACCGCGAAGGCATGGGCCGGGCCAGACGCGCAGCTGCCCCGAACGATGCGGACCGGGATTTCGCGGACATCTGAGACCGCTGCCGCAGGGCCGGATACGGACCGCGCGCAATCAAAGACTTTCACCATGCTCCATATTGCGTCCCCCGCAAGCTGGTTGAAATCTCTATTTAGCTGTCGACCGGCATGAAGCAAGACGAACGGATGAACGAAGCCGAACCACCCCGGGATTGCAGCCTGTGTCCCCGGCTCGATGCCTTCCGTCGCGAAAATCGTTCGGCCCGTCCGGATTGGTTCAATGCGCCGGTGCCGTCTTTCGGAGATCCTCAAGCGAAACTTCTGGTCGTGGGCCTTGCGCCGGGACTGCGCGGCGCAAACCGCACCGGACGGCCCTTCACAGGCGATCATGCGGGCCGGCTGCTTTATGGTGCGCTGATGAAATTCGGCTTCGCTTCAGGCGTTTACGATGAGCGGCCGGATGACGGCGTCCGGCTGCATGGCTGCATGATTACCAATGGCGTCCGTTGTGTGCCGCCGGCCAACAAGCCGGAGACTTCGGAAATCAATATGTGCCGCCGCTTTCTCGGCGGGCAAATTTCACTTTTATCCAGTTTGCGGGCAATCCTGGTGCTTGGCCGTATTGCCCACGATACGACGCTCAAGGCTCTTGGATTGAAATTAAAGGATTTTCCGTTCGTGCACGGGGCCATGTATACAATCAGTGAAGAAAATCTATGTCTTTTCAGCAGTTATCATTGCTCGCGATATAATACCAATACTGGTGTTCTCACAGATGAGATGTTTGAGAACGTGATCCGTAGCGCGCGAAATTATCTTGATGCTATGCCGGATTGAAAGTTAAACTTTCAGTCTTGCCGATACGAGGGCACGGCCATGCTGAAGATATCGAAGACCAAGATTGCGCACGTCATCATGCGCGCCAAGGATTACGACCGGAAATCGGGCCGATGGGATGACCGCGTACTGAATGGCTTCCTGGAAGAGGGAGGCCACGAGTTCATGGAAGGCGCCGGGGCAGGCGCCGCGCGGGAAGATCTAGCAGAATTCGTATCCGAGTTGAGCGAGGCCGAAAAGGCCAGCCTGGTCGCGCTCGCCGAAGTGGGACGCGGCGCGGTCGAACCCGAGCAGTTCGAAGCCGCTGTCGCCGCGGCCAAGGCCGAGCATATGGACCGGACCGGGGACTATCTGCTCGCGACCCCGATGGTCGCCGACTATCTGGAGGAAGGGCTGGACAAACTCGGCTATTCAGCCGAACGGATACGCAGCGAAGCCGCACGTGACGGATAAGCCCTACCCCTTTTCGCGCAGGAGCCGGGCTTTCTGGCGGTCCCAGTCACGGCTCTTTTCCGCCTGCCGCTTGTCGTGCAGCTTCTTGCCCTTTGCGAGCGCGATTTCCAGCTTGGCGCGTCCCCGGTCGTTGAAATAGAGCCGCAAGGGCGTCAGCGTCATGCCTTCGCGCTGGATCGCGCCGATCAGCCGGGCGATCTCCCGCTTGTGCAGAAGCAGTTTTCGCGGACGCCTTTCGTCGTGATTGAAATGGCTCGCTTCCTTGTAGCCGGGAATGTGGGCGTTGATGATGTAGATCTCCCCGCCCTCATCGGTCGCGTAGGATTCGGCGATATTCGCCTTGCCGGCGCGCAGGGACTTGACCTCGGAACCCGTCAGGGCGATCCCGGCCTCGAAAACGTCCTGGATTTCGTATTCGTATCGCGCCCTGCGGTTTTCCGCCACGATCTTGCGGGGCGGGGCCTTCTTCGGTATCGCCATGACGAAGCTACTGGTTGACTGCGGCAAGGTCCGGCTTGAGCAGCCCGGCGATCTGAAGCGCTTCCCGGACCCGCTGCTGCGTGCTTTCGGCAACCGGGCTGAGCGGCAGACGCACCTGATCGCTGCACAGGCCGAGCAGCGAGGCTGCATATTTCACCGGCGCAGGATTGCTCTCGATGAACAGCGCGTCGTGAAGCGGCATCAGCCGGTCCTGAAGCTCCAGCGCGCGCCCGTAGTCGCCTTCAAGACAAGCGTTCTGAAATTGCGCGCACAGCGCAGGCGCGACATTGGCTGTCACCGAGATGCAGCCGTGGCCGCCATGCGCCATGAAGCCGAGCGCAGTCGCGTCCTCCCCGGAGAGCTGGCAGAAATCCGGCCCCATCGCCAGACGCTGCTGCGAAACCCGGGCGAGATTGGCGGTCGCGTCCTTGACGCCGGCGATGTTGGGCAATGCGAACAGCCGGGCCATGGTCGCCACGCTCATGTCGATCACGCTGCGCCCCGGGATGTTGTAGATGATGATCGGAATGCCGACCGCGTCGTTGATCGCCTTGTAATGGCGGTAAAGCCCCTCCTGGCCTGGCTTGTTGTAGTAAGGCGTCACAACGAGAAGCCCGTTCGCGCCTGCCGATTGGGCGAATTTCGACAGCTCGATCGCCTCGGCGGTGCTGTTCGATCCCGATCCGGCGATGACAGGAATCCGGCCCGCGGCCTGCTCGATGCAGACCCTGACCACACGCTGATGCTCGTCATGCGACAGCGTCGGAGATTCGCCCGTGGTTCCGACAGGCACCAGCCCGTGCGTTCCGGACGAAATCTGATGCTCGATCAGCTTCCGGAACGCATCCTCGTCGAACGCGCCTCCTGAAAAAGGTGTTATAAGTGCGGTGAACGATCCCCGAAACATGGCGAAAACCTTCGAAATCTGGCGCAATTGAGGGCGTGCGTCATAGAATAATCCCAATGCGACCATAGAGATTTGAGAGTGCAGCGGCAAGCCAAGCGTGCGGCGAAAAGGCCTGTGGCCTCTATAGGCCTGTTTGACGCCGCGAATGCGGAACAAATATGGTGGGTTGCTTCGTCCACAGTGGGTTGCGGACAGGTATAGCGCGATTTAACCATTTTCAGGCAAGGATGCCTGCATTGTGTCGAGTTCGGAAGCGAGGGATACGGGGAGCGAATGCGTAAGCATGAAGTACTGAAAGCGTTGAAGAAACCTGCGATGACCGTCATGGCAACGGTCGCTGTTTGCGTCGCCATACTGCTTTCCGTCCAGCCATGGCAGACAGAAATCCGTGAGCAGGCAGGATCGGACTACCTCTCGGCGAAGGCAAGCCCTGAGAACGATTCCGCGCCTGCGCCAGGTCCGGCGCCGACTGAACGCTCCGAAACAATCGTTACGGCGTCGATACAGCAAGCCGGAAAGAGCCGAGTTCCGCCCCCTGTCAGGGACCCGGCCCGTAACGCCGCCGCCATCCCGCTGCCCGCTTCCCAACCGCAGCCTGCCGCAGCTATCCCCGCGCCTCAACGCGCGCCTGTCAAGGCCGAAGAGCCTGAACTTCCAGACATCTTTGCGCATGGCTGGGACCGTGAGGAAAGCGACGAGGCGCTGGCTCCTCTCCTGTCCTACGATATCGGCCGGGCCGATATAGACACGCTGAAGGAATTCGTCGAGGCCGCTTTCCGCGAAGAGTTCACGAAAGCACGCGGCCTGATGAGCAGGCTCGACGATCCGGTCGCCGCCAAATTCGCACGCTGGTATTACTACCGCAAGAAGGCGCCCGACACCGAGGCTTCCGAGATCATAGCCTTTCTCGACGAGAACCCGCTCTGGCCGGGACGCGATTCGCTTCAGGAAAGCGCCGAGGATGCGCTCTTCTGGCGTGAGCAGTCGGCTGACCGCATCGTCTCCCATTTCGAACGTAACCCGCCCGCAAGCGGCGTCGGTCTGGCAGCATACGGAAAGGCGCTGATCGAACTTGGCCGTGAGGCCGAGGGTGCGCCGCTGATCCGCAAGGCCTGGCGGCTGCACGTTCTGACCCCCGCAATAGAAAAGCGCATCCGCAAACTCAAGGCGCTGGGGCCGGACGATCATCGCGCCCGCGCAGGCTTCCTGCTCATCCAGGACAGTAAGAGCTACATCGCTGCGGCCAAGCGCGTCCTGCCCCTGATAGAGAAGTCATGGCAGGATGCGGTCAAGGCGCATATCGCGACCGTTCAACGCGCCAAGAACGCCGGAACCCTGCTGACGCGGCTCGATGAAACGGTCAAGGCCGATCCCGCCATTCTGTTTGCGCGGGCGCAATGGCTCCGCCGCGCCGGAAACAACGACAAGGCTCGAAGCCTGCTGATTTCCGCGCCGCAGGACGCCGGCGCCCTTATCGATTCCGAGGAATGGTGGAAAGAGCGCCAGATCCACATCCGCTCCGCGCTGAACGAAGGCGACCTCAAGACTGCGTACGCGCTTGCAAAAGGGCCAAACGCAGGCCTGGAGCATTGGGATCTGAGCGACGCGGAATTTCTGGCTGGATGGATCGCCTTCCGCTTCCAGAACGATCCGGCAAAAGCGCGCGGGCATTTCGAGGCCGCCGCCGCGGCCGGCGGCCTTCCGAAGCGGCGTTCTCGCGCCGCCTACTGGCTGGGACGGGTCGAAACGGCGCTCGGCAACGACGCTGCGGCGCGCGCGCGTTTCGCCGAAGCCTCCCAGCATCATCACACATTTTACGGCCAGCTCGCGCATCAGATGATCGTAGCGGACGGCGCGCCGCTTGCGTTGGAGATTCTGCGCCCCGCCAAGCATGACATAGAGCAATTCGTCGCCGAAGACGTGATGCAGGCGATGGTCGTTGCGCAGAAGGCCGAATTCGAAAACCTGCTTTCGCTGTTCATGTACGATCTCGCCCGCCAGATCAACAGCGCCCCGCAGATGATCCTCGCCTGCGAGCTTGCCGCAAGGCTTGCGCCTGCGCATCGCACCGTGCGCATGGCAAAGATCGCGATCAACCGGGATTTCCCCGTCGAAGCCTATGCCTATCCGCGCGCGCTGCCGCCCTTCCGCGCCATTGTAGAAGGCCAGGACGTCGAGGAGGCGCTGATCCATGCGCTGACCCGCCAGGAAAGCGAATTCAACACCTCCATCGTAAGCTCGGCCGGGGCGGTCGGGCTGATGCAGTTGCTGCCGTCCACCGCGAAGTTCGTCGCAAGCCGTCACAAGGTCCCGTACGCCAAGAGCAAGCTCTCCGCCGATCCGGCTTATAATGTCTCGCTCGGTTCCGCTTTCCTGCACCAGCTCATCAGCAATTACGACGGCTCGTACATCATGGCGCTTGCGGGCTACAATGCCGGCCCCGGACGGGTCCGGGACTGGGCGCGCGCCTTCGGCGATCCGCGAAAGAGCGATGTCGATCCGATAGACTGGATCGAGCGCATCCCGTTCTCGGAAACGCGCGACTATGTGCACAAGGTGCTTGAAAGCGCCCAGCTCTACCGCGCGCGTCTTCTTCAGGACCAGGCCCCAATCATGCTTGCGGAGGATCTGCATCGCGGACGGAACGACAAGCCCCTGTTTCTGACCGGAAGTGCTGCCAATTGAACCGCTATCGCCTATATTGAAATACGGCGATAAAGCAGGAAGGCGGACGGCGGGCATGAAGCAGGAATGGGAAGATATCCGGTTCACTTCGAATACGGGATTGACTCTTTACGCAAGACATTACGGCGAGCCGCGCACGGGCAGGCGCCCCGTCATCTGCCTGCCGGGCCTGACCCGCAATTCCGCCGATTTTCACGATCTCGCCCGCTTCCTCGCCAATCATCCCTCGCGCCCGCGCGACGTCTACTGCCCCGACTATCGCGGGCGTGGGAGGTCCGACTGGGATCCGGACTGGCGCAATTACTCGCCGCTCATCGAGATGCTCGACGTACTCGATCTCATGGCGATCAGGGGGCTGGAGCACGCCGCCGTCATCGGAACGTCGCGCGGCGGCATCATAGCGCTGCTGATGGCGCTGATGCGCCCGAATGCGCTTTCCGCCCTCGTTCTGAACGATATCGGGCCGGAGATCGAGACTGCGGGACTCGCCCGCATCATGGGCTATGCCGGGAAGGTGCCCGTACCGTCGAGCTGGGAGGAGGCCACCGATCTGGTCCGCTCGATGAACAAGCGCTTCTTCACCAATCTTGCGGATGAGGACTGGGGCGATCTGGCGCGGCAGCTGTTCGCCGAGAAAGACAGCCGTCCCGCGCAGGCTTACGACAACAAGATCGGGAATGCGCTGTCCGAAATCGACATTTCGCAGAAGATCCCGTCAATGTGGACCCAGTTCGAGGCAATCAAGCGCATTCCCGTGCTGGTTCTGCGCGGCGAGAATTCCGACATTCTGAGTTCTGCGACTGTTGCGGAGATGGAGAGGCGGCATCCGCGTCTGGCGTCCATCACCGTCCATGCCCAAGGACACGCCCCACTGCTGAAGGACCGCTTCACGCTCGGGATCGTTGCGGATTTTCTGCGGGAGACCGATCCTGACAATATCGCGAACGCCACTGCGAAACCTGTCGCGACGCATCTTCCGCGTATCGGGGCGGGGGCATGAAAAGATTTTGGGACAGGATGCTAGTTCGGCGCGATCGGAAGAGGCACCGTGACATCGGACACGCTACCTATCTGACGGAAGCCTGTCTCACGCTTGGGCGCTGTAACTTCACTGTTCACGGCGACCTTTGACGGAAGATTCTTGGATGCGCTTACGAGCAGGCTGAGCATCCCCTCGCTCGCCGAATGGCCTTTGACATTGATCGAGGCGGCAGTGACATCGATGAGGCCGTGTTCGAGGTAAGTCAGCAATTCGATCGACTTTTCGATCGACTGCGGCCAATGATCGGGAAGTTTTTCATTCACGGACGAAGTGTCGATTATGGTGTGGAGAGGGAAAAGCTGCCGAAGCCTTGACCTGAGTTCATCCTTCATTTTCGCGCTTTTCACGACGCCGGAGATGCGAATTGTCTGGCCTTCCCGCAACTGTATGCGCCAGGACAACTCGGGCGCGGTAACTGTCAGGTTCTTTACGGCCACTCCTTCAGGCTTATCCTTCAGAACAAGCTTGCGGACCTCATCGAGAACTGTGGCCGTGTCAGCCGATCCTACGAGGTGTAATCCGTTATTGTCATATGTGGCCTGACCGTTCTCGACATAGCCAAGTACCTTCAGCGCGTAGCTCAAGCCTCCTATCTTGACGCCGGTTTCGCTGGAATCTTGGGTCACTTTCACACGGTCTGTGAGGTTGATGGAGGGGAAATTCGCTTTAACAAGGCCGATGAGCGTCTGATAGTCTTCCTGCGAAGATATTTCGCCCTTGAGCTTGATGCGGTTGGGCTCCTTATAGATGCGCACGGAGTAAGTGACAGGGTCGGTCGTGTGGACGCCGGGGTCTGAGTGCGTAACCTGATCCTGCGGTATCACGTCCTGGGTCAGGGCAGCTTCGCCGGCGTTAGCGATTGACGTTGCCCCGGACAAGATCGTCAGTGCTGCGCAAAATGAGATGAGCTTGATACAACCGCAGTATGCGGATGATGTCCCCGTCATATGATGACGCTCCGGATTAACAAAGCCGATCCAGTATCTGCGGCGTCCTGCGTCCAGACGCCCCTGCTATCGGACTTCGTCAAGTCGTTAATTTAGATCGATTGCTTCTTCAGCTAAACTTTGGATACGTAAGGCAGTCACCAAGAAGCAACAGTTTACGCCTTTTTTACCAACCGTGCTTCCAGTCTCCAAAATAGCGAATTTCCGACAAATTTCCAAGCGTAACGCGACGAGGTCAGGAAAAAATATAAATCGTCTTAAACACAAACGAATCAGACGGACGCCGCGAGAGAGGGCAAGTTAACGGATTTGCAAGGACGCTGCAAGAAAAGTTGCTAAGTGACCACACGCAAACAAAAAAAACGTGCGGGAAAGGTTCCCGCACGTTCCGGATAATCGCTGGAAAGAGGTTATTCCGCGGCCTGTGCGTTCGGCCCGCCTTCCGTCAGGGCGGGCATGGGCTGATCCCCGGCCTGGTCTGTCTCGCTCATCCTTGCGCGCTCCGCCAGAATCATTTCGTCACGGCGCTGAGCGATTTTCTTCAGGCGGCTGATGGTTCCGCCTGTGCCCGCAGGGATGAGACGTCCCACGATCACGTTCTCTTTCAGACCGTCGAGCGTGTCGACCTTTCCGTTTACGGCGGCGTCGGTCAGGACGCGCGTCGTTTCCTGGAACGAGGCTGCGGAAATGAAGCTGCGCGTCTGCAGGCTGGCCTTGGTGATGCCGAGCAGAACCGGATTGGCCTTCGCCGGCCGGCGTCCGCTGGCTTCCACGAGAGCGTTCGCGTCCTCTAACTCGACCCGTTCAACCTGTTCTCCCTTGAGGAAATCGGTGTCGCCCGGATCTTCGATCTCGACCTTCTGCAGCATCTGGTCGACGATCACCTCGATATGCTTGTCGTTGATCGTCACGCCCTGAAGACGGTAGACTTCCTGGATTTCATTGACGAGGAACGAGGCCAGTTCCTCCACGCCGTTGATTGCCAGAATGTCGTGCGGCGCGGGGTTGCCGTCCATGATGTACTCGCCCTTCTCGATCCGGTCGCCCTCCTGCACGCTCAGATGCTTGCCTTTCGGGATGAGATATTCCACCGGATCAAGGTTTTCATCGTCAGGAATGATCGTGATCCGGCGCTTGTTCTTGTAGTCGCGTCCGAATTCGACCGTGCCGGAGATTTCGCAGATGATGGCGTGATCCTTCGGGCGCCTCGCCTCGAAAAGCTCGGCCACGCGGGGCAGACCACCGGTGATGTCACGAGTCTTGGCGGATTCCAGAGGAATGCGCGCGAGCACGTCGCCAGCCTTGACGCTCTGACCCGGTTCGACCGACAGAATCGCGTCGACAGAGAGCAGGTAACGCGCCTCGCCGCCGCGCGGCAGCTTCATGACCTTGCCCTTCTTGTCCTTGACGACGAGAGCAGGCTTGAGGCTGCTGCCCTTGGGATGGGCGCGCCAGTCAATGATGACGCGGTGGGTGATGCCCGTCGTTTCCTCGGTCTGCTCGTTGACGGACAGACCCTCGGTCAGATCCTCGAAATCGACCTTCCCGTCAACTTCGGTCAGGATCGGGCGGGTATAGGGGTCCCATTCCGCCAGACGCTGGCCGCGTTTGATCGTGTCGCCTTCGTCGACCTTGAGATGCGCGCCTTGAATGACCTTGTAGGTGGCGAGCGCCTTGCCCTCCTCGTCCTCGACCATGATCGACATGTTGCGCGTCATGGCCACGAGACGGCCCTGGCTGTCGCGTTGCACATTGCGGTTCTTGATGCGGATCTTCCCGGCGAAATTCGACTCGATATAGGAGGAGTCGACCACCTGCGCAGTGCCTCCGATATGGAAGGTCCGCATGGTGAGCTGCGTGCCGGGTTCGCCGATCGACTGCGCCGCGATGACCCCAACGGCCTCGCCGAGATTGACGATAGTGCCGCGAGCCAGGTCGCGTCCGTAGCACTTGGCGCAGACGCCGTTGCGGGTCTCGCAGGTCAGGACGGAGCGGATCCGGATTTCCTGCACCTGGGCGTCCTCGATCGCTTGGGACTGGGCCTCCTCTATCAGATCGCCGGTCTTCACGATGACTTCGCCGGTCGCAGGGGCCACGACGTCGTCGGCAGCCGTGCGTCCAAGCGCTCGTTCGCCGAGAGAGACGACAACCTCGCCGGAGTCGATGATGGCCGTCAGCTTGATACCCTTGTCGGTGCCGCAATCATGCTCGGTGATGATGGAGTCCTGCGCCACGTCGACGAGGCGGCGGGTGAGATAGCCCGAGTTCGCGGTCTTCAGCGCCGTATCGGCAAGACCTTTGCGCGCACCATGCGTCGAGTTGAAGTATTCGAGAACCGTGAGGCCCTCCTTGAAGTTCGACACGATCGGCGTCTCGATGATCTCGCCCGAAGGTTTGGCCATCAGGCCGCGCATGGCGGCGAGCTGGCGCATCTGGGTGGGCGAGCCGCGGGCGCCCGAGTGGCTCATCATGTAGACC
>CAYOUE010000016.1:0-31745 GCA_964407075.1 uncultured Hyphomicrobiaceae bacterium
GGACCCGTGCCCGGAACCGACAGGGGATGACGGCATTGGGCACTCATCGTTTTCCCTACGCTCAAAGACGGCGCCTTGGCCCGTGACACCGCCGCCATCGAGGCGTGACCACAGGAGGGAGCCTCCGTGGCGCTATCGGATTGATTCGGAAAACTCGACGACGGACATTCTGGACCAAACAGAAAAGCGAAGAAGTTTCATATGACAATAAATTTGCTGTCCGCAACCGCAGCGGCCGCTCTGGCTTTAGCTATGGCTAGCCAATTGGTTCAATCCGCGCAGGCGCAACAGAAACCGGAGATGATTTCAGCCTTCCACGGCGTGGACGATCAGCGCCCCATTCGGGCCATGCAAAGCTGCAACCTCCCCGCGAACCAGATCGTTGACGGTATGCCTCTCGTCTTTTCGGTTGAGATCGAGCAATCCACTCTCGAAGCTGGTGATGTGCGCGTGGTGCTGTCGGATGGGCGCCAGGTGACCCCGATTTGCGCAACCACTGGGCCGGCCAGTGAGGAAAACGAGGATCGAACCATCCTGTTGGCCGGTGACTTCGGTAGTGCGAGCGGTGTCACGCCAATTAGCGTAGCAATCGTTGGAGATATGCTCGGAGAGGCGCCCGGGGGCGGCACGGTGCAGCTCAAGGGGCTCAAAGTTTCCGTCACGCCATTCGATGCCGGACCGAGCATTCTGATTGCCGAAAAGATCAAAGACGATGAACTTGAACTTGAGAATACGCGACAAAGAATGGGCGAATCTTGCCCCGCGCCTGCAACGCGTCAGGCAATTCGATTGATCTGGAGCGGCGGTGTCACGAACAACAATCGCGAGATGACCCTTCCCCAGCTAAGATTCTATGAAGTCCAGATTGTTGGCGCCGATGACACCACGGAGTGGGTCAGGCCCTATGCGATGGGCGACCTCAACGACTGGGACAACAATCAGGATTTGTGCCTCGATCGCGACGGGTCCCCAAAGGCGGTGCGCGTCGCTGCGGAGACCGTCACCGATCCCTCAGGACACTGGAACGAGGCGCAGGAAGTTCTGGTCGCGGCTGGTAATTAATGACCCTCAGGTTCATGCGCCTCGTTGAAGGCTGAAAATTCCCACGAGATCACAATCAACACGAAGAGATTGGAGGTTTCGCAATGGCCGACTCGAATGAGATGTCCAGCATCAGCATTCACGACGCAACAGGACATGAATACGGCGATAGCCATAGCGAACCCGCGTTTCGGCAAACTCCTTCATCCTGGCAGACAGATCGGCCTGCTCGCCGCGGCGATGCCGGTCGTGATAGCTGGACCGGCGAGCCCGCAGCACTGCGCAGGCGCGCCGTATGCTGACCTTCCATTCCTGCCGCATCTCACCCACCAGCCCCCGCTTGCGGACAGGCCTTGAAGCTTTCGCTTCAGAACATCCTGGAGCATGGCCTTGTCCAGCGAGAGATCGGCAACAATCCGCTTCAGCTTGCCGTTTTCTCCAGATCGTTCGGCGTATCGTCAACCTTGCGGCGGGTGAATGGGTAGATGAAAGGGGGCTGACCTAGCTTCAGGCACCGCCCCAAATCAAACTCATTCCGAATACCTGTAAGCGAAAGCCATATCCGCTGAACTGGCAGGAGCAGACTAGACTTTTCTGCGAGCTACCCGATCATTTAGATGAAATGGCACTGTTTGCTATCAATACTGGCAGCCGGGACGCGGAGATTTGCGGTTTGCGTTGGAACTATGAAGTCGAGATTCCCGAACTCAATTCCAGCGTCTTCATTATTCCCGGCAGTGGTGTGAAGAATGGCGATGATCGAGTTGTCGTGCTCAATCGAGTAGCTGGATCGGTCGTGAATGTGTGTCGTGGCCGTCATCCGAAGCATGTATTTTCTTATGCTGGGCGTCCCATCGCACGGATGCTGAACTCAGCTTGGAAAAAGGCGAGAAAGCGAGCCGGGCTGGAACACGCACGCGTTCATGACTTAAAGCACACATTCGGAAGGCGATTGCGTGCGGCTGGGGTTAGCTTTGAGGATCGGCAGGACCTGCTCGGACATCGATCAGGTAAAATTACGACGCATTACTCGGCCGCAGAGCTATCAAAGTTGATCGAAGCTGCAAATTCAGTTTGCGATCGCGACGGACGACACCCGGATCTGGTCGTATTGCGGGGAGTTATCCACAACCACTCCCCACAGAACCCCCCACACGCGGATTGCGGAGATCTCAAAAATCCAGCTAAGTTATTGAAATTAATGGCTGGGGAACTAGGATTCGAACCTAGACTTACGGAGTCAGAGTCCGCTGTCCTACCATTAGACGATTCCCCAAGCGGCGAGTATGCGCGACCGGTCTTATCGGCCCGCACTCCAGATCATGCGATTATCGGTAAACGATAGCGTATTGGCTGTCAATGTCGGCGCGGATATGAAACGCTTCTGCTGCTTGAGGCTTGAGATGCGCCTGCATCCGTTTCATTCCGGATGCAGGCGCGCATATGCCGCAAGAGAAAATCAGCGGCGGCCGTAAGCTACGACGATAGCCTGCGGTCCGCGGACACCGACGGTTTCGTATTTCAGAATGATGCGGCGGATCAGACGGCGATTGCCGCGGATGTCGATGGCGCGCGTGCATTCGCCCGGCCCGATCACGCGGCGGATCTGCAGATCCTGCCGGCCGCCATTGCCGAAGACGACGTCGAGGTCGTAGAAACGGACCGCGCGGCGCTTGACGCATAAACGGACGCTTCGGAAGGCGCCTTCGCCGCGCGCGCTGATAGCGTCACGGTCGCCGAATTTTCCGACAGCGCGTTCCCCGAGATAGACCCACTGCGCCTGCGCGGTTGTCGGCGCGGCCGAGGCAAGAACGAGAAAAGACATGGCCATGGCGGCCTTTGCAAGCATCTTCATACTCTGCCCTTAGATTTGTTGACGGAAGCGAACTCACGGGATGCACTTGAGTTCCAATTCGGGCAGATTTAGGAGCGAACGGATTTACCGTGGATGAACGGATCGGCGCGAACCATGTCCAACCTGCTGATCGCAAGGCATTTCTTGAACCACTGACCGACCTTCCTGCTAATTAGCCGCAGGGCAGTCCTGCCTTCATTCCGCTTCGGCCCTCCGCAAGCCGGCCATGCGAATGCGGAAGGCTTGCGCCAAAGGCGAGACAATGCGGGGCCGAGGCATTAAGCTCTGCAGGCGGATTGGACAAATCAGGCAAAAGGGTGGGACGTCAGACATGCGGTTGGAGAACAAGACGGCGCTCGTAACAGGCGCGGCATCGGGTTTTGGCAAGGGGATCGCGGAGCGCTTCGCAGCGGAAGGGGCGAAAGTCGCCGTGGTCGATCTGAACGGCGAAGGAGCGAAGCAGGTCGCCGAAGGCATCGGCGCGGCTGCCATCGCGATCACTTGCGACGTGGCGAAGGCAGAGGACGTCGGCCATGCGGTCGAGGCTGCGGCGCAGGCCTTCGGGCGGATCGACATCGTGGTGAACAATGCGGGATGGAGCCATCCCAACCGCCCGCTCATGGAGGTGGACGAGGCGACGTTCCGCAAGGTCTATGAAATCAACGTGCTCTCGATCTTCCATATGACCAAGGCGATGGTGCCGCGCTGGCGGGCGGAGGGCCGCGGCGGCGTCATGATAAATGTCGGCTCGACGGCGGGCATCCGGCCTAGGCCCGGCCTGAGCTGGTACAATTCCTCCAAGGGCGCGGTGCATCTCATGACAAAGGCGCTGGCGGTCGAGCTTGCGCCGGAGAAGATACGGATCAATGCGCTGGCTCCCGTCATGGGCGCGACGGGGCTGCTGGAGACGTTCATGGGGCTGCCGGATACGCCGGAGAACCGCGCCAAGTTCATCGCTACCGTTCCGATGGGACGCCTCAGCGAGCCGAAGGATATGGCGAACGCGGCGCTTTTCCTCGCATCGGACGAGGCAGAATTCCTGACCGGCGTGGTGCTGGAGGTCGATGGCGGGCGCACGATCTGAGCCGGACGAATTCCCCGGCGCGCCCGGAGCGTTGCCGTTCAGCGACCGGCGCGGCTCAGCACGCGCTTCGCCCGAAGGTAGACGGGCCGGTCGATCATGCGGCCCTCATGTGCGGCGACGCCGGAGCCTTCGGCGCGCGCCTTATCGAATGCGCTGACGGCCGCGCGCGCCCAGGTCAGTTCCGCTTCGGCGGGCGTGAAAGCGGCGTTGAGCACGCCGATCTGCGCCGGGTGAATGCAGAACGCCCCGGCCGCGCCCGACGCCTTGGCTTCGGCCGCCCATCGCCGGACCAGGTCCAGATCGCGATATTCGGCAATAGAGCCGGGAAAGCCGAGCAGGTCCGCACCCATTGCGCGCGCGGCGATGGCGAGGCTGTGAAAAGCGGAGCGCATCAGCGCGCTTGCCGGGGACGATCCCATCTCCGCAGCCAGATCTTCCGTACCAAGAAAGACTGCTGACAGACGGGCTGGCGCTCTGATAGCCCCGGCCTGAGATGTAAGGCAGACGAGCGCCGCCGCATCCTCGATCATGGCGATGAGCGTCGCGTCCGGACCGCCAGCCGCCGCGATCCGGTCGAGCGCGGCGCAAACGAGAGCGATATGCTGCAGCCCCGCCGCTTTGGGCAGCACGACGGCCTTGCAGGAAGCGGGCAGCGCAGCCAGATCGGCCCCGGCCAGTTCCAGTTCGCTGTTGATGCGCACGAAGACCGGCTTTCCGGCTCCCGTGACCTGGGCCGCAGCCGGGCCGAGCGCATCGCGGGCTTTCTGCTTTTCGCCGGGCGCGACCGCATCCTCCAGATCGAGGCAGACGGCGTCGGCCTGCGACCGGGCCGCCTTTTCCGCAAGATCGAGCCGTGCGGCAGGCAGGAACAGAATCGAGCGCGCCGCCACGAAAAGGCCGTCAGATTCGATCGTTTGCGATTTTTGGTCCGGCATTTCCCTATCCTGATGGAGCAATGCTTGCCTAAAGGTGAAGATCCCGGCCGCGCTCTCTTGCAAACGGGCGAAAAGCCAGCGACTTTAGCCGGCATTGAGCGGAGCAGTCACAAGAACAGCGCAGGACAATCATGCCGCATACCATATATGTTCTGAACGGTCCCAACCTGAACCTCCTCGGTCATCGCGAACCGGACGTCTACGGCCATGAAACGCTAGCCGACGTCGAGGCCTTCTGCCGGCAGTCCGCCGAGGCGCGCGGGCTGGAGCTTCGTTTCCTCCAGAGCAACGCCGAGCATGTGCTCATCGACTGGATTCACGAAGCGCGCACGGCCGCTGCCGGGCTCGTCATCAATCCGGGCGCATACGCCCACACGTCCATTGCAATTCTCGACGCTCTGAGAGCCTGCGATTTTCCAGTGATCGAGGTGCATATCACCAATGTGCACCGGCGCGAGAGTTTCCGGCATCATTCCTATGTCGCACTGCGCGCCGACGGTTACATTGCAGGCTGCGGAACGCAGGGATATGTCTTTGCCATCGAAAGGCTCGCTTCGCTCATTTCCAGATAGGGCAGACTGCCTGCTGCTGCAAGTCCGGCCGGGGGAGCGGTTCGTTTGCCGAAGACGCCGCTCTCTGACTGAAGCTCCTGACCCTGCACTCCGCTGAAAGGACCCTGTTCGCTGTGTGCTTGACATGCCCGCATCGCGCTGTCATTGTACACAAAACCAAAAAACGAAAAATATTTCGCAATCCGAAATAAAATGAAAAGGGAAGCGGCAAACGCCAATGGTTAGGGACAGGCAGAGCCGAAAAGACCTGCTTACCGCAGAAGCGCCGTCCTATGCGGATGGCGCCGGAGCTGCGGTCTCGCGCAAGAGCGGGCAGGACGGACAGGGGCAGAGCCGCAATGTCGTGCAGTCCCTCGCCAAGGGCTTCGCTGTCCTGAAGGCGTTCACTGCAGAGCGTCCCGAACTTACCCTTTCCGAAGTCGCCGCCGCCGCCGGCCTCGATCCGGGCACTGCCTTCCGAATGCTCGGCACGCTGGAAATGCTGGGTTATGTCGCCCGCGTTCCGGACAGCCGAAGGTTTCGGCTGACGCTGAAGGTGCTCGATCTCGGCTTCCACGCCATCGGACGGACGGAGCAGCGCGATCTGGTGCGTCCCGAATTACGCTCGCTCGTGGGCGATGTGGGAGAAGCGGCGAGCTTTGCGGTTCTGGACGGCGCGCAGGTTCTTTATCTGGAACGGGTGCGCGCAGGCATGACACGCCTCGGCGTCGACATCCGCGTGGGCACAACGCTGCCCGTTACCTATACCGTGCCCGGCCATTGCATCCTGGCCTGCCTGCCGGAGGCCGAATGCAGGCGCATCCTCGACGCCGAACCGCAAGGCGAAGTGCTCCCGGTCATCGGTTTCGGCCGCAAGGATATCGAAGACAGCATTGCCGCCGTCCGCCGGGAAGGCTACGCCGCCCGCGACTCCGCTATCACACAGGGTATTCGCCTTCTGGCCGCGCCGGTTCGCGGGCCGGACGGCTATCCGTTCGGGGCGATCAGCATCGCCGCGCCGACAGTTCGGGTTTCGGCTGAAAATTTTCTCGCAAACGCCCTTGAGCCGCTGCTGGCCGCCTCGGAGCGGGTCGGCCGCGCGATCAGCGCATCCGGCGGCATAGGGAGCAGCTACTCGGCGGCTTGATGCAAGGCGCCGGAAGACGGGCCGCCTGTGCGGCCATTGAAGCCAAGGAGATGCCTGATGAGTTGGACTTACAAGAATATCCTGCCCGCGATGCAATGTCCTTTCCGCGACGATCTCAGCATCGACGAGCAGGAGCTGCGCCGCTTCACGAACTGGCTTGCGGGCCATCGCGGAATCGGCGGCCTTGTCACGAATGGCCACACCGGCGAGGTTTTCGCCCTGAGCGCGAAGCAGCGCGCCGAAGTGACGCGCATTGTCGCCGAGGAAGTCAAAGGCAAGATGCCTATCGTCTCGGGCATCTGCTGCGAAGGCATCGGCGAAGCTGTCGAACATGCGCAAATGGCGCGCGAAGCGGGCGCGAGCGGGCTGCTCGTGATGCCGCCGCATATGTGGCTTCGCTTTGGAATGCGCCCGAGCCATGTGGTCGATTATTTCACCGCGATCGGCGAAGGCTCCGGCCTCGATCTCGTGGTGCACATCTATCCGAGCTGGACGCGAGCCTCCTATAGCTTCGAGGTGCTGGCCGAGCTGGCGAAGCTGCCCTGGGTGAAATGTATGAAGATCGGCACGCGCGACATGAACAAATATGCGCGCGACATCCGCACGATCCGCGAGACGGACCCTGATGTCACGATCCTTACCTGCCATGACGAATATCTGCTCGCCTCGATGGTTCAGGGCGTGGACGGCGCGCTGGTGGGCTTCGCTTCCTTCATCCCGGCGATGATCGTCGATCTGTTCGAAAGTGTGCAGAAGGGCGATCTGAAGCGGGCGATGGAGCTGCAGTTCCGGATCAATCCGCTGAAGGACGTTGTCTATGGCGGCGGCGAGCCGACTGGCGACGCCCATGCCCGGATGAAGATGGCGATGTATCTCGCCGGCATCCTGAAATCGCCAGCCGTTCAGCCGCCGACGCGCCTGCCCGAAGGCGCAGAGCTTCAGGCGATCAAGGACGCTGTCGCTGGCGCGGGCTTCGGCAGCGCGAAGGCCGCCGAATAACAAAGCGGATGCGCCGGGCTTCCGGCGCATCGCCATATCAACCCAAGGGAGGAAGACTGATGAAAAGCAGACATTTTCTCGCCGCTGCGCTTGCAGCGGCAACATTCATGACGGCGGCGCCGCTTGCCTCGCAGGCGAACGACATCCGCATCGGCGCGATGCGCGAAGGCTCGTCCTGGTACGTCTTCGCCGCGACGCTGGAAAAAATGCTCGAACCCAATCTCTCCGGTCAGGGCGTTGAAGTCATCGCCCGCGGTGGCGGCGTGTCGAACCCGATGGTCGTACAGAACGGCGATGCCGAGATCGCTCTTTCGAACGTGGCGACCTCGGTCTGGGCGCGGAACGGCCACGACATGTATGGCGGCTCGAAAGCCCCGGACATCCGTGCGCTGGTCGGCGGGTTGAACTCGGTTTATGTCGGCGTGATGATCCGCGAACCCTTCATCGAGAAGATGGGAACAGCGGACCTTGAGGAAATCCTCGGCTCCGGCAAACCCATCCGGCTCGTGCTCAAGCCGACCGGCAGCTCGGCGGTTCCCGCGGCGGAAATGATCCTCTCCGCTTTCGGCTCCAGCTTCGACAAGATCAAGGCGGATGGCGGCGACGTGATCCAGGTGGAGACCGCGCAGATTTCGAGCATGTTGGCCGATGGTAGCGCCGATGTGTATATCGACACCGTCATAAGGGGGCATCCCGCCATCACCGAAGTCAGTCTGACCGGCAATGTGCGGTTTATCGACGTCCCAGAAAAAGCGCTCAAAGTGCTTGCCGAAAACGGCCTCAATCCGAGCCAGTACGGGCCGGACTGGTTCAAGGGTCAGACCGGGGAAACCTGGGGCGCTGACCTCGGGACGGTCCTCGTCGCCAACGCCAGCCTGTCCGACGACGTGGCTTATCAGATCACGAAAACGCTGGTCGAAAACGCCGCCGCAATGGGCGAAGCTCATGCAGCGTGGAAGACGTTCAAGCCGGAGAACGCCTGGAAGCCCGAACTGACGGGCGTCCCGCTTCATCCCGGAGCCGAGCGCTATTACCGCGAACGCGGCTGGATGTAACCGTCAAGCCGTAACGGGCCGGGGCGGTGACGTCCCGGCCCGCGTTCAATTCGGCCGGAGGCGTTCCATGCCGTCCCTTCTCCGTCTGATCGCCGATCCGCGGTTCATCCTGGCCGCGCTTTTCGTCGGGTTTCAGGTCTGGCTGCTGTTCAATCCGCAACAGCCGCTGTTCGAGCGGCCGGCGCATCTGATGATGGCGCTGGGGCTTGCGATGCTCTGGAACCCACTGAAAGGCGGGCCGCTCGCGCGCATCGCGGATTACGCCGTACTGGCGGGCGTGGCGGCGGTTTCGGGCTATTATGTCTGGGCTTACGGCCGGCTGACGACGCGCATGGAGAACGTCTCCCCTGTTTTCGACGTGGACATCGTGTTCGGTCTCTTGCTCATCGTTCTGCTGCTCGAAGGCGTCCGGCGAACCACGGGCTGGATCCTTCTCAGCGTCATCGCGGCGTTCTTCGTCTACGCCTTCGTTGGCCCCTGGATGCCCGGATGGCTCGCTTTCCGCGGCTTCGAATTCGACGACGCCATCGAGATCATGACCATGACGACGACCGGCGTCCTGGGTGTGACGACTTCGACCTCGGTCCAGTTCGTCTTCTATTTCATCGCCTTCGGGGTGATCTATGCGGGCGTCGGGGGCGGCAAGCTGTTCATCGACCTCGCCCTGCGTCTGGCTGGGCGCACGGTCGGCGGCGCGCCCAAGGCGGCGATCCTGTCGAGCAGCCTGATGGGCACCATTTCCGGGTCTGCCGTCGCGAACGTCACCGCGACCGGCGTGCTGACCATTCCGCTCATGCGCCGCTGCGGTCTGTCGAGGGACCGCGCCGCCGGGATCGAAGCCATCGCCTCGACGGGCGGGCAGCTGCTGCCGCCGATCATGGGCGTGGCCGCTTTCGTGATGGCCGAGCTTCTGGCCGTGCCCTATGCCCGGATCGCGCTCGCCGGCCTTATCCCGGCAATCGCCTTTTATCTCGCGCTTCTGCTGATCGTCGATTTCAACGCGCGCCGCACCGGACAGGGAACCGTCCGCGCGGATGAACTGGCCGATGTCGATCCAATCCTGCCACGCATCCATCTGCTGGCGCCGCCGCTGATCCTGATCGCGTGTCTGATCGCCGGCTATTCCGCGCCTTATTCCGCCATGGCGGCCACCGCTTCCTGCTTCGCGATCCCGTTTCTGAGGCGCTCGACCTTCCTCAATCTGAACGGCGTTCTGACGATGATCCGCGATACCGGCAAACAGGCGGCCGAGGTCGCCGTCCCGATCGCCGCTATCGGGATCATTATCGCGGTCGCCGTGCAGTCGAACCTCGCGCTCAAATTTTCCGGAACGCTCATCACCGCTGCGGGCGGCGCCATCATCCCGTCGCTGGCCATCATCATCGTCGGCTGCATCATCATGGGGATGGGCCTGCCGACGGTCGCCGCCTACATCATCGGCGCGATCTTCTACATTCCCGCGTTGCGCGATCTGGGCATCACGCCGTTGTCGGCGCATTTTTTCGTCTTCTATTACTGCGTGCTCTCGATGGTGACGCCACCGGTCGCGCTCGCCTCTTTCGCGGCGGCGGGCGTTGCGGGCGGCAGCGCGATGCGAACGAGCCTGATCGCCTTCGGTCTCAGTCTCGTGGCCTTTTTCATTCCGTTCGCCTTCATCTTCGACGAGGCTCTTCTCTTCAACGGCTCGCCGCAGTGGATCGCGCTGGCCTTTTCAGGAATGCTCGGCGCCACCGCGCTCTGGGCCGCAGCGCTCGCAGGCTATCTGTTCCGTCCGCTGTCCCTGATCGAAAGAGCGGTCATCGCCGTAGTCTCGATGGCCGCGATATTTTCCCCGACGGGCACGCTGCCCTGGGGCGCCGCTCTCGCAGCGGGGCTGGCTCTCGCAATATGGTTCCGCTTTGGAAGGCAGAACCTACACGCCGGGCAAAGCAGCGCCGCGGAATAGGAGAACCGATGAAAGCCGCCGGATACGCTTCTTTCTCCGCAGACGGAAAAGGCCGGAGCTTCCCGCGAGAGGACCGACTTTTCCGCGATGCCATGAGCAGACGCACGATCCGGCAGGTGACGTCGCATCCGTCCGTCCATCACCATCCGTTCTTCTTCGTGCGCGCCTATGACCGTGCGATGACGAAGCTGATCTTCGTTTCGCACAGGGCCGGAAGTCCGCAGATCTTCTTCGAGGACCGCGCGAGCGGCGATCTCGTGCAGGCGACGGACCGGCCCGATCTCGCCGAATGGTCCATCATTCCGTCCCCGGACGGGCGCTATGTCTATTTCACTGCGGGCGCGGGAGCCTGGCGCGTCGATCTGGCCAGCTTCGAGGAAGAGCAGCTTGCCGATTTCGGCGAGGCCGAGATGCGCGAGAAGGGCATGGTCGGCGCGGCGATGGGGACGACGGCGCTCTCGGCGAGCGGCCGCTGGTGGGCGGTTCCCGTCAAGTCCGGGGCGGTCTCCCGCTTTGTCATGATCGACACCGAGGAGCGGACCTCGCGGGTTTTTCTCGAACGCGACACCATCGGCCATCCGCAATTCTGCCCGGACGACGACGACCTTATCCTTTATGCCGGGCCGCTGACCGACCGCGTCTGGATCACGGATCGCTCCGGCGCGGCAAACCGGCGCCTTTATGCGCGCGAGGACCGGATGCAATGGATCACGCATGAGGTCTGGGTTCCGGGGCGGCGCGCGGTCGCCTTCGTCGACTGGCCGCGCGGAATGCGGCTGATCGACGCCGCGACGGGCACGGCGCGATGGATCACGCGATTTCCGGCCTGGCACGCCGCGCCCGACGATGCTGGTCGCCGGTTCGTGTGCGACACGACCTTCCCCGACCGTGGCCTGCATATTTTCTCCGTGGACGGCGATGCGGAGAGCGCGGAGGCCGATTTGCTCTGCGCCAGCGAAGCCACCAACGAGGGCGCGCATTGGGGCGGGCCGTTCCCTTACAATGAGGGGCCGGTCGCGGTGCAGGCGCGCCAGCACACCCACCCGCACCCCCGCTTCTCGCCTTACGGGTCGCGCGTCGTATTCACCTCCGACCGCACCGGCCATGCGCAGATTTACGAATGTCTGCTGGACGAAGGCGATGCTTGAGAGCGAGCGCATCCGGCAGGAGATCCGCGCCGGACGCATCGCCGGAACGAGCCGCGGCCTCGCTCCCGGCTTCCTGCAATGCAATCTGGCGATCCTGCCGAAGGATTACGCCTTCGACTTCCTGCTCTACTGCCAGCGCAATCCGCGCGCCTGCCCGGTGCTCGAAGTCACCGATCCGGGCGATCCGGTCCCGCGCAGGCTTGCGCCGTCGGGCGACCTGCGCACCGACTGCGCGCGCTACGCCGTTTATATCGATGGCCAGCGTCAGGAGGACCGGACCGATATCGGCGATCTCTGGCGGGACGATCTCGTCGCCTTCCTGATCGGCTCGGGGATTACCTTCGACGCTGCCTTCGAACGCGCGGGCGTGCCCACGGACAAGCATCGCTGGGTGCTGCGCTCGAAGCTGCCGACCGAACCGGCGGGACCGTTCCGGGGAGACCTGATCGTGACCATGCGCTGGCTGACCGGCGGAGAGGCCGTAAAGGCGGTGCAGATCAGCGCACGCTTTCCGCAGAACCACGGCGCGCCGATCCATATCGGCGATCCCGCCGCCATCGGCGCCGATCTCGACGCCCCGCTTTTCGGAGGCCCCGTGCCGCCCCGCCCCCCGGATCTCGTCCCGCTATTCTGGGCCTGCGGCGTCACTCCGCAAGCCGCAGCCGAAGCCGCGCGCCTGCCGCTGTTCATCGCGCACGCCCCTGCGCACAGCTTCATCTGCGATCTGCGCGCAGACGATCTGATGACGCCTTAACCGGGTGGCTGCGCCTTGATGAAGGCCAGCGCGTTGTCCCGGTCGATGCGCGCGCGGTCTCCGGCCGGAAGCGCGAGATCGTCGAGCGCGCGCACGCCTTCCCGCACGAGATACGCCCCGCCTTCCGCGTCATAGGGGAAGTCGGAGGCGAAAAGCACATGGCCGGTTCCGAAGAAATCCAGTCCGCAGCGGGTGGCTGCCGCAGAGCCGGACAGCGCCGTGTCGGCGTAGAAGCCGCGGAAATAGTCGATGGGCTTGCGTTTCAGTTCGCCGGGCAGCAGCGCAGCGTCCTCAGGCGGCGTGCGTGCGCCCATCTCAAGGCCCCAGCCCTGCTCGATACGGCCGGCGAAGTATGGGATCATCGCGCCCATATGATGCGTCAGGACGCGCAAGGCGGGATGACGGTCGAACAGGCCGGAGAACACCAGCCGCGCCATCGCGACGCTGGAGTCGTAGGGCCAGCCGAAGCACCACCAGATTTCGTATTTCGATTTCGTCTCCCCCGGATAATCGGGGACCGGGCCGCGCGAGGGATGCAGCCAGATCGCCAGCCCCTTCTCCGCGATGGCGTCGAAGACTGGAAGGAAACGCGGGTCGTCGAGCGGCGCGCCGCGGACATGGGTGCATAGCTGGAACCCGCCTGCCCCGAGCCCTGCGGCGCGCTCGATCTCTTCGAGGGCCGCATCGATGTCGAGCAGCGACAGCGCGCCTGCAAAGCCGGGGAAGCGCTCCGGATGGCGGTTCGCCAGTTCGGCCAGCCCGTCATTCATCGCCCGCGCCAGTTCCGCCGCGCCGTCCGCCTCGGCAAGCTCCTCAAGCGGCGGCATGGACGGCGTCAGGATCTGGCGGTATCCCTCGAAGCGGTCCATGATGCGGAACCGCGCGCCCAGATCGTGGAGCGACGGGATCGACATCCAGCGCTTCAGCGATCCGGCGCTCCAAGAGAGCGTTTTCAGCCTTTCGAAATAGTCGGGCGGCAGAATATGGGTCCAGGCGTCGATGCGGGTCATGGCGGATGGGCTGTCCAGCTGGTTCGTTGAACGAAACGGGTGAAATGGAGAATAGCTGCATTCATGACGGCGCGCCATTTCGATTGGTTTGCGGATGAACGCATCGCGGTCCATGAAGCTGCGATCGGTGACGCGCGCTGCGTGCTTCTTCCGGAAGAAGCCGCCGCTGTCGGACGCGCCGCTCCGCGCCGGATCATGGAGTTCGCGGCCGGGCGGCATTGCGCCCGGGCCGCGCTTGCTGAGCTGGGGTTTCCGCCCGAGCCGCTGCTTCCCGGGACGGACCGTGCGCCGTCGTGGCCTGAAGGGTTTGCGGGCAGCATCACCCATACGCAGACCCATTGCGCCGCGGCGGCGGCCCGAAAAGCATCGGGCGTCGCCTCGATCGGCATCGACCTTGAACCGGCCGAAGATCTGCCTGCGGACATTCTCGAATCGGTTTGCGGCGAGGCGGAAAGACGCTGGCTCGCCGCGCAGCCTTCGCATCGGAGGGGCGTGCTGGCCCGCGCGATCTTCGCCGCCAAGGAATGCGCCTTCAAGGCGCAATTTCCGTTATCTGGCCGTATACTGGAATTCGAGGATTTCAATGTGATGATCGAGCCGGAAGGCGGGATGTTCGCTGCACAATTCACCCGCGATTGTCCGCCATTTGAGGCCGGTGCGATGCTGGCCGGCGGCTTAAGGATCAATCGGAATTATATTTCCTGTGGCGTGACAATTAACGAAAGGATCGCGTGATGCGCCTTTGTTCTGATGCGCAAGTATCTGTATTTCATTGGAAATATCGGTTAATCTACAAGTTGGAGGTGCTAGCCTGTTTATGATGTCATTTAATGGAGAGTATTTGTGATCCTTCCTGGGAGACTGCTTGCCTTATTCATATCCGCCGTCTTTTTTGCGCTCCCTGCATTCACCGGGGCGGTTCACGTTGCGGCGCAGGGTGAGGTTCCGGTCATGATCGGACAGGACGTCGATTATGACGCCTGCGGCGGCGTCGGGCGTGTCACGGGCCTGAACCCCCGCGGCGATAATTTTCTCGCAGTTCGCGGCGGTCCCGGGACGAAGTACGCCATGATCGACCGGCTTTATACGAACGACCTGGTATATGTTTGCGATGGCCATTCCGGCTGGCTTGGCATCATCTATCCCGGCGACGGGCGAACGGATTGCGGCGTAGGCAGCCCGGTCCCTCGCCGTATGCCCTATCGCGGCCCATGCTATTCAGGCTGGGTTTTCGAGCGGTATATCGAAATTGTCGCCGGTTAGGACGGCATGATTACAGGTGCGGTCCGCTACTCCGCCGCGATCGGCCTGCGGCGGCCCCACTCGCTGTCTTCGAGCACTCTGCGGATATGCGCCGCGAGCACCCTGACATTCGGCTCCAGAACCATGCTGTCATGGTCGCCAGGCGCCTCGATGACCGCGAGGTTCCCGATATAAGTCGTCCAGCCATTGTCGGCATGAATGGGCACGCGCCCGGCATTGAGTTGACGTCCGCCGCTCAGACGGTAGACGACGCGCAGCTTCGGGCGCAACAGCACGGTGTCACCGTCATAGGGCTGCGGTGCGTAGCGCCATAGCGCGCGCAGGAAGGCGGCCTCTATTTCCGCGCTGTGGAACTGGTCTGGCGAGGCGGCCACGGCCGGTTGTCTCCGGCGCCTGTTCAACTCCCACTCCAGCCGCCAGCGCACCCAGCGCGACAGGAAGGTGAACGCGCCTTCCCGCTTCATGTCCTGAAGCCGCGTCGTCATGCGGTCCCGGAACGACAGCCTCGGATCCTCCGGGAACGGCGTGTCGAGCATGACCAGCATGGCCACGGTCTCGCCCGCCGCGGTCAGTTGCTGCGCCATCTCGTAGGCGACCAGGCCGCCGCCGGAAAAGCCGCCCAGCAGATAGGGGCCTTCCGGCTGAACGGCGCGCACTTCACGGATATAGTCGCGCGCCATCTCTTCGAATGTCTCATGCGGAGCTTCGCCACCGTACAGGCCGCGCGCCTGAAGGCCGTAGACCGGGCGGTCCTGTCCCGCCTGCATGGCGAGATGGCGCAGGTTGAGGATATTGCCGAACATGCCGGCGCAGATGAAGAACGGCGTCCGGCCTGAGCCGTCGCCGGCGTTCATCCGCACGAGATGCGTGTAACGGGGCGCAGCTTCGGCTTGCGCGTGGTTCCCCTCGTCCGTCTCTGCGGCTCCTGCGCCGCTGCGTGCGATCAGCTCTGCGCATTGCGCGATGGTGGGGGCCTCGAACAGCACCGAGATCGGAAAATCCGCATGATAGGCCTTGCGGATCATGCGGAACAGCCGCACCGCGATCAGCGAATGGCCGCCGAGATCGAAGAAGCTGTCATGGACACCGATCTTCTGCACGCCGAGCAGTTCCGACCAGAAGCCCGCAAGCTTCGCCTCGATGTCGTTGCGCGGCCCGACGAAATCGGTGTCGAGGTCGGGGCGTTCGAAAGCGACGCCCGGGGCCGCCCCGGTCTCGATACGCGCAGCGGCGCGCTGAAGCGCGGGCAGGGGAATGGAGCTGACGATCACCTGCGGCAGGCCGGAGCCGAGCGCGCGCATGAGCGCTTCCGGGCCTTCCTCGGGCGCGATGCCCTGTTCCATCTGCGCGGCAAGCCTCGCCAGCGCTGGCGAAAGCTCCTGCGGCTGGCCGTAGGGCTTTGCCGTCGAGTCCAGCCTGCCGGGCGTCGCCGTATCGCCGGAGAGGGCCGCGGCGAAATCGGCGTTCGGCGGAAGTCTCCTCAATGTGAACGATTCGATTTCGACCAGCGCCCGGCCGTCCTCATCGGCGATGACGATGTCGAAGGATGCATAATCCGCGCCGAGATCGCTCGCCGCATCGAGGCGGGCGTGACTCCATATCGCGCGCGGTAGAGCGGCATGGACGCGGATGCGGCCATAGGATATCGGAACCCACAGTCCCGCCGCGGCGTCATAGCCGGGGATCAACTCCATCGCGAAACCGGTGGCGATATCGAACAGCGCCGGATGAAGACGCACGCCGCCTTCCGGATCGCTGGCATAGGGCGCAGGCAACTCCAGCCGGGCAAGCGCCTCGCCCTGGCCGAAATGCACGCTCCGCAGCACTTTCCAGCGCGGACCGAAATGCAGATGCGCCTCCTGCGGGGAGGGCAGCGCGCCGTCTCCGGCCTCCGAAACACGATCGCACAAGCGCTGCTTCAGCGCGGCAATGTCGAGACCTTCGCCCGCTCCGGCGCAATGGACCTGCACGGCCGCTTCGGCATGAAGGGTGCGCTCTTCGCCGTCCGTTCCCGGGCGTTCGCTTTCCATGGCGAGGGCATAGCGTCCGCCGCGCTGGCGGGTGAGGACGGTCCTGACGATGCGGGTCTCTCGGTCGGGGATATGGAGGGGGCGCTGGAAGGTCAGGTCGACGATCTCGAAAGGACCGTCAACCCGGTTTTCCGCGAGCGCGTGGGCTATGACTTCGATATACCCGGTTCCGGGCCATACAGCCTGCCCTGAGGCGAGGCGGTGTTCATCCAGAATCCAGTGACGCTTGGCGTCCCAGCGGCCTTCCAGCCATTCGCGCCCATCCCCGTCGCGCATGAGGCGGTCGAAAAACAGGCTGTCCGACGTCGAAACCGCCATTGCCGCCGCTCCGCCCTGTTCGGCCTGCCGGAGCGCGCGGGCGGCAAGCCCCGTATCCCTCCAGATTCCCCAATGCACGGCCACAGTGCGGACGTCCGGGCCGAAGGGGCGGCTTTCGGCAAAGGCGTTGAGATAGGCGTTGGCGGCGACATAATCGGCCTGTCCCGCGGGGGCGGTGTCGGTGCTCGTCGATGAAAAAAGTACGGCGAAATCGAGCCGCTCGCCGGCCAGTACTTCGGCAAGCACGTCGGTTCCGAACAGCTTCGGGGCGAACACCTCGTCGATCCCGGCCTGATCCTTGAGCTGGATCAACTCGTCGCGAACCGCGCCCGCAGCGTGCAGGACGCCGTTGACCGCGCCGAAACGCGCCCTCGCCTCATCGACGGCGGACCGCATCGCTTCAGGATCGCTCACGTCCGCGCGGAGGTAGAGAACTTCTCCACCGCAGCTTTCGATTTCCCGGATCGCAGCGAGAGCCTTGCCGATGCGGTCTGTTGCGCCATAGGCGTCGATATATGCGTCCCAGCCTGCGGGCTCAGGCAGTTCCGTCCGGCCGATGAGAACAATCCGCGCCTTGAAGCGTGCGGCGAGATCGCGCGCGAAGACGAGACCCAGATCGCCGAGGCCGCCGGTGATGAGATAAACGCCGCCTTCGCGAAAGAGCGCTGCGCCTTTCTCCTGGCCGTCAAGCGGAAGGGCGTCATGGCAGCGGGTCCAGCGCCTTCCGTCGCGATAGGCGGCGATCTCTCCGCCATGCGCGGCGAACAGATCGTCCCAGACGAGGTGGGCGTATTCCGCATCTGCGTCCTGCTTGCCCCTGCGCAGGAGCGTGCGCGGCCTGCTTTCGCCGAAGTCGAAGGGCAGATCGATGACGCGGACGGCCACATTCGGCATTTCACGCGGGATGACCTGCGCCGGGCCGAGCACGGTTGCCTTTTCAGGGTAGGGTAGCGGCTCTCCGCCGACGCGCTGCATCCCGTTGGTCAGCACCGTGATCTGGATCTTCGCCGCTTCCGAATCGAGATCGGCGAGCGCCTGGGCCAGATGGAACAGGCTGTAAAAGCCGCGTTCCTGATTGCGGTGGAAGAAACTGGAGCCGGGGCGGAAGGTCTCCTCCCCCGTCACAAGGCCGAGATGCAGAATCCGCTCGGGAACGCCGCCATTGGCTGCAAGATCCTGAAGCAGTTCGTCATAGCCGGGGCGCCCGTCCTCCGCGCACAGCGTATAAGTGTTTTCCTGCAACCTCGCGAAGGCGTCTCCTGGCGCAACGGTCGTCACTGCGTGCCCGGCAGCGCGCAGCCGCGCAGCGATGGTCTCGCCAAGCGCGGTGTCGCCCAGGAAGATCAGCCAGGACGACGGCGCGCGGTCAGCGCCGAGTATGACGTCAGGGGCGGAGAGTTTCCAGACCGGCCGCCAGCCCCATTCCGCCATATTGGCGATTTTCTCCGGGCGCTCCCCTTCGCCTGCGTCCGCAGGAGCGGCGATGCGCTCAAGGAAATAGCGCTGATGCTGGAACGGATAGGCCGGCAGCGGAACCCGGCGCGCCGATTTTGCGTCAATCGAATTTTCGAGGTCCAACGGCAGGTCGGCGGCCCAGCAGCGCCCGATGGCGGTCATGAAATGCAGACGGTCGTCCGTATGCTCATCGGCGTGGGGAAGGCAGTTGACCGTCTGGTTCGCGGCGATGGCGCCTTGCGCCTTGGCGAGCGACGAGAGAGTGCGGCCCGGGCCGGCTTCTATGTAGACATAAGCGCCGCGCTGCGCAGCCGCATGGAGGCAGTCGGAGAAGCGAACCGTCGATCTGAGGTGACGGGTCCAGTAAAGTGGGTCGGCAGCCTCTTCATCGGTCAGCCAGGTTCCGGTCAGGTTCGACACGATCGGGATGTCCGGTGCGCGCAGATCAGCCTTGCGCAGGAAAGCCTCGAAGCGCGGCAGGATGGGTTCGAGCCGGCGCGAATGCGCGGCGATGCTGATAGGTATGCGGCTTGCCTCGATGCCGTCGGCTTCGAGATTCGCCCGGAAGGCGTCCAGATCGTCGTCCGACCCGGAGACGACACAAAGTTCGGGCGCGTTGACCGAAGCGATGTCGAGGCTCTCGGGCAGCCGCTGCTTCAGCGCGCCGAGAGACAGCCCGACGCTGAGCATCCCGCCGCCCGCAATCTCGTCGAACAGTTCGCCCCGCAGACGCACAAGTTTCACAGCCGTCTCGAAATCCAGCACATTGGCGATGCAGGCGGCGGCATTCTCGCCCATCGAATGGCCGATCATCGCTGCGGGCCGGACTCCCCGGTTCATGAGCAGGCGCGCGAGCGCAACCTCAACGATCAGGATCGCGGGAAGCTGCAATGACGGCACAAGCAGCCGCTCCGCCGCTTCCGGCCCGTTTTCGCTGAGCCAAAGGCGGCGGATTTCATCTTCCGCCTCGCCTGTGAGATAGCCCAGGCCTTCGTCCACAGTGGCGCGGAAGGCGGGTTCCTGCGTGTAGAGAGTGCGGCCCATGCCGGGATATTGCGCGCCGCCGCCGGGGAACAGGAACACCGCGCCGGACAGGTTCTCGATCGGAGTCTGGGTCAGCAGCCGCCTGCCCGCATCCTCGCGCAGCACGGCGATGGCGTCTTCGCGGCCGGCGACGGCTGCGACGCGCCTGACGCCGAAATGGCGCCGCCCCGTTGCAAGCGTGAGGGCGGCGTCGCGCAGCGATAGGTCCGGGTCGGTCTCCAGACGGGCGGCGAGCCGCTCTCCGGCCTGGCCGAGGGCCTTTGCGTTTCGCGCGGACAGCACCAAAAGTTGCGGCCCATCGGTTTCGCTCTTTGCGACGGGCATGCGTTTCGGGGCTTCCTGCAGGATGGCGTGGGCGTTGGTGCCGCCGACGCCGAGCGAATTGACGCCCGCTCTTCGCGGCCCGCCGGTTTCAGGCCAGGGCGTGAGCCGGTCATTGACGATGAAAGGGCTGGAAGCGAAGGGGATCGCCGGGTTCGGCTTCTCATAGCCCAGACTCGGCGGGATTTCGCCATGCTCCAGCGCCAGCGACGCCTTGATGAGGCTGACGACGCCAGCCGCGGTGTCGAGATGGCCGATATTGGTCTTGACCGACCCGATGCGGCAGAAGCCCAAGTCCTGCGTGCTCTGGCGGAAGGCCTGCGTGAGCGCCTCGATCTCGATCGGGTCGCCGAGATAGGTGCCGGTCCCGTGGCACTCGACATAGCCGATTGTATCCGCGGGAATGTCGGCGATGGTCAGCGCCTCGACGATGGCAGCGGCCTGCCCGCCGACGCTCGGGGCGAGATATCCGGCCTTGTCCGCGCCGTCATTGTTCACGGCCGTGGCCTTGATGACCGCGCGGACCGGATCGCCGTCCGCGAGCGCGTCCGCGAGCCTTCGGAGAACCACGACGCCCGCGCCGCTGCCGAAAACGGTCCCTGCCGCGCGATGGTCGAATGCTCGGCAATGGCCGTCGGGCGAGAGGATTTCGCCGTCCTGATAGAGATAACCGCGCCGGTGCGGCAACTCGATCGTGCATCCGCCCGCCAGCGCCATGTCGCACTCGCCGCTCAGGAGACTCTGGCAGGCGTAATGAACAGCGACCAGCGACGTCGAGCAGGCCGTCTGCACGTTCACGCTTGGGCCGCGCAGGTCGAAGGTATAGGAGGCTCGCGTGGCGAGGAAATCCTTGTCGTTGCCTGTATGGCGGAGAAGGAACATGCCGGTTTCGTCCACGAGGCCACGGTGGCTGCAGACGTTGAAATAGAAATAGCTGCCCATCCCGCAGCCCGCGAAGACGCCGACCGGGCCGTCCACGCTCTCCGGCGGACGGCAGGCGTCCTCCATGGCTTCCCAGGCGCATTCCAGGAAATGCCGGTGCTGGGGGTCCATGATCGCCGCTTCCTTCGGGCCGAGACCGAAGAAGTCGGCGTCGAACATCTCCATATCGGGAAGGTCGGCTGCGCGGGGAACGTAGTTCTTCCGGCGCATCCTTTCGGGACTCTCGCCCGCTGCGGCCAGCTCGTCCGCACACAGATCGCGGATCGACTCGACGCCGCCGCGCAGGTTCGCCCAGAATTCGTCCGGCGTGCGCGCGCCGGGGACGCGCAGAGCCATGCCGATGATTGCAATGTCGCTGTCTGACACGTCGCCGCCGCTGAAACTCATGACACAAGCCTGAGGGTTCTGAATAATTTCAATGTGTTAATAAATTCGTTGCGGCCGGCGGCTGCAAGCCGGAATGCGCAGGGCGATGAGGCCGTCAGTAGGCGCGCCGCCCCGCCACCAGCACCGTTCTTGCAATGATCTCCAGGTCCAGCCAGATCGACCAGTTGTCGATGTAATACATGTCGTGCTGCATCCGCCCCCGTATGTCGTCGATCGTTTTCGTCTCACCCCGGAAGCCGTTGACCTGCGCCCAGCCCGTTATGCCGGGACGCACGCGCCTTCGCCGCGAAAACAGGTCGAGCTTCTCCTCGAACGCGTCGTCATGCGCGATGGCGTGCGGGCGCGGCCCCACGATCGACATATCGCCGAGCAGGACGTTGAAGAGCTGGGGGATCTCGTCGAGGCTGGAGCGGCGCAGGAAGCGGCCGACACGCGTGACGCGCGCATCGTTCCGCGTCGCCTGCACGACGACCGCGCCATCCTCGGCGACGGTCATTGTGCGGAATTTGTAGATCCTGAAGATCCGGTTGTTCCGCCCGTAGCGCCGCTGCCGGAAGAAAACCGGGCCGGGGCTGTCCAGCTTGATGGCGAGCGCGATCAGCAGGAAGACGGGGGCGAGCGCGATGACGCCTGCCGCTGCGAGCGCATAGTCAAGCATGGGCTTGGCGAACCGAGAATATTCGGAAGACGGAGCGATATTGACCGCGTCGAACCTGAGGCTGCCATGCGAACGCGAACCGCTGACCGGCCAGGGGCGCTTTTCGAGATCCGAGCACAGAAGCAGCTCGGCGGAATAGGAGGCAAGGCATTTCACCGCCGTCTGGATGCCTGCGCGGTCTTCAGGCGGCAGGGCTATGATGATCGTGTCGAATTTCTGGAGCGACATGGCCTTGCGCAGATCGTCGAGATCGCCGTCGGCGCCGATCGCTGCAGCGTCCTCGCTTCGCGGCGCATAGACGCCTTCGACTGTGCCGAACGGGCCGTTGCGATCATATTCGGCGTTGAATCTGAGTATCTGCTCCGGCGCGCCGTAGACAGCCAGGGGATGGCTGAGGAGACCTTCGCTCATTCTGCGCCTGAATGAACGGGACAGCCTCCAGCGGACGAAAACCAGCATGGGCGCGCTGATGGTCAACCATGTCAGGACCCAGCCGCGCGAATAGACGCCCGCGATCTTGAGGAGGTAAAGAATGCCGATCAGGACGAGAAAGGAAACCAGCAGCCCGCCCCACAAGGCGCCGAAGCCTACAAGCCGTCCTGCAGCGCTCTCGACCTTGTAGAGCCCCATCTGCTCGTTGACCAGGATGAGTATGAAGCCGAGCAGAAGGGCGATAAGCAGATAGATATGGATAGTTTGTTCCGTATCGAGATAGTAATCGAGATAAATCAGCTTCGCGAGGATGCCGGAAAACACGACAGTTAAGAAGTCGGATGCGGAAAATACTAGCAGGCCGGCGTGGATCCGGTATCTTGCGGAGGTCTTTTCCCGAAGCGTCGATTTTCCGATTCCAGGGCTGATATCCAGCACTTCACGCGGAGCGGACGTGTTTTTGCTCATGCCCTGCAACTCAATGTTTACGCTAGAAAAATACGGTTGCTAACAAGCCGTTACCGAATTCTTTCCCATAACCTAGCGCTGGTGCCGCCGAGCGTCAACATGGCGGAATCTTCATCGAACACAGGTCAAAAGCAATCGCTTCCTTAACCATATTATTACTTCAACTTAATTATATAACTGATAATCATATGTAATTCAGTTTTGTTAGAGCTTTGCAGATCACGATGAGGCTGATCCGGCTATGTAGCCTGTTTCACTTTGATATGCTGCGTATATGAAATTACGCTTACATTATGAAGTTACATATTTTTTGTTATATAGAATTTGTTCAACTGAATGTCTCTATTCGAATAGCACTCAAATGCAATGACAATGACTGAAAATCGTGCCAAATTAATACAATAATTATTGCTTATGTTATAAGTATTGTTCGTTTGTAACGTATGATGCAAAAAGTTAAGAGGCCGGAATTGTTTAAATTTCAAATAATATTCAAGTGATTACGATAAATAATAGGTGAATATACATATTACATTTATTATTTTTGGGTTAATTCAAGTGTTTTGTAATAAATAACAGATCTTTCAAGGCAAATCATGCTGTCAAAAATGCATGAAGTCTGTCAAAGGGGGGCTAATGTTGTTCGGATGGTTGCATTTGCCGCACTGGGAGGCTTGCGCCCCGCGGTTGTTTCATCCCGGCAGGCCGGCTTCGTGCCTGGCGGCCAGGTCGCGGGGGCGCTTTCCGGGCAGTCCCTCGAAGCGCGCCACGACCGGCAGGCCGGTCAGCGTTTCGAACTCCGCCCTCGTTCTGACGCCGGTGTGTAGCAGTTCGGCGATCCCGGCCAATGCTGCGGCGCTGAGGATGCTAAGGAAAAAGATGGCGATGGCGATCTTCTTGCCCGGGCTTTCGCCGTAGATGGGGTCCTGCGGGCGGCCGACGATCAGGATGTTTTCCGCTGTGTCGAAGATGCCGACATAGTTGCTTTCCTGGTTGATGAGACGGTTTCCCAGCGTGTTGTAATCGGTGAGCGCCTGCCGATAAGCGGCGTATTTCTTGCCCAGCATTCCTAAGGCCTCGTCATCGCCGGGAATGGCCCGCGTAATCTGCTCGATGCGCGAGGCGGTGGCTTCATCCGACGCGCTTCCGGGGGCCGCTCGCAGCGCGTCAAGCTCCTCCAGAAGCCCGGTGATACGTTCGAACGAGTCTGCTGCTCCGCCTGCGTCCTGTATGGCCTTGCGCAGCTCCAGTTCCGCCCTGCGCAGAGTGTCGTTGCGGCTCAGCAGCACGAATTGCGACGCATTCAGAATGCCGCGTTCCGGCCCGGTCACGCCTTCCATGATCCGGGCGAGGATGATCTCCAGCTTGTGGGCGAGCCCCTGGGCAACCGAATCCTGATAGCTGACTTCGAGCGCGGATGCGCTCAGAAGGGTAAGCGAAATCGAGGCGCGCGCGGTCTGCATGAGTTGCGTCATGACTTCCGCGTCGTCCGGGTCGTCGATCTCCATGATCTGCGGCAGCAGGGTGCTGAGGACGTGATCGCTCTTGAGCCAAGCCTCGATCGCAGCGACCTGCTCATACACATTCTGCTGGCTGAGCCCGCCGCGGCTTGCGGACTGAAGCAGCACGAGCGACTTTGCGGTGTAATTCTTCGGCGTCACCTTCACCGCCACGACAGCCATCGCCAGGCCGATAAGGATCGGCAGCATAAGCAGAAGCCAGCGCCGTTTGGCGATATCAAGCCCTGCGACGAGATATTCGCGGGCGTAGTTCAGGATCGCGCTACTCATTCTTCCGCCCCTTTGAGTCCGGATAACGGCCGTTAAAGCTTCAAGATCTATACCCCGGTCAGCAGCCTGCTCATCGGAAGCCGGCCGTCATTCAGCAGAACGCCGTGCAGATCGGTCCCGTTGATCCGGCAGCTTGCGAGGCACTGGCGGATCTCCTCCTGCGTCGTTCGCCCCGTGGCGCATACCAGGAACACGAAATCGCAAGCCCGGCTGAGAATGCGGAATGCAGGCGGTGGCAGTCCCGTATCTGCGCCGGCGTCGGGCAGGCCGACAACGACCGCGTCGAACCCGGTCAGGGCGTTCTCGAAGGCGGCGCGGAAATAATCCGTGCTGGCGGGATAAACGCGATCCTCCGTAGTCAGATCGAGGCGCGACAGGCCAGCGTTCACGCGCACGGCTGCGGCTGCGAAGCCGGCGGGTTCGCCGGAGGCCTCCCCGTCCGTTGCGTCGAGCTTCGGGGCTTCGGCTGCGGCGAACAGGACGCGCTTGCCGTGCTGGCTGCAGGCCGCGGCGAGCGCTGCAGCGATGCGTTCTGTGCCGACGCCGGAGCGGATGCCGGTGACGCCGACGATCCTCGCCTTGCGGCTCTCGGCGAATGCGACGGCTGTCAGGAGCGGCGCAGCCCAGGGCGCAGGAATCGTCAGGGCGTCATGATCCGCCGGCGGCTTTGGCGCCGCGCTGTTCCGACGCCCGGCGACTGCGGCCGAGGCAGCGTTCGCGAGGCGGGGCAAACTCTTTCGGGCGAAGGCAAGCGCGCCGCGCGTATGCTTTCCGGTCAATTGGAAGTCCCTGTATTCGGCCATGTCTCAATCGCGCCTCGACCGGATCCATTCCAGCGGTTTGCCCGCAGCAGCGCCTGCATAGATCGAAATCTTCGAAACCGCATAGGCGGGCGTTTTCGCCATGAGGCCGAAAAGGTCGGAGATTCTGCCGATCCTCAGGGCCGACAGGGTCACGCCCAGCGCCATCGCCGCGCCTGCAAACGATATTATGGCAAGTGGAGTCAGCAGACCGTTAACGATGGCGAGAGCCGCCGATAAAATGAAAACCGCCGCGGTGGAGAGCAGGAGCAGGCTCAGCGGCGGGATGGCGGCGTCCGCCGCGGCCATGACCAGAGCCGCGTTGCGTGATCGCAGACCCTCGACGAGCAGCCCCGGCACGCGCCGGACGATCATCTGCAGATGCCCGGTCTCCCAGCGCGTCCTCTGGGATTGCTGTCCCTCGGCGCTGATCGGGAAAGCGCTCACGACCTGTGCGGACGGCTCGAAGAATGCAGGCGCGCCGCGCCGGGTCATGTCCAGCCCCAGTTCGATGTCTTCCACGATGTTTCCGGTCGCCAGATCCGCCTGTGCAATGTGCTCCCAGGGAAAGGCCATGCCGGTGCCCATCAGATGGCACGGCAGGCCCAGCCGGCGCAATCCGAGCGGGCGCACGTAATTGCGCACCTGCCACGCCAGCGCTGCGATGCTCAGATAGCTGCTGTCCGCGCCTTGCGGTCTGACCAGATCGTATCGCGCCTGTACGGGACGCCGCAGAGCCGCCGCCGATGCGGCAATCGTGCGAAGCGCCCCGGGCGAGGGGCGGCAGTCGGCGTCTGCGACGATCACGATCTCGGGCGGATCGGCCGCCAGATGCTTCAGGCCGAAGTCGAGCGCGTAGCCTTTGCCTCTGCGCGCCGGATCGTTGCGGCCGATGACCTCCGCCCCGGCGCGTTCCGCAATTTCGGCGGTCGCGTCCGTGCAGTTGTCGGCGACCACCAGGAGCCGGTCGCCCGGCTGCAGCTCTTGCGCCAAGCTTGCGAGCGTATCCGCGATCACCTGCGCTTCGTCATGGGCGGGAACGAGAATGACGAGCCGTGGAGGACGAGCGGGAGCCGCAATAGCCGTTCTTCGGTCAGGCAGAAAGGAGGCCGCGGCTTCAAGAAGCAGGAGCAGCGAAGGCGCAAGCAGAGCGATACCCGCAAGGGCGAGCAAGATGGCGGCGGCGTCCAGAACGGGACTCAACATGGCCTTGCTTCTTCATTTCTCCGGCGCGGTCCGCGGACTCAATGCACGGTAGAGCCCGTTCAGATAAAGCAGCGCGCCTGAGTCGCATCGCCTGTCCGCTCCGATAATCTCGCCGAAAAAGACCGTATGCGTGGCGGCTTGACGGCTTCCGGCGATTTCGCATTCGAGCCGGCAGAGCGCGTCGCCAAGAAGCGGCGCGCCGGAGCGGCCCGCAGACCATTTCCCTGTCAGGAAGCGGTCCTCGCCATGGACGCCCGAAACGCCGGAAAAGCGTTTCGCGATCTCTTCCTGGTCGGAGGCAAGGAAATTGACGCTGAAGAAGCCATATCGCCCGATGGCCGCATGGGCGCGCGTGTCGCTTTTCACGCAAACGAGAATCGTCGGCGGATCGTCGCTCACGCCGCACACAGCCGTCGCCGTGAGGCCGTTGCGCGCGCCCGGCGGCCCTGCCGCGATCACCGCGACGGGCGCGGCGATTTCCCTCATGACGCTGCGGAAAGTCCCGGAGCTGACGCGCTCGGCAGCCGTGCCGGCGTCGAAGCATTGACCGGTAGCGGAAAAAACTTTTGAAACAGTATCATGCATTGACAAAATTATGATTTCACTTGCGCTGAACCTTCGGATGCCATTGCGCTACATGCACGATTTACCAAAGGCTGGTTGAGTTTGTATCCAATCCCGGCCGACTGCAAACGAAATCAAAAGATTATGTTAAAATGCAAAAATCCGGCCGCGCCATCACGGCCGGATCGGACGCCGCCCCGACGAGATGGGACAGCCGGGCGCGCAAAGCCAGTAACAAGGTTCCTGCCTCTGCGCGCAAACCCTTCTTCAAATGTCGATTTTACCGAACCCCGGCTGCCGCTCGATTTGCATCAATACGTTAACCGGCCTGCTTCACCTCGATCTTGCGGGTTTTCTCGACGACCTCCTGGGGCTTGGCGATCGTGACCGTGAGCACGCCGTTCCTGAACTCGGCGCTCACGGAATTGGCGTCGATCTCGAAGGGCAGGGCCATGTTCCGCTGGAACATGCCTGCGGAGCGTTCGATGCGGTGGAACTGACGGCCTTCCTCGCCGCCTTTCTCTTCGCGCTCCGACTTGCGCTCAGCCTTTATGGAGATCTGGTTGCCGGTCACGGTGATGTCGACGTCCTTCTTCTCGACGCCGGGCAGATCGGCGGTGATGCGGACATCCTTGTCGGTTTCGCTGACATTCGAGCGGATGGCCAGAGCGCCGGACTGGCCCGCAAAATTACGGTTGAAGTCCTCGAACATGGAGTCCATCTGCTTGCGCAGCGTGACCAGCGGATTTTCGTCGCCGTCCTTCCGTTCGTTCCAGAGAGAGGGCAACCAGTCGCGATGGATCATGACAGTAACTCCCTTGCATTGGATTGGATGAACATCTGTCTCATTGCGGCGCTTCCGGCATTGACGCGGATCAAATGTTCCCGCCGCGCCGGCGCTTTTGTGGAAATGTATGATCGAGATTTCTTCTGGCAAGGGAGCGAGGCAAGTCCCGCGAATTGACAGTGCGGCGTTATCGGTGCCAGATCTGCGTCTTGTCGGATGATATGGATGGAGGCGGTTTTGGGGCGTTTGGAAGGCAGGATCGCGCTTGTCACGGGCGCAGGCGGAGGTCTCGGACTGGCCACCGCAAAGCTGTTCGCCGCGGAGGGCGCGCATGTCGTCGTCAACGACCTGAACGGCGAGGCGGCGGAGGCTGCAGCGGGGGAGATCCAGGCGGCGGGCGGCAAGGCATCCTTCGTGCAGGCCGACATCACGAAAGAGGACGAAGTCCGCGCGATGGCGGAGGCGGCCGGGCGCGTAGCCGGCAGGCTGCACGCGCTGGTCAACAATGCCGGCAATCTGATGCGCGCCGATTTCCGCCATATGGAGGATGCCGACTGGGAGCGCGTGCTCAACCCGCATCTGTGGGGGACGATCCGCGTCACCCGCGCCTGCCTGCCGCTGATGATCGCGGCGAAAGGCGCAGCCGTCGTCAACCTGTCCTCGATCATGGCGACGCAGCATCTGCGCCAGCTTTCGGCCTATTCGACCGCAAAGGCGGCTATCGCCGGGCTGTCGCGTTCGCTGGCGGTCGAGCTTGCGCCATACGATATCCGCGTCAACTATATGTGTCCCGGGTTCATCCCGACCGCGATGACGGGCCGCTACACCGATCATCCGCAAGTGTCGAAATCGCTGCTGGCGCAGATGCCGATGCGCCGCTTCGGAAAGCCGGAGGAGGTCGCGAAGGTCGCGCTGTTCCTGGCCAGCGACGACAGCGCCTACACGACCGGGGAGGGCATCATGGTCGACGGGGGCATGAGCCTGAATCTGGCCTGACCCGCCGCCGTCCGCCGGTCAACCCGCCTGCGCGGCCTCGAAACGCGAAGGCTGCGCAGTCTCGGCGATGAGCGCATCGACGACGCGGTTCATCGCTTCGCCCCTGTCCGCCCCCTCTTCGAGCGCAGCGTTGAAAATCTCGGCCTGCCGGTCCGCGCTCGTGCCGCGCCGGAGGATCTCGCGCGCATGTTCGACCTCGCAGACGCAATCCAGCGCCTCGGCGTCCTCGCGCGTCAGCTCCAGGATTTCCTCCAGCAGAACGCCCATGTCCACGAGTTCGCCGCGGCCGAAATCGACCAGACCGCTCTTCACGCCGTATCGTTGCGCCCGCCAGCGGTTCTCCATGACCAGGAACGGGGAATATGAGCGCCAGCGCTGGTTGATGCGGCGCAGGCGGTAGAACATCCGGCACAGGCACTGATAGATCGCCGCGATCGCGATGGCGTCATCGAGCAGCGGGCAGATGTCGGTGATGCGCATTTCCAGCGTCGGGAAGCGCGAGGACGGGCGCAGATCCCACCAGACTTTCGAGCCGTCCTCGATCAGCCGCGCATCCACGAGAACGTCGATCGTGCGCTGGAACTCGGCGTAGCTTGAGAAATATTCCGGAAGGCCGGTGCGCGGCAGTTCGTCGAATATCGACAGGCGGTAGGAGTTCAGCCCGGTATACTGGCCGCGCCAGAACGGCGAGGATGTCGAGAGCGCCAGAAGGTGCGGCAGGAAATAGGTCGCCTGATTCATGATGTCGATGCGCAGATCGTCGTCCTCGATGGCGACATGGACATGCATTCCCGATATCAGCATCCGCCGCGCGATCATCTGCAGATCGGCGACGATGACATTGTAGCGCTCCTTGTCGGTGTGGAGCTGTGCGTCCCATTCGGCGAATGGATGAGTGGAAGACGCGATCGGGGCGAGGCCGTAGCGGGCGGCGCAAGATGCGATCGTGGCGCGCAGCTCGGTCAGGTTCTGCCGGGCTTCCTTGATGTTCTGGCAAACCCGGGTGCCGACTTCGACCTGCGAACGCATGAATTCCGGACTGACCTGACCCTGGATTTTGGCCAGCGCGGCCTCGCAATCGCTCATCAGGGCAGGGGGCGGGTCGGAAACGAGATCACGTGTGGATAGATCGGTGAGTAGATATTCTTCCTCGATGCCGAGGGTGAAACTGGGTTCTCGCAAACTCATGGGCACTCAAGCAGCCGCAATGTCACGCCAGACGTAACGCACACTAACATATTAGATCATTTCTCCTGAAAAATCACCGGCAGCGTTAGTGTGCCCGGATGCGGCGGTCCGGCCGCCGTCGCGTCCGGGTTCGGCTCTGCGAGCGGCAGCGTGTGCGCCGCGTGCGCGAAGGGGTTGATGTTCCCGCGGAATCCGGTTCGGAAATCGCTTCAGACGCGGCGGCGCAAGCGCCGCAAAGACCGGGTGCAAGAGAAAAAACCGGGATGATCGCGCACAACAGAAGTGCTTTAAAACGCCGTAATCGCAGCTGACCATGCACCGTCCGCGCTGCCCGTCCTGCTTGCGCACCGCGGCGTGAAATCGCTTCAAGGGACATATCGTGCGCAGTGGCAGGCATCGGCGATCTAGCCACGCACGCCGTCATCCCCTATAAGAAGCCACGAAACCGGCGGCCTCTTGCCAGCGCAGGGCCGTCTTTCCAAGTCAATACCCGCGTTGAGGAGCATCCGCATGACTGCCGCCTGGAGCCCTGGAAGCTGGCGCGCCAAGCCGATCAAGCAGAACCCGGCCTATCCGGACCCCGCCGCGCTCGAAGCCGTCGAAGCCGAGCTTGCAAGCTATCCGCCGCTGGTTTTTGCAGGTGAGGCGCGCGAGCTGAAAGCCGATCTTGCCGAGGTCGCCGAGGGACGGGCCTTCATGCTCCAGGGCGGCGATTGTGCCGAGAGCTTCGCCGAGCATGGCGGCGACGGGATCCGCGATTTCTTCCGTGTTTTCCTGCAGATGGCGGTGGTGTTGACCTATGCGGGCGGCGTGCCGGTGGTGAAGGTCGGACGCATCGCCGGGCAGTTCGCCAAGCCCCGCTCCGCCGACATGGAAACCGTGGACGGCGTCGAATTGCCCAGCTATCGCGGCGACATCGTCAACGACATCGCCTTCACGCCGGAAGCACGCACACCCGACCCGGCGCGGATGATTAGCGCCTATCGCCAGTCGGCGGCGACGCTCAACCTGCTGCGCGCCTTCGCGGAGGGCGGTTTCGCAAATCTGGAACGCGTCCACCAGTGGACGATGGGCTTTCTCGCCGACAGCCCCGCGGGCGAGCGCTACAGGGAACTGGCCAGCCGCATCAGCGACAGCCTGACCTTCATGCGCGCCTGCGGCCTCACGCCCGAGACGCTGCTGGAGTTGCGCCGGACCAGCTTCTACACCAGCCATGAGGCGCTGCTGCTCAATTACGAGCAGGCCCTGACGCGAAACGATTCGACGAGCGGCAAATGGTACGCCACTTCCGGCCATCTTCTCTGGGTTGGCGACCGCACCCGGCAATACGATCACGCCCATATCGAGTTCATGCGCGGCGTGCAGAATCCGGTCGGCCTGAAATGCGGTCCTTCGATCGAGCCGGACGACCTCATCCGTCTGATCGACGCGCTCAATCCGGCCAACGAAGCGGGCCGGCTGACGCTGATCGCACGTTTCGGCGCGAACAAGGTGGGCGAGCATCTGCCGAAGCTGATCCGCGCCGTACAGCGCGAGGGCAAGAAGGTGGTCTGGTCCTGCGATCCGATGCAT
>CAYOUE010000017.1:0-29216 GCA_964407075.1 uncultured Hyphomicrobiaceae bacterium
AAATTGAACCAGCCGCAAGAGGCGCGGCTCGGCACTTCGCGCTTGCCGAGCATTATCATGTCATTGCCGCCGGAAATCTCTTCCCATACGGTTTTCTTCGGATCGAGCGCATCGCGCGACTGGTCGACATAGCCGAGCTTTACCGTTTCGCCCAGACGGATCGAGCCGCTATCGGGCTTTTCCTGCCCGACGATCATGCGGAACAGCGTCGTCTTGCCCGCCCCGTTCGGACCGATCACGCCGACAATTCCTCCCGGCGGCAGCTTGAAGGTCAGCCCTTCGATCAGCAGCTTGTCGTCGAACGCCTTGGTCAGCCCTTCGGTTTCCAGAACGACGCCGCCGAGGCGCTGGCCCACGGGAATGGTGATCTGCGCGCGGCCGATCTGATCGCGGCCGGCATCTTTCGACAGTTCCTCGAAAGCCTTGATGCGCGCCTTCGACTTGGCCTGCCGCGCTTTGGGGCTGGCCCTGATCCATTCCAGCTCACGGGCAAGCGTACGCTGTTTGGCTTCCTCCTCACGGCCTTCCTGTTCGAGGCGCTTGGCCTTCTGTTCGAGCCAGCTTGAATAGTTGCCCTTGTAGGGCACGCCCTGGCCGCGATCGAGTTCGAGCGTCCATTCGGTGAGATTGTCGAGGAAATAGCGGTCGTGGGTCACGAGAATGACGCAGCCGGGGTAATTTTTCAGGTAGCGCTCCAGCCAGGCGACAGTCTCTGCGTCGAGATGGTTGGTCGGCTCGTCGAGCAGGAGAATGTCGGGCTTGGAGAGCAGCAGCCGGCACAGCGCCACGCGCCGCCGCTCGCCGCCGGAGAGCTTCGAGACGTCCGCGTCGCCAGGAGGGCAGCGGAGCGCGTCCATCGCCTGTTCGACCTGCGCATCGAGATCCCAGAGATCCTGTGCGTCGATGATGTCCTGGAGCTTTGCCATCTCCTCGGCGGTTTCGTCCGAGTAGTTCATGGCCAGCTCGTTGTAGCGGTCGAGCATCGCTTTCTTGTCAGCTACGCCGTCCATTGCGTTGCCGAGCGCGTCCTTGGTCTCGTCGAGCGGCGGCTCCTGCGAGAGATAGCCGACTCTGACGCCCTCCGCCGCCCAGGCCTCGCCGGTGAACTCGGTGTCCTGCCCGGCCATGATGCGCATAAGTGTGGATTTGCCCGAACCGTTGACGCCGACCACGCCGATCTTGGCGCCGGGAAGAAAGGACAGGCTGATATCCTTCAGAACCTGCTTTCCGCCCGGATAGGTCTTGGAGAGTTTCTGAAGCGTGTAGACATATTGAACTGCGGCCATTGGCGCCTTCGCAAAAAATTGAATCCGTTTTCCGCGTTGTAGCGTTGCGCGGCCCCAAGCTCAAGCGCACGATTAGGATACGCCTGACGGTTTACGGATCGACGAAGGCAAAGCGAATCGCGGCCTTGACCCTCGGAAGCTCTTTTTCGCGCAGATAGGCCGAACAAAGACGCATCAGGGCCTCCCGCTTCTCGGCGGCGGTAACGTCCGAAGCCAGCACCTGCTGAATCTGCTCAAGCATCTCTACCGTGAAGACGATGTCGCGCCCGTTCAGCGCATCGCTCAGGAAATCGCCGAGCGTCTGGGGGTCGCGACGCTGTCTATGACGTGCGGACTGGATGTAGATTGGATCGAGCGGGCCGCGCGCGGCGTTGAGGCGCGCCTCGATGACCTTGTGAATCTCTCTCAGGGACAGTTCCGCTCCGGCCTTCGACGCGACGAGCATGTGGTCGAATGCGTCCGACATGGCCAGCCGCGCCGAGCGAATGTAAAGATCGACCATGGACGATGTCACTTTCGGATCGAGGATCTGCCGGCCGGACCTTTCTCCCTTGCGCATGGCGCCACTGGAGGCGCCGCGCATGTTGCCCGGATGCCATCGCCAGACAAGAATCGGCTCGTCGATATTCTTCAGGTGACGTTCCCCCATCGGCGACAGGTCTTCGGATAGAGAGCTTCTGATCTGCCGGTACATCGTATCCGACAAGCATAGGCCGCCAGGTGGGGCCAGTTCCTCCAGCCGGACCGCGACATTGATGCCCTCGCCATGAATATCATTCCGCTCACGCACTATATCGCCAATATTTGCTCCCATCCTGAATTCCATGTTCGTTCGCGTATTATTTGAAATCTTGCGCTTTGCAATAATACGCTGTACATCGACACAGAAATTTACAGCATGTAATGCACTATTAAATGCAATGATTGAGCCGTCGCCCATGAGGCGAATGATCTGTCCATGATATTTCGCGATGGAGGGCGCGACGATTTCATCCAGAATCTGATTGAGGGTCTTCAGGGTGGTCTGCTCGTCACGGCCAAGCAGAAGACTGTAGTCGGACACATCCGCAGCAACGATGGCGGCCAGTCTCCGGTCCATGGCTTCCTCTTTCAATACCCGAAACAAATTCGAAAAGGCGTCGGCAGGACTTGAGCTTTAACCTATGGTTGCAGGAACAAAAAATACCCGTCTTTGTCAATCATAATGAAAGAGACGATCATGGCCGGCATGGCTTGCTGTGCGAAGCAGGGCAAATTTGTCACTTTCAGGCCGGTCTTTGTTAGAATGAGTTTCTGTTTAAAGGGCATTTGATTATGGGATCGGAGAGCGAGGGGGATGGCCGAAGTTGGTTCGGCGCGACACCGCTTGCGCGTGCAGTGTCGCCCGTAACCGCCAGGCGTATCGAGAGGAACTGCAAACGTCATATATACGACAAAGGGCAGGAAATCATATCGCGCACAGATGAGGTGAAGGACGTCTTTCTGCTGACCGAGGGGATTGCCCGCGTCATTGTCTATACGGCCAGCGGCAAGGCCGTGAATTTCCGGCGGCTCGAGGCCGGCGCTCTGTTCGGCGAATTCTCCGCTATCGACGGGGAGCGGCGCGCGGCTGTGGTCGAAGCCGCAGAGCCCTGCCGCGCGATCAGCATCAGCGCCGGCCTGTTCGTCGAACTGCTCGAATCCGATCCGGACTTCATGAAGTGGGTCCTGTGCCATCTCGTCGGCATCCTGCGGTCGCTGACCGGCAGGATCATCGAATTCAGCACGCTCGGCGTCGTCAGCAGAATACATATGGAGCTGCTTCGCATGGCGTATCATGCGCCGGGCGAAGGCTGCGTCAGGGAGATTGCTCCCGCGCCGACGCATCTTGAGATTGCAGGCAGAATCAGCACGCACCGGGAAGCGGTGTCGCGCGAGATAAGCCGCCTGAAGCAATCGGGCGTGCTTGAGCAGCGCGGACGTTCGCTCATCATCAGGGATGTGGGACTTCTGGAACGCATGGTCAGGCAGGCGACGGGCGAGCAGCCTGAATAAGTCTGCCCCCAGAGGTTGAATTGCAAAAATGCCACAACTGTTCCTGTTCGGCGCAGAATGTGATGAAACACACTTTCGTTAATCGGCGACGGTGCTAAAGTTGTTTTGTACCGAGTGATTGCAAGGTAACTTCTTCAATCGATGGGCACGTATCCGAACAAGAAAACCGGCAAATACTTCACGGATTCACCTGATTTCTTAGCCTATATTCGGGGCGCATATAATGAAAATGGGCGAAGCATGTCCCTGTAGGACGAATGCTGATAAACAAAAAATGGTTCGGTCGAATTGCATTCAGGCCAGACTTTTTAAGCCCGAGACGTATATTGACATGCCCCGCCGCCGTTCCGGAATTGCACGGAGCGTCGGAAACTATGTTCAGTTGCGGCGATCCTCCTGCCAAGGCTGAACATAAACCTCCCGGTGCCTGACTTTTCTCCGGCTCCTCTCTGAGAGAGGAGCCGTTTTCTTTGTTGCAAGCCGAACCCGGCGGCATGTCTTCCTGCCGGACATGCCACCGTTCGGGTGGACAAGTCAGATCGCAGCCATCGTTCCCGGCGCGGCCTTCTCCCGGCGCGTTATCAGCTTGTTCAGCGCGCTGACATAGGCGCGCGCCGCGGCGACAAGCGTATCGGTGTCCGCTCCGCGCCCGGTGACGGTCTTGCCGTTTTCCTCCAGCCGCACGCTGACCTCGGCCTGCGCGTCGGTCCCTTCGGTGACGGCGTGCACCTGAAACAGAGGCAGCCGCGCCTCGTTCGGCACGATCTTGCAGATCGCGCGGAAGATGGCGTCTACCGGACCGTCGCCCGAACTCTCCGCGGTTTCGTGCCGGCCGTCGACGTCGAGCGTGACGGTCGCCCGCTGCGCGCCGGCGGTTCCGGCGATGACCGTGAGCGAGAGCACCCTGATCCGGTCGTCGGCCGTGGCGACGCCCTGATCGACGATAGCCTCGATATCCTCGTCGAAAACCTGTTTTTTCTTGTCGGCCAGATCCTTCATGGCCTGAAAGGCGGCCTCGAAGGCGTTTGCGCCCAGCTCGTAGCCCATTTCCCGCAATTTGTCGCGGAAGGCATGTCGGCCGGAATGCTTTCCCAGCACCAGCGACGACGCTTTCAAGCCTACGCTTTCCGGCGTCATGATCTCGTAGGTCTGCGCGTTTTTCAGCACGCCGTCCTGGTGGATCCCGCTTTCATGAGCAAAGGCGTTCTTGCCGACAATAGCCTTGTTGTACTGGACCGGGAACGCGGAGACCGCGGAGACAAGTTTCGACGCCCGCGTAATCAGGCGCGTGTCAATGCCGGTCCAGTAGGGCAGTACATCGTTGCGAGTCGCGATCGCCATGACGATCTCTTCGAGCGCCGCGTTTCCGGCCCGCTCGCCAAGCCCGTTGATCGTGCATTCGATCTGGCGCGCTCCGCCATGCACGCCGGCCAGCGAGTTGGCGACCGCCAGCCCCAGGTCGTTATGGCAATGGGTGGAGAAGATCACCTTGTCGGCGTCGGGAACTTCCTCCCGGAGCATCCTTATCAGCGCGCAGAATTCGTCCGGCGTTGCGTAGCCGACGGTGTCGGGAATATTGATCGTTGTCGCTCCCGCCCGGATTGCGGCTTCCACGACGCGCTTGAGAAAGTCCGGTTCGGTGCGCGTCGCGTCCATCGGCGACCATTCGACGTTGTCGGTCAGATTGCGGGCGCGCGTGACCGAGGCGATGACCGCTTCATAGACCTGCTCGCTGTCCATCTGGAGCTGGTATTTGCGATGCAGGGGCGACGTGCCGATAAAGGTATGAATGCGAGGCTGGTTCGCGTTGCGCAAGGCCTCTCCGGCGCGGTCGATGTCCTTCTCCGACGCTCTCGCCAGTCCGCAGACCACGGCGTTCTTCACCACGCGGCCGATCTCGCGCACCGCTTCGAAGTCGCCGTTGGACGCGATCGGGAAGCCCGCCTCGATGATATCGACGCCCATTTCGTCGAGGATCTCTGCGACCTGAAGCTTTTCCTCCAGCGTCATGGATGCGCCTGGAGACTGCTCGCCGTCGCGCAGGGTGGTGTCGAAAATATAGACGCGGTCGCCGGTTTTCGCCGCTTTGGATTCGCCGGCTACGCTTTCAGCCTGAATTGTCCCGGTCATGATTCTGCTCTCAATTCTGATGTCTTGAAGGATCATATCGCATACGCCGAAAAACCGTCAGGTTATCCGGCTGTTCAAACACCCCCAAGCACCCAGCACGAGCCGGACGGCGCTCAGGGGCGGCTAAGGAGGAGAAGCAGATCGGGAAGCGGGAATTCTGCGCCGCAAGCGCACAGCACCGGCGGGCGGGACGGCGTTGCGTCCTGTCGCGTCCTATCCATGATGTCGGTATGCTGGCTCACGGAGATCCCGGATGACGCAGTTGCGTTGATCGTGGTCAATTAACCGGCATTTCTGCTCTAGGGCAAGAAAAAAAGCCGGAAGCTGCGGCGCGGAGCTGCAGTTGGCGTGGACACGGTACGCCCGGCGCAGGCGCGGCTGTCAGGGGGAAGCGGCGAGACGGTCCAGCATGGAACGGACAGCGCGCATCTGCGCCGCGCCGCGTTCGAGGAAATCGCGTCCGGTATAACCCCACCAGTCCCAGCAGCCCCGGGGATTGAGCGTGCTGGCTGCGGCCTGCGGAAACAGCAGGATGATGCCGTTTCCCTCGGCCCAGCGCGCATGGCCCGATTGCCGGACGAAGGCTTCCCCGATGCCCGGTTGTTCCAGCCCCTGCCTGCATCCGTGGAACACGACATGCACAGGGCAGCCCGCCGCCTCGCGGCAAGCAGCCGGAATGTAGGCCATGCCGTCGGCGCCCAGATTCGCTGCCTCGCGTGATCCGCCCTGGACGGACTGGGAGAAGCGGATGAAGCCCTCCGGAGTAGGCTCGGCGGGTGGTTGCAGAGGGCCAGCAAGCCATTCGAGCAGTGCGCCGGCCTGATCGTAATCGCAGTCGTTGATGTAGGGCGGGCCGGTGACGCCGCATTCGAGGCCCTGATTTTCCGTGACGAAGGCGTGGGCGGCGAGGCTTTCTTCGCGGAACAGGATATCATCCTGCGGAACGCCGGCCTTCAGATAGAAATCCCGCGCGGCCCTGACGACGCCTGAATGAACGGTATCGTCCGCGCTGCTGGTGAAGAGGTAGATCCTGTGTGCGGCAAGGTTTTCCAGAGGGGCGATAACGCCGCGTCGCGCAAGGTTGGCGGCGTGGCCGTAAAGGTCGCTTATTGACGGGACGGTCGAGAAGAGCCACCAGCCGTCATCCATGCAGCGCTCAAGCGCGCGGCGCAGGTTCCAGGCCAGCACCTGCTGCATCCAGAACGGGTTGAGTTCGGAACCGGGCGTGCGCGCGCAGCCGTAAGGACCGCCCGCGATGATCGCCGCGCCTTTCACTATATCTGAGTAGGCGATATGGAACTGGCCGGCCATATAGCCGCCGGAGGACAGACCCGACACGGTCGTGCGCGTGAGATCGGCGCCGAGCGCCGGCAGGTCCTGCGCATATGCGGCGTGCGAAAGAAACAGCGCGGCGGCGAGTGACGCGAAGAAGCGGCGCATGGGCTCAGTTGAAGAGCCAGTCGAAAAGCCCCCGCGGCTGGCGGCGGTATCTGCGCCCGTCATCCTCATACCAGGGGCGCTCCTGCGGCTGTACCTGCGGCCTCGGTTTGGGAGCCGCACGCAATTCGTGGGCGCTAATGACGCCTTCGGCGTCAGTGACCGTCACGCCCGTTTGCGTCCAGGCCCATTTCGCCTCGCTTTCACCGGTAATGAAGGGCTCGATGGACACGACGAGGTTCTTCCGCACGTCGATTATCGCGATGAATTCGTAGCGCGTCGTCTCCGCAAACGCGTCAGGCAGCCGGCCGGCGGAATAGCGCAGGAGGCCAAAGCCGCGCAGCGACTCCGACAGGAGCGTCCATTCCAGTATCTCCGGTTCGCCTTCGCCGTGCATTTCCAGAAACACCTTGATCTCGGGAAATTCCTGGTTGCTGGCGACATAGCGTCCGGGCGCGGGATTGAGGATTTCCCAGCCCTCGATAGGGACGCCGACCGTCCTGCGAGGCGGCGGCTCGTCAGAGCCCAGCCTGAGCAGGGTCTCCTCCGCTCCCTTCACGAATGGATCGTGCTCAAGCGCCTTGCGATAGGCGGCGATCGCGCTTTGCGGGTCTTCCCCCGCCTCGAAAAGCCGACCCTGAAGCATATAGGCCTCGGCATTGCCGGGCAGGATTTCCAGCGCCTTGGCGAGATCGGCGCCCGCACGGCCGAAATCCTCCAGCTCAAAGTGGACTTCTGCCCGTTTGACAAAGGCGTCGGCGAAAGAGTCGTCGAGCGTTATGGCCTGATCGAGATCGGCCAGCGCCTCCTCGTAATTCTTCTGGGCCAGTTGCGCCGAGCCGCGGCCGAAATAGGCCTGCATGTTTTCCGGGTCCAACTCGATCGCCTTGGTGAAATCCCGGATCGCGTTGCGGACCTTGTTCTCATTGAGTTGCACCTGGCCGCGTCCGGCGTGAAGGTCTGCGTCATCGGGCGCGAGTTCGATAAGGCGTTCGTAATCGGCCAGCGCGTCGCTATGGCGTTCAAGGCGCTGGTAGAGCACGGCGCGGTTCCGGTAGGCGGCGGTGTACTTGCCGTTGAGCGAGATCGCCCGTGTGACGTAGCGTAGCCCCGAATAGGGACGCCCGAGCAGTTCCTGAACCTGGGCGCGGCCGTTATAGGGCACGGCATTGGCCGGGAGAAGCTGCACCGCCTGTTGATAGTCCTTGAGCGCCTGCTGGTAAGAGCCGAGCTGGAAATAGGCGTTACCGCGGTTGTTGTAGGCCGCGCCGTAGCCTGGGGCCAGCGCGATGGCGCGGTCGAGATCCCTGATAGCTTCTTCATAGCGCCCAAGGTCGATATGGACGTTGGCGCGGTTGTTGAATGTTGCTGCCGAGGCTCCGTCCAGCTCGATCGACTTCGTGAAGTCCTCCAGCGCCTCCTCGTATCGCTGAAGCCGCCACTTCGCCACGCCGCGGTCGCTGTAGATATTGGCGGTGCGCGTTTTCGACAGGTCGCCTTCAGCCAGCGCGCGGTCTAATGCGGCAATGGCCTGCTCGAACTGGCCGCGCAGAAGCGCCGCCGTGCCTTCCTGGATGCGCAGGAAGGCGGTTTCGGTCGAGGCGCCCGCAATCTGCGCCGCAGGCAGCATCAGAAGGGTGAGCAGGAATATGCGCCGCAACATGTCCAGACACTCCGTTCGATGACGGAAGATAGGCATGTAAATGCTAAATCTTCGTCGCTCCAGCGCAAGGCGCGTTCAGACGAACGCGGTCAGTTGCGCCAACATTCAGAAACGGATCAACGTTCACTGGTTACGGTCGAAGCCGTCTGATCCGGATTGCGCCGACAGCAGGCAGCCAGCGGTGCGCGCAATCAAATTACCCGATGCGGCCTGCAGAGGCAATTGGGGTCGGGCAGGGCGGACGGGGCAAGATCAGAACAGCTTGATCGTTTTGTTCAGCCGCTGCAGCAGCGCGGGCATCAAGTCGGGCATGTCCTCCGAAATGAGGCCGGGTCCGTACGCCCTGGCGATCTCGGCGTGCATCCAGACAGCCGCGGCGGCGGCGTCGAACGGCGACATGCCCTGAGCGCACAGCCCGGTAATCATCCCGGCCAGAACGTCTCCCGTGCCCGCGGTCGCCAGCCAGGGCGGGCCGTCGCCCATGATGGCGGACAGGCCGTCGGGGGCGGAGATAATGGTGATCGGCCCCTTGAATATCACGACAGAGCCGGAGATTTCCGCTGCGCGTTTGGTCTGCTCCAACTTGGATTCGGCATTGCCGAGTTCGGGGAAAAGCCGGTCGAATTCGCCCTGGTGGGGCGTAATGATCGTTGGTGCGGCCCGGTTCTGTATCAGGGCGAACAGATCCTGCGGGTTCGCCTCGAACGATGTCAGTCCTTCCGCGTCGATCACTACGGTCGCCTCGCTGGACAGCACGGCGGCGACATTGTCGCAGGTCTCCTGGGTCAGTCCTGCGCCCGGTCCGACCAGCACCGCATTCTGCCGGGGGTCGTTGACGAGCATTTCGCCAAGTCCCTGCGCGCCATCATAGACGCTGAGCATGACGGATGTGAGCTGGGCGGCGTTGACGTAGAAGGCGGCTTTCGAGGTCGCCAGCGAAACCAGCCCCGCCCCGATCCGCAGGGCCGCCGCCGCACCGAGCCGCGATGCGCCGGTGCTCTCCATCGGGCCGGAGACGACGACGGCGTGGCCGCGGTCATATTTATGGCCTTCGGACTTGAGCTTGGGATAATAGCGCAGCCAGAAATCCGGTTCGTTGACGAAGGTTTGAGGCGCGATGTCGGCGAGAACTTTCGCCGCAATGCCGATGTCGGACACGCGTACGTCGCCGCAATAGCGTTTCCCCGGAAGCAGGGCGTGTCCGGTTTTCTTGCGGAAGAACGTCACGGTCGAGACCGCCTCGAAAGCGACGCCCTGGACGCTGCCATGCGTCAGGTCGATTCCGGTCGGGACGTCGATTGCGACGACGGGAAGTTTCTTCTCGTTCACGCCCTGGATAATGTCGGCGACAACACCGTTCACGGGCCCCTTGAGTCCGGATCCCAGGATGCCGTCGACGACGATTTCTGTACCTTCGAGCATAGCCGGCGTCAGAGGCTCGATGGACTCGTCCCAGCGGCGCGCCATCTCCTTCGGGTCGCCCTTCAGATCCTCCGGTTTCCCGAGAAGCCCAAGGCGAACCTGGAAGCCACGTTCACGAAGGGTTCTGGCGCAAACGAAGCCGTCGCCGCCATTATTGCCGTGCCCGCAACAGACAGTGACCTTACTGCCGCGCGGGAATCGTCTGACGACTTCCTCGGCTACGGCGCGGCCCGCATTTTCCATGAGCGTGATGGTGGGGATGCCGCCGTCGATCGTGATCTTTTCGGCGCGGAGCATTTCGTCCGCGGTAAGAAGTTCGAGCAAGGGAATGCCTACTTGTGAAGAGCGTTACGCAGAAACAGAACTGGCGGCAATTTAGCGTAATTTTGTGGCAATAGGCAAAAATTGGCTGCGATATTCCCGTTTCCGTTTGAGTGTGGAGTCCTTGTGACAGAAATCACCGAATTGCAGCCGACCGCCCCAAGGGTGCATAATATTTATGCAATTGATTATAATTTAGCCAAAAGCCGCGATTTTCCGCTTTCCAGCCGCGCACCGATTCACATTTTGTGCGGCTATATCCCATGATTGGTGCTTGAATGGGCGAATTGGCATAAAGAATGCTTACTGCATTCGGGATTTGGAATGAGCATGTGAAATCTGGGAGGACGGCCCGATGAAGAAGGTTGAAGCCATCATCAAGCCCTTCAAGCTTGATGAGGTGAAAGAAGCGCTCCAGGAAATAGGCTTGCAGGGCATTACCGTCACCGAGGCGAAAGGCTTCGGCAGGCAGAAAGGCCATACCGAATTGTATCGCGGAGCCGAGTATGTTGTTGATTTCCTGCCCAAAGTGAAGATTGAAATCGTGCTCGCCGACGAAATGGTGGAAAAAGCGATTGAGGCAATTCAGAATTCCGCGAAAACCGGCCGTATCGGAGATGGAAAAATATTCGTATATGGCATCGACGACGCCATTCGCATCAGAACCGGGGAAACCGGAGCCGACGCGATCTGATGAGCCTGCCGTACCGCAAAAGCCGCCTCGCCTTTCCGGTCCATGCGGCCGCAACGGCCTCCCGGCACCTCTGCCGTATGTACGCGGCCGCTACCTCCAGACCAAGACACTCCGAACCGTTCCGAACTCAAGATAACTCAGGATGAGGGAGCATATGACCAACGCTAGTGAAATTATTCAGACGATCAAGGATCAGGACGTCAAGTTCGTCGATCTGCGGTTCACAGATCCGCGAGGAAAGATGCAGCACGTCACGCTGGCCGCCTCGGAATTCGACGAGAGCGCATTCGCCGACGGCATCATGTTCGACGGATCGTCGATCGCGGGCTGGAAGGTCATCAACGAGTCCGACATGACGCTGATGCCGGACCCCGAAACCGCCCATATGGACCCGTTCTTCGCACAGTCCACAATGGCTGTATTCTGCGACATTCTGGAGCCGTCCACGGGCGAGCGTTACGAGCGCGATCCGCGCGGCACGGCCCGCAAGGCCGAAGCCTACCTGCGCGAAACCGGCATCGGCGACCGGGTCTATTTCGGTCCGGAAGCCGAATTCTTCATGTTCGACGACGTCCGTTTCACTAGCGATCCGTATAATTGCGGTTTCCGTCTGGACTCGGCAGAACTGCCGTCCAACATGGGCACGGAATATGAAATGGGCAATCTGGGACACCGTCCGCGCACCAAGGGCGGTTATTTTCCCGTTCCGCCGGTGGACAGCGCACAGGACATCCGTTCCGAAATGCTCAGCGTGATGGCCGAAATGGGCGTCGTCACCGAAAAGCACCATCACGAAGTCGGCGCAGCCCAGCATGAACTCGGCATCAAGTTCAATCTGATGACCAAGATCGCCGATCATATGCAAATCTATAAATATGTCGTTCACATGGTCGCTCAGAACTACGGCAAGACGGCAACCTTCATGCCCAAGCCTGTCTTCGGCGACAACGGCTCGGGGATGCACTGCCATCAGTCGATCTGGAAAGGCGATACGCCGGTATTCGCTGGCAACATGTACGCCGACCTGTCCGAAACCTGCCTGTACTATATCGGCGGGGTTCTCAAGCACGCCAAGGCGCTGAATGCCTTCACCAATCCGAGCACGAACTCCTACAAGCGCCTTGTGCCGGGCTACGAAGCGCCGGTTCTGCGCGCTTATTCCTCGCGCAACCGCTCGGCGTCCTGCCGCATTCCGATCGTGTCCAGCCCCAAGGCCAAGCGCATCGAAATCCGCTTCCCGGATCCGACCGCAAATCCCTATCTCGCCTTCTCGGCCATGCTGATGGCAGGCCTCGACGGCATCACCAATCAGATCCATCCCGGCGATCCGATCGACAAGAACCTCTACGATCTGCCCGCCGAAGAACTCGCCAACATCCCGACTGTGTCAGGCTCGCTGCTTGAGGCGATCGAGAGCCTCGACTCCGACCGCGACTTCCTCAAGGCCGGCGGCGTGTTCACCGATGACCAGATCGACGGCTATATCGCGTTGAAGATGGAAGAATACGATACCTACCGGATGACGCCGCATCCGATCGAATTCGACCTGTATTACAGCGCATAACGGTCCTCCTCCACGGGCAAACTGGGCGGCCATTGCGCCGCCCTTTCCTTTCGGTTGGATGGAGAGTTTGCGCAGATGCGGTTGAGGCGGGAGGCTTATCTGCGCGCCGCGTCTGCGAGCGCGTCAGCGATGAACCGGAAAAGCTCCGCTACGCCTGCGCCGAGATCTGTCAACCCTGCGATTGCGGCCAGAGCGATCAGGCCCAGGACGATGCCGTATTCGACGGCCGCAGTTCCGTCCTCGCCGTAAAGCGCGAACACATCGCTGGATCTGGAAGAAGATTTCCCGGTTGGCATGGCGGGGGATTGCTGATTTTGGCGGTTGCCTTGGCGGATCGATGCCTAGCCCTGCGGCGCGCCGGGAGATGAGCGATCCTCGCGTCGGGTGTGGCGCGGCTCCGGGACCGCCTCCACCCTGAACGCGAGCATGGCGGGCGTTACTGGGGTACGCCGCTGCTGAAGCTGTTGAGCTGGGATTCGACGCTGCTGAAAATCGTCGTGATCTCATCGCCCACCTGGCCGACGAGTGTGATGAGCGCGACGCCGATACCGGCCGCGATGAGGCCATATTCGATCGAGGTTGCGCCTTTTTCATCCTTCAGGAAGTTACGAAACATGCTGTACATTTGTGTCTCCTGAACACGCTACAGAAATGGTTCCAATGAACTTGAATTCTGTTCCGAAACGCGCCGTTTCCGGCGTCGATGGGCTGAAATTAGGGCGCATTCATTAAGGAACGCTTTCAGCCTGTCCGTGCCGCGGGGATTTTCGGAAAATTGCGATCCCAGACTTAACGAAACGCAAAACCCTTCAATTCAGGCGCGCGGAGCAGTTTGATGCGGCCTCCGCCTGAGCGTTCGTGAGGCGAAAAACCGGCGGTGCGCGGCGTCCCGCCGTCTTGCTCATTCCGTTGAATTGCGCTAGGCACTGTCCTGTCGCGCAAGCTGGTGACAGGGGCTTTGGCGCAAAACAATCCGACACTTCAATCTCGGTCCGGCGGCAAAGCCGGGCTGCCGGAGATTTACGATGACTTATGTCGTTCTTGACGGCTGCATAATGTGCAAACACACCGATTGCGTCGAGGTGTGCCCTGTCGACTGCTTCTATGAAGGCGAGAACATGCTCGTCATCCACCCGGACGAATGCATCGACTGCGGCGTCTGCGAGCCGGAATGCCCGGTCGACGCCATCAGGCCGGACACGGATCAGGGCCTTGAGTTCTGGATCGAGTTGAACCGGAATTTCGCCGAGAGCTGGCCCAACATCACGGTCAAGAAGCCCGCACTTCCCGACGCCGAGACACACAAGGAAGAGACGGACAAATACAAGAAATACTTCTCGGAAAATCCCGGCGAAGGCGATTGAGGCCGCATCGCCTTACATGAAAATATCTGATCGAAGTTCCCTCGGCAGGAGAAGATCCACTACCGGCGGCGTGCCGGATTTCCGCCTGCATGTTTGGTCCCGCGAGTATGGCCAAGCCCTGTAACGCCCTCGCGCCACGGCTCTCGTTGCTGCCGGCGCCGGATGGCGGCCTGCCGCGATCTGTAAGCCGATTCAGCGGAATTTCATTTTCCGGCTTTCGGGAAGAGCGCCAAGCTCGCGCCAGATTTCCTCTTCCAGCGAACCTGCTTCGACGTACCCGACACCATCGGTGGTCATCCTTGTAAATCGGCAGCCGTCTCGCCTGTATGAACCGGCATCCAGGGAAGGGCTGTCCCGCCACGGAGCGAAATGCAAAAATGGCAGCCTCAGTCGGAAAACGGTCATTTCACGCGCTCCCGTTTCGGTTTTGCGGCACTGGCTTCGCCAGTAGGATGCGATTTCCCGATGGCCTCCAACGATGCTGGCCGATAACCCGCCTGCAGCAGGGTTTCGCTGAATCCAGGCTCCCGAACGCAGTCCTCGCCAAGCGCTGCGATGACAAGGAAATAAGCGCGTTTGAACGAAGCGATCGCCTCGTCCACCATTTCCTCGCTCTTGGTGTCCTGATAGAGCAGCGAGATGTAATTGCAGTAGGCCAGCCACAAATGAACCATCACGCGGTCGTTCCGCATTCCCCAGTGACGCAGTTGCTCGGCGTTGTATTCGATCTGCCTCCGGCGCGCTTCGGCGATGATTTCGACGATTTCGGGAGCGGCGTGCCTTGCTTCTGACAGCGAGGAAAGAATCACCCAGTTGTTCGGGCGCTCCGTGACAACGATTTTTCGCAAGGCGGCCAGATATAGCTCGAACGCTTCATGGCGCGCTATCCCGGATGTCTCGATGGAGAGAAACGCGTCCGCGTCCCGCCGCAGCGCATGTTTCAGGAGTTCGGCCAGCAAGCCTTCCTTGTTGCCGAAGTGCCAGTAGAGGGATGGAGCGGAAACGTTTGCCGATTTGCAGACAGCCGAGACTGTCAATGCGCCATAGCCTTCGCGGCCGAGCAGCTCTGTCGCGCTATCGATAATGTGCTGGCGGACATTCGCTTTTTCGGAGTCGTCGTTTCTGGAACCGGGGGCTGTGCGCGGCTCCGACCCTGGCGATTCATTCCGTTTCATTTTTCCGGAGCCTGTATCCGTCACAAAGTTGCTAATTAACGATCGATATATATATAGCGATCGCTACATTCTGTCGAGTACTATTTAACGTTCGATATACAAAGATCACCGGCTGCTTCAGCTTTTCGACGTATTGCCGGAGACGGGGACGGGACGGAATTTCAGCCGGAAAGCCTGCACCCAGCTGCCCGAAGCCGAGCCGGTTCAAGGTAGTTCCGGCCCGGGAGCGCTCTATCTATTTGTTAAATCAGCCTTAATCATAAAAGCATTTGCCGAAAATTTTAATCAAACCACAAGGATTGCAGCGACAGATTGAACCTTGCCGCAAGGCTCGAAACTATACATCCAAGGGGCAATCTGATGAGACTCTATGCGTTCGCCGCGTTGCTGGCGCTTTCGATCGTGGGGCTTGCGGCAGGCGCCGCTCAAGCCGGGCAACCCTGCTGCGGAGAAGGGCGATATCCGCATCACGGCTTCGTAACCCGTCCATATCATGTGATCGAGACCGCAACCGTGTTCGGCTGCGACGGCTATCACTGCCAGACCAACATCATTCTCGCGTCCGGCATCGACGTCAAGGCCAGGTGCCGGAATGGTTGGTGCGAATTGCGCGGCATTCCGATGAAGAATGTCTGGGTGCTGGAGCGCTGTCTGCGCAAGATCGGCTATGGCCATGCAGGCCATCCCGGCAGGGGCGGCTTCGAGGAAGAAGACGAATTCGAGGAAGAGCACGATTTTGAGGACGAAGGCGAGGACGAGCGCTTCCGTTTCTGATAAAAGCCCATAGACTATCCGTACAAGGATAAAATAGCGATGCGAACCGGGACAGGGCGGCCCGGTTCCCTGGCCGGCGCTCCGGGGCGCCGGCCTTTTTGCGCGTGCCTGAAAACTGCGGGGCAGGGCCCCGCGCTATCCGAGCTTGCCGCAAATCCCGGCGCGGTCTTTAATGTTTCGCCGTAACCGTTACAAAAGCTGCGCGCACGCAGGTTGCAAAGGCAGGATGGACATGGGACTGGAAACATTGACCGCAACCGGGATCGCCCGGGAAATCCGCGAAGGCCGGACAAGCTGCGAAGCTGTGATGAAGGATTGCCTTGCGCGGATAGCGGCGCGTGAAGATACGGTCGGCGCGTTCCAGTTTCTCGATCCGGACATGGCGCTGGAGAAAGCGCGGGCCGCCGACCGCAGCGGGGCGGACGGTCCATTGCAAGGGGTGCCCTTCGCGGTCAAGGACATCATCGACACCGCCGACATGCCGACAGGTTGGGGCTTTGCGCCCTACGCGGACCGCAGGCCCTCGAAAAACGCGCGCTGCGTCGAGTTGTTCATCGAGGCCGGCGCGATCCCGATCGGCAAAACCGTCACGACCGAACTCGCCTACTTCCACCCCGGCAAAACAGCCAATCCGCATAATCCCGGCCATACGCCGGGCGGCTCGTCGAGCGGCACGGCGGCAGCGGTCGCCGATTTCATGGTCCCCATCGGTTTCGGCTCGCAGACGGCGGCTTCGGTCATCCGTCCTGCCTCCTATTGCGGCGTTCTCGGATACAAGCCGACCAAGGGCGCGATCAGCCTTCAGGGCGTGATGGACCTCGCTCCGAGCCTTGACACGCTCGGACTGATGGCGCGCTCGGTGGAGGATATCGCGCTCGGCCGCTCCGCGCTGTGCGGCAGCCCGGCCCAGCTTTCGGAGGCATTTGCAGAACGCGCGCCGAGAATCGGCTTCATGCGCGGACCACACTGGCTCGAAGGCTCGGAGGCCATGCGTGAGACCTGTCAGCGCGCCGCACAGGTCCTCGCTTCGAACGGTGCTGAGGTCAATCCCGTCCCCCATCCGCCGCCTTTTGCCGATCTGACCGAATGCCAGAAGAGCGTCATGGCCTTCGAGATCGCTCAGGTGCGCGCCCATGAATACGAGACCTATGGCGAGACGGTCAGCGCGCATTTCCGGACGCTGGTGGAGACAGGCCGGGCGATCTCGCAGGACGAATACGACCAGGCGCAGGAGACGGCGCAGCAGGGTATGCGCGTTGTGGACGGACTGTTTGCCGGCATCGACGTTATTCTTGCGCCCGCCGCTCCGGGCGAAGCCCCGGAAGGGCTGGGCGCGACCGGCGATCCCCTCTACAGCCGCGCCTGGACGCTTTTGCAGGTGCCGTGCATCAGCATTCCGTTCGGCAAGGGCCCCAAGGGGCTGCCGCTCTCGGTGCAGCTCATCGGGCGTTATGACGGCGACGACGGTATGCTCGCCGCCGCCGCATGGGTGAAGCGCTGCCTGGATGCGGTCTGACCTGCGTTCAGGCGCTCGCCCTTGCCTTGGGCGCGCCTGCGCCGTTCACCCGCTGGAGCGCGGCGCGGCGCGCGATCAGCGAAGGGGGCTCCACGACGCCGGGAAGCACCCGGCCGTCCGGCTGCGGCGCTCCGGCGGCCTGGCTCAGCGGCAGGACGCCGGCCCAGAGCGGAAGCGCGTAATCCTCCTCGTCGTCCACGGGCTGGCCTGACCGTGATTTGAGCGACGCCGCTTCGATATCCATGGCCAGCACGGCAGTTGCGCGAAGTTCCTTCGCCGTGACGGAGCGGGACTCCTTCCAGCGTCCGGGAAGCAGATGGTCCGTGATCGCGGCCAGGGCGGAGGCGGCTTCATGCTGGTTCTCGATAAGCCATGCCGTGCCGTGCGCGACGACCGAGCGGTAGTTCATCGAGCAGTGAAAGGCCGAGCGCGCGACGACGATGCCGTCGGCGAGCGTGACCGTGACGCAGAGCGGCGCGCCCTCCGCCATCGTCTTGGCGAAGCGCGCCGCCCTTGCGCCATGCAGATAGAGCCTGTCGCCGATGCGGCCATAGGCCATCGGGATGACGATCGGACGGCCGCTGTCGATGAAGCCCGCATGGGCGACGAGCCCTTCGTCGAGCACGGCGTATATCGCGTCGCGGTCGTAGTTGGCGCGGTCCGGCCTACGGATCCGGTTCAGGGGGCCTGCTTCGAAGCTCTTCATGGCTAAACTCCGGCTATCTCGATTTCGCTTGCATGATTGGCTTCAAACTGGTCCCATTAAAAGCTCCAATGCAGAAATTTTGAGAGAACCAATTGGACGACGCACTTTCGGGCATCCTGGACTTGAGGCGCAGCGACGCCGAGCCGCTTCACAGCCAGATCGCGGCGCAGATCAAGAACGCCGTCATCGCGGGCAAGTTGCCTGCGTCGTCGCGCCTGCCGCCGAGCCGCGCGCTCGCTGCAAGGCTTGGCGTCAGCCGGAATACCGTCCTTTCGGCTGTCGAACAGCTCAAGGCCGAGGGCTTGCTGCTGACCAGGCCCGGCGGGGGAACGCATGTCGCCGATTTCGGCGGGCAGGATTTCGAGCAGGCGAATCTTGCCGGCGGAAGCGACGCCATCGCGCATCGTCTCGCGCCGCGCTGGAACGGCTGGATGGCGGAGGCAATGGCGCGCCCGCCCTACTCGCAGGAGCCGTTCATGCCCGGCTTTCCGGATCTCACCTCGTTTCCGGCCGAAATCTGGGGCACATGCCTGCGCCGCGCCGCACGTCTGCACGATGCTGTGAGCGCGGGTTACAAGCATATTCCCGGGCATCCCCGCTTCCGCCAGGTGCTGGCGGAGCATCTCGCCGAGGCTCGGGGAGTGCGGGCGGAACCGGAGCAGATTCTCGTCACTTCTTCCGCCCGCGCCGCGCTGAGCCTGATCGCGAGCGCGCTGCTGTCGCCGGGCGAGGAATGCTGGATAGAAGAGCCGGGTTTCCGCAGCGCACGGACGATATTATCCGCAGGCGGCGCGAAACTCGTGCCGGTTCCGGTCGATGAACAGGGCATGGACCCCTCGCGCGCGCCGCTGGAAAGCTGTCCCCGGCTCGTCTATACGACTCCCTCGCATCAATATCCAACCGGCGCGCTCATGTCGCTCGCGCGACGGATAGCACTGCTTGAGACCGTTTCGGCGCGCGGCGGCTACATTATCGAGGACGACTACGACAGCGAGTTTCAGTATTGCGGACGTCCTATCGCGGCGCTGCAGGGACTGGACCAGGCTGAATGCGTCCTCTATGTCGGCACTTTCGCCAAGAGCCTCATGCCGGCCTTGCGGGTCGGCTTCGCCGTCGTGCCGCCGGGACTGGCCGAAGGGTTCGCCGAAGTGCTGGCGCATGGCGGGACGCTCGTTCCTCCGGTGATCCAGCTCGCGCTGGCGGACTTCATGGAGCGCGGACATTACCGCGCGCATGTCCGGCGCATGAAATCGGTTTATGCAGAAAGGCTGGACAGTTTCGCTAAAGAGATAGCGCGGTGTTCGGGCGGCGCGCTCGTGGCTGGCGTTCCCGGCGGTGGATTGCAGACCGTGGTGAAGCCGGCAGATGGCGTAATTGGCGAGGTAGCCTTGTGGCGGTCGCTTCACGAAGCCGGCGTCGCCAGCCAGCCCTTGAGTTCGTTCCACCTGGAGCCGCAGCGCGCTGCGCATTGCGGCCTGCTGATGAATTTTGCCGCCTGGCCGGAAGGTAAAGCCGCTAAAGGCTTTGCCCGGCTGGAGACTTTATTCCGCAGATACAGGGCATGAAAAAGCCCCCGCTGCCGAGCGCGGGGGCTTTGCCGAAACCGGATACTGTGCCTATTCGCGGTTGCCGAACAGCGAAAGCAGCATCAGGAACATGTTCAGGAAGTCGAGATAGAGCCGCAGAGCGCCCATGATCGCCTTCTGGCCAGCGACTGTGTCGCTGTCGCCTGCGTAATAATCTTCCTTGATCTGCTGCGTGTCATAGGCGGTCAGGCCTGCGAAGACGAGGACGCCGATGACCGAGATCGCGAACTGCAGCGCCGAAGAGGCAAGGAAGATGTTCACGATCATCGCGATGATGATGCCGATCAGGCCCATGAACAGGAACGATCCCCAGCCCGACAGGTCCTTCTTGGTCGTGTAGCCCCAAAGGCTCAGCGAGCCGAAGGCGGCTGCGGTGATGAAGAAGACCTGCGCGATCGAGCCGTGAGCGTACACGAGGAAGATCGAGGAGATCGACGCGCCGACCAGAGCGGAATAGATCCAGAAGGTCGTCTGACCTGCCTGAACGCTCATCTTGTGCAGCCGCGCAGCAAGGAAGAACACCATTGCAAGCGGGGCGAAGATCACGACCCATTTCAGCGGGCTGACGAACATCAGGCGTCCGAATTCTGTCAGATAGACGCCGTCGCGCACCTGAGCGACTGCGGCTCCCGGATCGGCCGTAACCGCCATCGCGTAAACGCCATAGGCGACAACGCCGGTAATAGCCAGGCCCGCCGCCATGTAATTGTAGACGCGAAGCATGAAGGCGCGAAGGCCTTCATCGATCGCGGCAACGCCAGTTTGCGCGCCGGCGTAAGTGTTTCTTTCAAATTCCGCCATTTTTAACCTCTTTGGACCGTGACCACGAGGGAAGAGAACTGATGAGTTTGTAACCCGATTTCACACGGGCCTCCAGATTTAAATCCCCCGCGCGCTCGTTCGGGGGCTGCGGCAGGTGCATATGCGGGCTTCTTCTCTATTCCGCGCGCAAATAAGGCGCGGATTTCGCATTGAGAACCCGTGCTGTGCCGAACAATCCGAAACCGACCATGAATATGGTCGCTAAACCCGCTGCCTGCAATAGAACTTCTGGCGGCGCGCTGAATGAAATATCAAGAACATAGGTCAAAAGGAGATAGGCGACGAGCGCGCCCGCCGCGGCCGCGACCAGTGCGGTCGCAAGACCGAGGATCAGATATTCGGCCATGTGCATGAGCAGGATACGCCCCCTTGTCGCGCCTAGGACCTTAAGAACGACCGCTTCGTAAATACGGCGTGCGCGCGCCGTGCCGAGGGCGCCGGCCAGCACCAATACGCCGGACAGAAGCGTGAGGCTTCCTGCGGCGCGAACTGCGGCGAAAATCTGCGCAAGCACCGCGTTCACATTCTCGATGGCGTCGCGCACGCGCACCGATGTGATGGTCGGAAATTCGGCCGTCACCGCGCGAACGACTTCAACTTCGCCTGCCGGATCGGACTGCGGCCAGTTGAGCGTTGCGAGCATGTTGTACGGTGCGGCGGCAAGCGTGTTCGGCGAGAAGATCATCACGAAATTGATGTTGAGCGACGACCATTCCACGGTGCGCAGATTGGCCAGCCGCGCCGTGATGTTGCGGCCGAGCACGTTGAACGTGATGGTATCCCCGATATTGAGGCCGAGCGCCCGGCCGAGATCGGACTCGAACGAGACGAGCGGCTCCCCCGCATAATCGTTCGGCCACCATTCGCCTTCCACTATGGCGGAATCCGAGGGAAGGTCCTCGGCGAAAGTCAGGCCGCGGTCGCCGTTGAGCACCCATCGCGCTTCCTCTGGCGGCTCGATCTGAGACGTTGGCACGCCGTTAACTTCGACGATCTTGCCCCGCAGCATCGGCGCGCTTTCGAGACGCGAGCCGGGCGCGGTTTCTGTCACGAGGCGGGAGAACCGGTTGAATTCCTCCTTCTTGATGCCGAGGAAGAAATGGCTCGGCGCGCGCTCCGGCATCTGGCTCTGCAGTTCGTTGGTCAGGGAGGCATTGGTTGCGGCGATGACCGTCAGCAGCGTCAGCCCCGCGCCGAGCGAAAGGGTGACGGTGCGCGTCAGGCCGGCCGGTCCGGCGATGCTGCTGAGGGCAAGCGCCAGTTCCGGCTTTCTGGGCCGGGGCAGGCGCGCGGCGAGCTTCTGAAATCCATAGCCGAGCGCCGCGAACAGGGCGAATGTCGCAGCCACGATGCCGATTGCTATGGCTGCGATATGCGGCTGGGCCGACAGGAAAACAGCCATCGCGGCGAGGATGACGGCGCACAGAACCGATGCTGCGGCGAAAGTGCGCGGGGGCAGATGCGACCCGCGATCGACGCCTTCGCGAAGCAACTCGCCCGCGCGGATCTGCCGCGCCCGGCCCAGCGGCCAGAGGATGAAAATAAGCGTGATGAGCAAGCCGTAGGCCGCCGACAGGATCAGCGGCTCGGGATAAATGCCGGCCTCCAGACGTATCGGCAGCATATCGCCGAAAAATCCCAGTGTGACGAAGGGCAGCAGCGATCCGAGCGTCAGGCCGATGACGATGCCGAGCAAGGCGACGATCATGACCTGAAGCAGAAAGCTTCGCGTAATGAGGTTGCCCGTCGCGCCGAGCGCCTTGTAGGCCGCAATGACGCGGCGTTTGCGTTCGATGAAGGCTGTGACGGCGTTCGCCACGCCGATACCGCCGATGAGAAGTACGGTCAGCCCTACCAGTGTAAGGAATTCGCTGAGCCGCACGATCTGTTCCGTTACTGAAGGCGAAGGATTGGTGTAGTCGCGAAACCGGAAGCCGGATTCGGATAGCGGCTCCAGCGCCCCGGTGTCGACCGGCCCGCTTTCAGGCGTGCGGATGCGATAGCGCCAGTTTATCAGGCTGCCCGGCTGTGAGAGGCCGGTCCGCTCCAGCGTTTCGAGCGACATCAACACGCGCGGTCCAAGCGTGATCCCCGCAGTCAGCCTGTCCGGCTCACGGGCGATGATCGCGCCGATGGTCACGGTCGCATCTCCGAGCGCGATATCGGCCCCCGCCTCGACACCGAGCTGCTCCAGCAGTCCCCGCTCCACCGCGACTTGCCCGGTTTCGCGAATCGCGGCGATCGTCCTGCCGTTCTCGAATTCGGCCGCTCCGTAGAGGGGATAAGCGTTATCCACAGCCTTGACCTGCACGAGCGCCTGCCCGGAGCCGTCCGGCAGGCGCGCCATGGAACGCAGCGTGGCGATGCTGCTGACAGAGCCTTGCTCCGTCAGCAGCGCATATTCCTCCTGCGTTGCCTGGCGGTGAACGACCGAAGCCTGGAAGTCGCCGCCAAGCAGGGTCCGGCCTTCGCGCGAAATCGCGTACTGGATCGCGGTGGACAGCGTCCCGACCGCGGCGATTGCCGTTGCCCCGAGCGCTATGCAGGCGACAAAGATGTAGAACCCTGAAATCCCGCCACGCAATTCGCGCAGGGCAAGCCGCAAGCTGAGCGGGAGCGCGGGAAAGATCTGCCTGGCGGGCTGCGGGGCCGTGACCGCTTCGCTCATACCGCTGCCTCCAGCGCGCGCCCCGCGCTTTCCGATGCGATCCGCCCGTCCTCCAGGCCGATGACACGGCCGCAACGGTTCGCGAGTTCATGGTCATGCGTCACCAATACCAGCGTAGTCCCGAGTCTTCTGTGCAGATTGAAAAGCAGGTCGACGATCTGCTCGCCATTTGCTGCATCCAGATTGCCTGTAGGCTCGTCGGCGAAAAGCAGTTTCGGATCGGGAGCCAGCGCGCGCGCTATGGCTACGCGCTGCTGCTCGCCGCCGGAAAGCTGTGCGGGAAAATGATCCAGACGGTGGGAGAGGCCGACCAGATGGAGCACTTCAGCGGCGCGTTCGCGCGCATCCGCCTTGCCCGAGAATTCGAGCGGAAGGGCGACATTTTCGAGCGCGGTCATCGTCGGGACGAGATGAAACGACTGGAACACGATGCCGATAGTCTCACCGCGCGCCCGCGCAAGCCCGTCCTCGCCGAGCGCCGTGAAGTCGTGTCCCGCCACGCGCACCTCTCCGCTCGTCGCCTTCTCCAGCCCGGTCATAATCATCAGGAGTGTCGATTTGCCCGATCCGCTGGGCCCTACGATGCCAAGCGTTTCGCCTTCACGTACGGTCAATGTAAGGCCGCGCAATATGTGGACTTGTCCCGCCCGGCTTTGCAGCGATAGGTGGACATCTTTGAGATCGATGATTTTATCTGGCACAGTTGGCGCGCTCCTGAGGATCCGGGGCGATGCGTTGAAACGGTTGAAGCCGCGAGAGGTTGAACAGCATGGCATCATCCATATGGAAATCCTTTGCGGCCATTGCGAGATGCGCTCTTTTCATGCTCCCCGCACTGGCTTCACAAACTATTGATGAAGCTCGCGCGCAGGAGCCGGTCGTGATCGTCGCTTTCGGCGACAGCCTCATGGCCGGTCTCAACCTGCCGCAGGAGGACGCCTTTCCCGAGCAGCTGGAAAAGGCGCTGACGGCGAAAAGCCATGACGTGCGGGTCATCAATTCCGGCGTGTCCGGCGACACCGCCTCGGACGGGCTGGCGCGCCTCGACTGGGCCATGCCCGATGACGCCGACGCGGTTATTCTGGAACTGGGCGCAAATGACGCACTGCGTGGTCTTCCCGTGGCAGAGGCGGAAAAGGCGCTCGAAGAAATCCTGACGCGGCTGAAGGCGCGCAATATCGAAGTTCTCATAGCCGGCATGGAGGCTCCTCGGAACTGGGGCGAAGACTATACGCAGGCCTTCCGTGACATGTATAGCTCCCTGGCCGACAGGCATGACGCGCTGCTGTACCCCTTCTTTCTCGACGGCGTGGCGATGGACCCCTCGCTCAATCTCGACGACGGGATTCATCCGAATGCGGACGGCGTTGCCGTCATTGTCGAACGCATCCTGCCCGATGTCGAGGCGCTGATCGCGCGCGTTGCCGCCAACCGGCGGAACCCGAGCTGAAACCGGCAGGCTCCGCCCATTGCGATCCCTGTGCTTGCGCAAGCGCCGCATATGGTCTGTAAACTTTCCTTAACCGTCATTGCGAGCAAGAGGGATCATGGAATACCGCAAACTTGGACGCACCGATATCGAGGTCAGCGCGCTCTGCCTGGGCACCATGACATGGGGGGAACAGAACACCGAGGCGGAGGGCCATGAGCAGATGGACTACGCCGTCGCTCAAGGGATCAATTTCTTCGATACGGCGGAACTTTACCCCGTTCCGCCGCGCGCCGAGACACAGGGCGCCACCGAGGAAATCATCGGCTCGTGGTTCGCCTCGCGCGGGATGCGCGACAGGATCGTCCTCGCGACGAAGGTCGTAGGCCGCACGCAGGCGACCTATTTCCGCAAGGGCGAGATCTCACGCCTCCACCGCAGGCATATCATGGACGCTGTCGAAGGCAGTCTCAGGCGGCTACGGACAGACTATATCGACCTCTACCAGCTTCACTGGCCGGACCGCGACATCCAGGTATTCGGCTCGCTGAATTACAAGCACAGCGACGATTGGGGCATTCCGGTCGAGGAGACTTTGGGCGTGCTCTCAGAACTGGTCGAGCAAGGAAAGGTCCGCCACATCGGACTTTCCAACGAGACGGCGTGGGGAACGATGAAGTTCCTGCATTACGCCGAAACCCTGGGGCTTCCCCGTATCGTTTCCATACAGAACGTCTATAATCTTCTCTCGCAGAACTTCGAGCACGGACTTTCGGAGATTTCCATGCGAGAGAATGTCGGGCTGCTGGCCTATTCGCCGCTCGCCCAGGGCTATCTGACCGGGAAATACGAAAACGGCGCCCTGCCGGAAGGCACGCGCAAGCAGCTTTTCAACCGTCTTCAGCGGTACGAGACGCCAGGCGCTCCGGCCGCGATCACCGCCTATCTGAAGATCGCGCGCGACCATGATCTCGATCCGGCGCAGATGGCGCTGCAATTCGTAACCACGCGTCCCTTCGTGACCTCGAACATCATCGGAGCGACGACGATGGACCAGCTCAGGACCGACATCGACAGCATTCATGTCGAACTCAGCGAGGAGGTGCTCAAAGCCATCGAACGCACCAACCGCCTGCATACCTATCCATGTCCGTAACGACGCTCACGTCCAACGGAGGCGCGCCATGCCAAGACTGTTCACCGCCATAGAACTGCCGGCTTCGGTGACCGGCCAACTCGGGCTGCTTCGCGGCAGGCTTCCCGGCGCGCGCTGGATCGACCCGGATCGCCATCACATCACCCTGCGATTTGCGGGCGATATCGATGCGATCGCTGCGCATAATTTCATGAATGCGCTCGCACAGGTGCGCTCGCTGTGTTTCACGCTGCGACTGCAGGGCGTGGGCTGTTTCGGCGGCGGCAGGCCACGGGCGCTGTGGGCGGGCGTCGAGCCTTGCGAGCCGCTGATGGCCCTGCAGCGCGCGCATGAACGGGCGGCAAGGGCGGCGGGCCTGCCTCCGGAGACGCGCAATTTCACGCCTCATGTCACACTGGCCAGGCTGAATCACACCAAGCCGCAGCAACTGGCGGATTACCTTTCCTATTATGGCGGGTTCCGGAGCGAGGCGTTCGAAGTCGACGGTTTCACCCTGTTCTCGTCTCGCGCGAACCAGGGCGGCGGCCCTTATCTCGTGGAGGCGGAATATCCGTTCGATGCAGTGGACGGAGGCACGGGGTTGGCCGCTGGGATGGCCTGATCCGGCTCGCTCTGCTCTGAAGTCAGGCTGACGAGCAGCGCCCGGCACGCTGTGTCGACGAGCTGGCAGACATAGTTGAAGCCTTCCGCATCGCCGAAGAAGGGGTCGGGCACTTCCTGCACAGGCAGATTCGGCGCGTAGCTCAGAAAGAGCCGGATCTTGTGGCGGTGCTGGACGGGTGCGAGCCTGAGCAGATTGTTCCGGTTCGCGCGGTCCATTGCCAGGATAAGATCGAATTTTTCGAAATCGCCCGGCTGGATTCTCCGGGCGCGGAGATTGCTTACGTCGATATTCATCGACCGCAGGGCTTCCTGCGCCCTTTCATCCGGCGCACGCCCGATATGCCAGCTGCCGAGACCGGCGGAGTCTATATGGAATGCATCGAGAAAACCGCGCTGCGCCGCAATATCCCGGAATATCCCTTCCGCTATCGGCGAGCGGCAAATATTCCCGAGACAAACAAACAAAATGCTCTTCGGCGACAGACGAGTGCCTTGCATCATCTATCAATAATGCATTTCTGTTTACATGCCGCAAATTATACAAAAGTCTAACCCTGGGATGCAGGCCTGGACGATTTCCACTCGGACTTTCCCGAAACGGTTATTTGTCGGCGGTGGGCGCGGCCGGCCTTGCCCTGGCGCCGGCCCGGTATCGGCGAAACTTCACCAGTTCCCGGCTGCCGTGAACACCCCCATCTGGCTTGCGCCGCCGAAGGTCGGGTGACGCCCCGCAATGTCGCGGCAGGCGACCTGGTAGCCATTGCGGCTGGCGATGCCATGCGCCCAAAGCCGGAACTTCGCCCGGTCCCATTCGAAGCGGTGGTCAGGGTGGCGAAACCTGTGGGAGGGAACCTCCAGCAGCGGATTGAACTCCGCATTCGGCGTCGTGATGGCGACGGTTGCCGGGCGCATATCGGCAAAGACAGCCCGCTCCAGCGCCGACAGCCTTTCCGGGTCGAAATGTTCGATCGTCTCTATCAAGACAGCGCAGTCGTAGCCTGCGAGCGCGGTTCCGGCTTCGATTATCGAGCCGTGCACGAGTTCGACGTCTGCTGTCGTGGCGCTGTCCAGGGCTTCCAGACGCTCACGCAGGCGCTTGAGAGATTTTCGGCAGATATCGACGCCGACGATCCGCTCGATCCGAGGTTCGAGAGCCAGGCGGACAAGCAGATCCCCCTCGCCGCAGCCGAGATCCAGCACTGTGCGCGCGCCGCATTGCCTCACGACGTCGCACGCATCCGCCAGGCGCTGTTCATGCAGCCAGGTTGTCATCGTCCGCCTCCGCATTCCGCGGGCCTGCGCATCAGCGCGACGTCCTTGCACGGCGCCTCGCAATGCCAGCCGCGGGCGGCAGCCAGATGCCGCAAGGTCTCCTCGCGATAGAAGACGACGTGGGTGGGGTCCTTCCGATAATGCCAATCCCGAAATCTCGCATCGTCGGTCTGAAAGCAAGTCATGATTGCGAGCCAGCCGCCCGGGCGGACAAGCGCCATGAGCCTTTCGAATTCTTCCGCGGGCCGGTGAAAATGCTCCGCCGTCTCGGTGCTGGTCACGAAGTCATAGACCTGCTTCAGCGGCTTCCGGTCGGGATGGAAGAATGGATCGTAGAGTGCCACTTCGTGTCCGGCCTCGCGCAGCATGGCCGCCAGCGCAGGGCCGGGACCGCAGCCATAGTCCAGTCCCCGTGACGCCTGCGGCAGGCGGGCGAGCAGCGGGACCGTGAGCCTTGAGAGGAACCGGCGATAGCCGGGATCATCCGGATGGTTCTCGTGATGCAGATAGTGAGCGTATTCCGCATCAGGCGATGGGTATTGGCGCGGGTCGAGGAACCGCGCCGCGCAAGCCGGGCATCGCCAATAGTCTCGACCGTCGACCGACAGGAATGGCTGTGCCCCAGGCGCGCGGCATACCGGACAGGCATCGACGGCTGCAGGCGCAACACCGGTCTCATTCGCACGGGCGCCTGCGGTCATGCTGTCTCGTTTGACTCAAGCGCAGCGCGGGCGAGATAGACCGTCTGCGTGAATGGACGGTTCTGGAGCGGATTGTGAAACGTGACCGGTTCCGCCCAGGCATCGGCGAACACGCTCGACATCCGCTTGGTGAATTGCGCATCGGGCTTGTCATTCGACCACAGCCCGAACACGCCGCCCGGCTTGAGATGGCTGGCGAGCGACCGGAGCCCTTCCGTTCGGTAGAAGCCGCTGCTGCGCTGATCGAGCAAGGCGTCGGGCGAATGATCGATGTCGACCAGAATGGCGTCGAAGCGGCGCCCGCGCGCGTCGGGATCGAAGCCGGTTTCGCTGCCGGCCATCGCAAAAAAGTCGTTCAGAACGAGCCGGCAGCGCTTATCCCCCGCAAGTTCAGCGCCAAGCGGCAACAGCCCCGTGCGGTGCCAGTCGATGACCGCTTCCAGCATCTCGACAACGATGAGCGAACCGACCCGCTCGCTCTCCAGTACGGCCTGAGCCGTGTAGCCGAGCCCGAGGCCGCCCACCACGATATCGAGACCTTCGCCCCGCGCTGCGGCCAGTCCGAGACGGGCCAAAGCGATCTCGGACGCCGTAAACAGACTCGACATCAGAAATTCGTCGCCGAGCTTGATTTCGAAGACATCCACGCCCAGCGCCAATTCGCGCCTGCGCCGCAAGCTCAGCGCGCCGATCGGCGTCGGCCGATAGTCCAGTTCCTCGAACAGCAAGCTCATACGCTCCCGCGCCACTCGGCCGGCCAGCATTCGGACCGCAGGTAAATGGGATGAGGCCATATATCGTCGGTTCGTGCCGAAATCGCAAGAACGGACAATTGCGGAATGGCGGGCTATGCGCGACGAAGAAGCGAACTATTGCTTCGCCATCGCGCTACG
>CAYOUE010000018.1:0-28027 GCA_964407075.1 uncultured Hyphomicrobiaceae bacterium
CGCCAAGATGACGGTGCTCGCGACGGGGGGCTACGGCCGCGCCTATTTCTCGGCTACCTCCGCGCATACCTGCACCGGGGATGGTGGCGGCATGGTGGCGCGCCAGGGCTTGCCGCTTCAGGACATGGAATTCGTGCAGTTCCATCCAACCGGCGTTTACGGCGCGGGCGTGCTCATCACCGAGGGCGCGCGCGGCGAAGGCGGCTATCTGACCAACTCCGAGGGCGAGCGCTTCATGGAGCGATACGCCCCCCACGCCAAGGACCTCGCCTCGCGCGACGTGGTCTCGCGTTCGATGACCATCGAAATCCGCGAAGGACGGGGCGTCGGCCCGCAAAAGGATTACATCTATCTGCATCTGGACCATCTGCCGCCGGACGTTCTGGCCGAGAAACTGCCGGGTATCACCGAAAGCGCCAAGATTTTCGCCGGCGTCGATCTGCGCCGAGAGCCTGTGCCGGTCCTTCCGACGGTGCATTACAATATGGGCGGCATTCCCACCAACCATCTCGGCGAGATGGTCAGCCTCGCGAATGGCGATCCCGACGCCGTCGTTCCCGGCCTTATGGCGATCGGCGAGGCATCATGCGCCTCGGTTCACGGCGCCAACCGGCTCGGTTCGAACTCGCTGATCGATCTCGTGGTCTTCGGGCGCGCCGCGGCCCTGCGCTGCGCCGAGACCATCGAGCCGGGCCGCACCCAGGCGCCGCTTCCCGCAGATGCAGGCGAAAAGGCCGTCGCCCGTCTCGACCGCTATCGCCATGCCGAGGGCGGCACGCCAACCGCCGAATTGCGTCTGCAAATGCAGCGCGCCATGCAGACGAACTGCGCCGTGTTCCGCACGCACGACGTGATGGAGGAAGGCCGTCAGGAGATTGCAAAGGTCTGGTCCGGCGTGGACGACATCAGGCTGTCGGACCGTTCGCTGGTCTGGAACTCGGACCTGATCGAGACGCTGGAATTCGACAATCTCATCGCGCAGGCCGCCGTGACGGTTGCAGGCGCGCTGGCGCGGCAGGAGAGCCGCGGCGCTCATGCGCGGGAAGATTTCCCTGATCGCAACGACGCGGAGTGGATGAAACACACGCTCGCATGGGCGGATTACGATACGCGCCAGATCAGACTGGACTACCGCCCGGTGCATACACGCACGCTGACCAACGAGATCAAATATATCGAGCCGAAGGCGCGGGTATACTGACCGCCCGCCGCCTGCCCTTGCCTGTGGCGAACCGATCATCGGGCGCAGATCAGGCGGCGACCATCCCGGCGGCGTGCGCCTGCCGCCGCTCGATCATAAGCAGGCCGACCGCCGTCCCCATCAGCGCAACCGACAGCGCGGTCAGCGTGAGGAACATCTCCTCGAATCCGCCATAGGCTGTGTGAAACCATGACGCCGCCGGTATCGCCGCCGCCACCGCGGTGAAAGTCAGCGTATAGCGCACGGAATAGATGCGCGTCCGCCATTCCGGCGAGGTATAGCGCGCGACCATGACTTCGTTGACAGGGATCAGACCGAACACGGCGAACATCATCGGCAGCGCCGCGAACAGCGTTCCGAGGCCGCCCGCCAGCCCGGTCAGCGCAAAGGCCGGGATCTGCATCAGGGCGATGACGATGAAGATGCGCCCGAGCGCGTGCCGGTCGATCAGCGAGCCGACGATGAGCTGCGCCACAGCCGCCAGCGCGTAAACGATGAAGACGAACAGACCGATGCCGGTGAAACTCGCCGTGATCCCGGCGAGCCGTTCCTCGAACAGCTTCGGCATGACCGCGGTCGTAGCGCTGAAGATGAAACCGCCTATCGCCGTCGAGATCGCCAGAATGACGAACACCCGCACGAGTTCATGCCTTGAAATGACGCGGTCCTGCGCCGTTCGGGGCGGCGAACGCAAGGGGCCGGGATCCGCAACGAGCGTCCGGAACGCTATGCCCGCCAGTATGCTGAACACGCCGGGGACGATGAACGCCGCGCGCCAGCCCGCCAGGTCGATGATGATCCCGGTAATCAGCGCCGCGGACGCCACTCCCAGATTGCCGCAAAGACCGTTCAGCCCCATGATCCGCCCGATCCGCGCCGGGTCGATCGCCGACAGCATGGCGTTGCCGATCGGATGGTAGATCGCAGCGAAAATGCCGGCCAGCGTAAGCGCCAGGCCGATCTGCAGCGGCGTCTGCGCCAGTCCGGCCAGAATGCAACTCGCGCCGATGCCGATGAAGAACACCGTCATGAGCTTGTGGCCGGTCAAATATTTGCCCAGCCAGCCGAACGGCATGGAGAACAGACCGAAGGCGACAAAGCCTCCCGTCGAATAGATGAGCAACTCGCCGAAGGGGCGATCGAACATCGCCGAAAGCGCCAGTACGGCCGCCGGATAGATCAGCATGGCGAAATGATCGAGAGCATGGCCGAAATTGAGGAAACCGATCAGTCTCGATCTGTTTGAAGCATCCATTCCCACGTTCACCCTTGGCGTCAGCGCGATTTGCGCTTCTGGCGTCATTCTATCCTGTCGCCGAGGGACGCGCATCCCGGCGGTTTCCCGCGCATTCATCCGGCTTTCATGTGCGATTCCCGCATATTACGGCCGTTGCGCCTTTCGCAAGTCTTCGGTCCCGCCCAACTCTCCATGAGGTCAGTCATGGCCGTCTCCTTCGCCGAAAGCCTTTCGCGCCTTGCCCGTTCTCCCGGATTCAAATTCTTCCTCGTCGCCGCGCTGATCTTCATCCTGACCATTCCGCTCGCGCTGGTGTGGTTCGTGGTAGACGAACGCCAGAACCGTTCGGAAGCGGTCAAGCGGGAGGTAGCCGAGCTTTTCGGCGGAGAACAGCAGATCATCGGTCCGCTGCTGATCGTGCCTTATACGGTGAGAACGGCACGGATCCAGAACGGTCAGGAGGTCGCAGAGACGGTGCAGAGATATGCGACGTTCCTTCCGGACGAGTTCATGGCCGAGGGCGAAGCGCAATCGGAGATCCGCCGCAGGTCTATCTATGACGTTACGCTTTACACAGCACGGCTGAAGCTCTCCGGCCGGTTTCCGGCGCCGGACATCAGGCTCGTTGAGCCGGAAGCGGCCGATGTGCGCTGGCGCGACGCCATACTCTCGCTCGGGATGAGCGACGTCTCGGGCCTGAAGGAAGCCGCCGCGCTTCGTATCACGGGCGGGCGCATCGTTCCCTTCGAGCCGAGCACCGGGCTTGGCGGCTCGGGCATTTCAGGGCTCCACGCAAGACTCTACCCCGCCGGCGGGGACGCAGACCAGCCGCCCGGCGGTTTCGCTTTCGATACCGAACTCGTGTTCAACGGCTCATCCAGCCTGACCATCGCCCCGATCGGCCGCACATCTCGGGTCGCGCTCGCCTCGGACTGGCCGCATCCGAGTTTCACTGGCGCCTTTCTTCCGGAAAGCCGTGAAATCGGCGCTGACGGCTTCACCGCAAGCTGGAGAGTGCCGCATCTGGCGCGCTCGATCCCACAGGCATGGCGGTCGGAGGCGACGAACGCCGCGGCCTCGCACACGACGCTGTACCCGGCCTTGTCCGGCGTCAGCTTCTTCGTCCCCGTAGATTATTACGCGCTTGTGAACCGCGCCGCGAAATACGGGCTGATGTTCCTCTCGGTCGCCTTTCTCGCTGTGCTGGTTCTCGAACTCACCTCGGGCCGGCGCATCCATGCCGTGCAATATGTGTTCGTCGGGCTGGCGATGATCCTGTTCTACGTGCTGCTGCTTAGCCTGTCAGAGCATATCGGCTTCACGCGCGCCTATCTGATCGCCTCCGCCGCAACGGGGGGAATGCTTTCCCTTTATACGGGCAAGGCGATGCAAAGCGCCGCACGGGGCTTTATCATGCTTTTCGTCTTCCTTATTCTCTATGGGCTGCTATACCTCATCCTGCGTCTTGAGGATTTCGCATTGCTCGCCGGGGCGCTCGCGGGCTTTGTCATGCTGAGCGTCACGATGTTCGCTACCTTGCGGATCAACTGGTCGGGCGAAGCCGGCGAAACCTCCTCTACGCAGTCATAAGCGGAACGGAATTCATGGTCGAACTCGCACTCCCGAAAAACTCCCGGATCACCAAAGGCAAAAGCTGGAACCAGCGAGGCAAGAACGGCAAGGGCCGCTGGAAAGAGTTCAGGGTCTACCGCTGGACGCCCGATGACGGCGAAAACCCGCGTATGGACAGCTACTGGCTCGATCTGGAAGAGACCGGGCCGATGGTTCTGGATGCGGTCATCAAGATCAAGAACGAGATCGACTCCACGCTCACATTCCGCCGCTCCTGCCGCGAGGGAATCTGCGGCTCCTGCGCGATGAACATCGACGGCACGAACACGCTCGCCTGCACCAAGGCCATCGACGAGATCGGCGGGACCATCAATATCTATCCGCTTCCGCACCTGCCGGTCATCAAGGACCTCGTGCCGGACCTCACGCATTTCTACGCGCAGCACCGCTCGATTCAGCCCTGGCTGCAGACCGAGAGCACCACGCCTGAAAAGGAATGGAAGCAGTCGCATGAAGATCGGCAGCAGCTCGACGGCCTCTATGAATGCATCCTTTGCGCCTGTTGCTCCACCGCCTGTCCGTCCTACTGGTGGAACTCCGACCGCTATCTCGGCCCGGCCGCGCTTCTTCAGGCCTATCGCTGGGTCAACGACAGCCGCGACGAGGCGACCGGCGAACGGCTGGACGATCTGGAAGACCCCTTCCGCATCTACCGCTGCCACACCATTCTCAACTGCGCCCGAGTCTGCCCGAAGGGCCTCAACCCTGCCAAGGCAATCGCGGAGCTGAAGAAGAAGATGGTCGAGCGGCGCGTCTGACGCCGCGCGCCGGCTCGCGTCTTGGCTATGAAGTCTCAAGAACCTATCTTGTCCGGGAAAGCGATCCGGATGAACCGCCAATGCAAGCCAAGCAGCCCGAAACGCTCGAAGAGTTCGAAACCACCGCGCAGGCGGCGTGGGATGGCCTGCCGTCCGAATTCCGCGAGGTCGTCGGCAATCTCTCGATCCAGATCGCCGATTTCGCCGGGACGGACACGCTGCGTCAGATGGACATCCACAGCCGTTATGACCTGCTCGGCCTTTATCATGGCGTCGGCCTGCCCTTCAAAAGCAGCGGCGACCTTCCTTACGGCCCAGACATGATCTTTCTCTACCGCGTGCCGATCCTCGTCTATGCGGAGGAAGAGGGCGAAGCCGTGGAGGACGTCATCCGGCATGTCCTGATCCACGAAATCGGCCATCATTTCGGCTTCTCGGACGACGATATGGACGCGATCGAGGCGAGCGCGTCATGAGTCCCGCCCTGCGCGGCTGGCTGGCCGCCTGTCTCGGCTTTGCCGCGCTGATCGCTGTCTCGGCAGGGGCTGTCCGCGGGCTGCAGTTCGCTTACGCCCATCCCACGCCGGAGGAATATCTCGATCATCTTGGCGGCGAGGGCCGGCTGATCCCGGCGGGCGGGCTTGCCTATGACGGCGAAACATTTTCCTGCGGGCGCTTCCCGACCGTCATGGACCCCACGCTCAAGGATTACGGCGCAGCCTATTTTGGCTTCATCATGCTGAACGAGGCGCGTTTTACGCAGATGCCGCTGACGCTCAAGCGCTACGCCTACGCGCATGAATGCGGCCATCAATATGTCGGCTATGACGAGGGCGAGGCCGACTGTTACGCGATCCGGCGCGGGCGCGCCGAAAGGTGGCTCGACGCGGCGGCCATGGACGAGATCTGCGCCTTCATCAGCCGCTCGCAGGGCACCGCCGTCCACGCGCTCGGGCGACGGCGCTGCGAAATGATGCGGCGGTGCTTCGCGCGGACAAGGCCTGGACGGGAGCCCCTATAGCTTCCCGTCTCCGGCCTTCGGCGCCAACGTCTGGCCCTCGATCGTGTAGAGCTTCGACAACAGAGCCTCCAGCCCTGCGCCCTGCCCTCCGGCGTGCAGGTCGATGCGGCCGACCTTCTCGACCAGCTTCTCCAGCGCCTCAAGCTCCTTCAGCCGAAGCAGCAGCGGATTGTTTTCCATCAGCTTGGACGTGTTGAGCAGCGAGCGCGTGGCCGCTGTTTCCTCCTGGCGCCGGATGAGATTGGCCTTCGCCACCCGCTCCGCCTCCACGACCTTGTTGAGCAGATCGCGCACGTCGCCCGGCAGGATAACGTCCTTGACGCCGATCTCCGTCACTTCCGCGCCCAGCGCCTCGACCCGGCCGCCGACATACGCGCGGACCTGACCGTCGATTTCGTCGCGGGCGGCGAGAATCTCGTCGAGCGTGCGCGTCGCCACGGCCTCGCGGATCGCGAACTGCACCAGCCGGTAGATCGTATTCGCCAGATCGGGCGTGCTGGTCGCGGCCAGCACCGCGTCCGTGACCTTGTAGAACGCCGTCAGCGTCACCCTCACGCCGACGCGGTCCTTGGTCAGGATTTCCTGCGCGGTGACTTCAAGCGGCTGCGGACGCAGATCCACCTTGGGCAGCCGCACCTCCCGCCCGACATTCCAGAAGGCGTGCCGGCCCGGGCCGAGCGTTTCCTTGAACTGTCCGTCGATGATGAGCAGCGCAGCCTCGTGAGGCTCGACGACCGCGTGGCTTATCATCACCGTGCGCTTCATGTCGATCTTGTCGAGATGTTGCCTGGCGACGCGCGGATCGTCAGCCGTCTCGATCACCTCCACGCCGACGCGGGTCAGCGTCTTCCAGAACGCGCGCGTCGAATTGGGCGCGACGATATGGACCGGGTCGCCGTCGAAGGATACGATCGCGACCTGTGACGGCCCGGTCTGCACGATCTCGAGATGCTCCTCCGCGACCTCCGGATGCGTCCTTCTGAGCGTCAGCGCCCGCTCGGCAGACATTTCCATGCGCACGACCCTGACGATCTCGGCGTCGAGTTCGCGGCTGAAGTCCAATTCGGTGAAGCGCCCTGGACCGAGCAGCTTTACGAAACGGCCGTTTCGCGCAAGAAAGGCCCGCTCATCGTCGCGAACCTTGACTTCGAACATGAAAAACCCTCGGTGCGGCATTGTCTTTGACTTTCAAAGCAGCGCCCAGATGGCGCATCTTCTAATTTCAGCCAGAACCGATCGGAAGGCTCCGGATCGGCTGGAACAAGGTCGCCGGCAGCCGCCCGCGGTTCAATCGCGGGCCGGGACTTGAGCCCGCGCGCGCCGCCATCCGCGACGGGTTGCGTCCATGAATTTGCTTCCGTGGAAGCGCAGCCATGCCGGCGCCCGTGCTCAGCCTTTGCGTGCGGGCGGTATCCGCCCCGGCGCAAGGCGCTTGCGCCGCTTGCCGCGCCTTCGGCCGGAGCCTCGGGCTTGGCAGGGAAGCCGCCGGCTTCCGCAGTCTGTGCAGGCCTCCCGAAGGAGGCGGGGTGACTTGGGATTCGAACCCAAAACCGCCAGAGTATCAGTCTGGTGCTCTACCACTGAGCTAGTCTGGACGAGGCCTTGGCCCCGGGAGCCTTTCGCCGCGGAACACGCGAACCGCAGAGCGGCGCGCGCCAGCCGGGTCTCGGCGAGCCCGGACACGAGGCAACGACAGGCCGCGTCATATTAGCCGAGCCTTCGGGGATTTCATTAAATTTTTCAACGCATACCGATAATGTCTTGATTTCCCGTTCTTTGCGCGCGCGGCGCGGCTTGCAGCGGAAATCCGGTAAAGAGCGCTCAATGGCGTTGATGCAGGGGCGCGGTCGCGTTAAAACCGCATCTGTCCGGACAGGCGGATCGTCTGCGACGCCAAGCCGTCATGGCGCGGCGTATCCCGGCCTTACGCCCAACGCGCCCGGCCAACCGTAACAGCGATAAAGGCTCACGAATTGGCTCTTTTCTTGCAATGCCTGACCAGCATACGCATCATCGCAGGCAGGCGCTGAAATGCCGCTTCCAGACCGTATTGCTTCAGACCGTTTCGCGATATTCCTCGATTTCGACGGGACGCTGGTCGATCTCGCAGAGAGGCCGGACCTCGTTCAGGTCACGGAGGAAACGCTTTGCACGCTTCGCGCGCTGAACGCGCATTACGGGGGGGCCATCGCCATCATAACCGGGCGCGACATCGAAACGGTCGATGCGTTTCTGTCGCCGCTGAAGCTGCCGGTCGCGGGCGTGCATGGCCTCATGCGGCGCGACGCAAGGGGCGGTCTGCACGTTCCCGCATACGATCCCGGCCCGCTCGCGTCGCTGGAGGAGGCGCTGCGCCCGCTTATCCAGCGCGAAGCCGGACTTCTGCTCGAAAAGAAACGCGGCGCGCTCGTGCTGCACTATCGCCAGCGTCCCGATCTGGAGAACGTGGCGCGGAAAGAGATGGCGGCGGCGGCGGCGGACTTTCCGTCCATTTCGCTGCGCATGGGAAAGATGGTGATAGAGGCCGTCGGCTATCCAACTGACAAGGGGCGCGCGATCGAGAGCTTCATGGACGATCCGCCCTTCATCGGACGCACGCCCCTCTTCGCAGGCGACGACGTCACCGACGAGGACGGTTTCGCCGTGGTCAACGGACGCGGGGGGCTTTCGATCAAGGTCGGCGCCGGAGACACGGCGGCCCGCCACCGCGTCGCCGACCGCGATACTCTCATTGCCTGGTTCAAGCTGGTGCTTAAAAATTCAGGGTACGCCCATAATGGATAATCTCGATATCGGACTGATCGGCAATTGCGCGATCTCGGCGCTGGTTGACCGCAAGGCAAACATCGTCTGGTGCTGCCTGCCGCGCTACGACAAGGATCCGGTCTTTCATTCCCTTCTCGGCAGTCCGCGCGAAGCTCCGGGGGAGGGCATGTTCGCCATCGAAATGGAAAACCTCATCTCCAGCGAGCAAAGCTACGTCCCGAACACCGCGCTCTTGCGGACTGTCCTGCACGGCGAAAGCGGCGCGGTAGAAATCATCGACTTCGCGCCGCGCTTTCAATGGCGCGACCGTTCCTTCCGCCCGCAGATGCTGATCCGCCGGCTGCGGCCCATCGCCGGACGCCCCCGAATCCGCATCCGCGTGAAGCCGCGCTTCGAGTACGGCAAACTTGCGCCGAACATCACCTTCGGATCGAACCATATCAGATATTCCGGCCCCAAAACGACCCTGCGGCTGACGACCGACGCTCCCATCGACTACATAGCCGACGAGACGCCGTTCAATCTGGCCGAACCCGTCAATCTCGTTCTGGGGCCGGACGAAACGCTTTCGGACGGCGCGACCGAAACCGCCGAGAATTTCGAGAAGCGGACGCGGGATTACTGGAAGACATGGGTCAATCGCCTCGCCCTGCCACCTGACTGGCAGGACGCGGTGATCCGGGCCTCGATCACGCTGAAACTGTGCAGCTATGAACCGACCGGCGCAATCGTCGCCGCGATGACAACCAGCATTCCCGAGGCCGCCGAAACCGAGCGCAACTGGGACTACCGCTATTGCTGGATCCGGGACGCGCTGTTCGTCGTGCGCGCCCTGAACAGCCTCGCCGCCGTCGCCACGATGGAGAACTATCTCCACTGGATCATGAATGTGGTCGCCACTGTCCGAGACGGGCATATCCAGCCGGTCTACGGCGTCGGCTGCGAAAGCGAACTCACCGAACGCATCGTCCCGCATCTTCCCGGCTACCGCAACACCCCGCCGGTGCGTGTCGGCAACCAGGCGTTCGAGCATTTCCAGCACGACACTTACGGCAACCTGATCCTCGGCGCTTCGCAGGCCTTTTTCGACCGGAGGCTCAACGCGCCTCCCGGGATCGACGATTTTCACCGCCTGGAGTTCGCCGGAGAGAGGGCGTTCGAGCTTCACGACAAACCCGATGCGGGGATCTGGGAGCTGCGGCATCGGGCAAGGGTCCACACCTCGTCGAGCGTGATGTGCTGGGCAGCCTGCGACCGGCTGAACAGGATCGCCGCCCATCTCGGCCTGCCCGAGCGCGCCGCAATGTGGAGCGAGCGCGCCGACAAGATCAAGCAGACCATTCTCGAACGCTCCTGGTCGGAAAAGCGCAAGGCGTTCGTGGAAAGCTTCGAGGGCGAACACCTCGACGCCAGCGTGCTGCTGATGAGCGAGGTCGGTTTCATAGATCCGAAGGACCCGCGCTTTCTCTCCACGCTCAAACTCGTCGAGGAAGTCCTGGGCCGCGGCGCGCACATGATGCGCTACGAAGCGCCCGACGACTTCGGATTGCCCAAGACCGCGTTCAATGTCTGCGCCTTCTGGCGGGTCGACGCGCTGTCACGCGTCGGAGAACGCGAAAGGGCGCGCGAGATCTTCGAGGCTCTGCTTGAGACACGCAACCATCTCGGCCTGATGTCGGAGGACACCGACCCCGCCACTGGCGAAGCCTGGGGAAATTTCCCGCAGACCTATTCGATGGTCGGGATCATCAACGGCGCGGTCAGGTTGTCGCGCCCCTGGGAAGGAGTGGTATGAGCAGGATCGTCGTCGTCTCCAATCGCGTGGCTTACCTCGGGAAAACGAGCCAGGCGGGCGGACTGGCCGTTGCGCTTGGCGACGTCCTGCGCGAGACCGGCGGCGTCTGGTTCGGCTGGGACGGAGAGACCGTGGAGGACGAACGGGATATCGCCGTGACGCAGGTCGAGCACGACAACGTGACGATCGCGAAAATGCCGCTGACGGACAAGGACTATCAGGATTATTACGTCGGCTTCTCGAACCAGGTCCTCTGGCCCGCCTGCCATTACCGGCTCGATCTGGTCAATTTCGAGACAGCCTTTTTCGACGGCTACAAGAGGGTCAACGCGAAACTGGCCGACGCGCTGCTCCCGCTGCTCAAGCCCGACGACATCATCTGGGTGCAGGATTACCATCTGTTCTCGATGGCTTCCGAGTTGCGCTCACGCGGCCTTGGCAACCGCATCGGCTTCTTCCTTCACATCCCCTTCCCGGCGCCCGGCGTCATGCTTGCCGTCCCGGCGCATCAATGGCTGATGAAGTCGCTGTTCTCCTATGACGTGATCGGCTTTCAGACGCGCACCGACGTGGGCAACTTCCAGAGCTTCATCGCGGACCATCTGGGCGGAGAGATCCTGCCCAAAGGAAAGATCCGCGCCTTCGGACGCGAGACCGTCGCCCGCGCCTTCCCGATCGGCATCGACGTGGAAAGTTTCCGCGAGATGGCGCAGACCCCGGAAGCGCATGAAATCATCGAACGGCTCAACCGGCGCAACATGGAGCGCGCGCATATTGTCGGCGTGGACCGGCTCGACTATTCCAAGGGCCTGCCTGAGCGCATGAAGGCTTTCCGGCGCCTGCTCGAACTCTATCCGGACAAGCAGAACATGGTGACCTTGATGCAGATCGCGCCGCCGACGCGCGAGGACATCGACGCCTATTCCGACATACGCGAGGAGCTGGAGCAGCTTTCCGGCTCGATCAACGGGGAATATGGCAGCTTCGACTGGACGCCGGTGCGCTATATTCACCGCAATGTGTCGCGCGACAAGCTGGCGGCGCTGTTCAGGGGATCGGAAGTCGGGCTGGTCACACCCTTGCGCGACGGCATGAACCTTGTCGCCAAGGAATATGTCGCTGCGCAGGACGAGGAAGATCCGGGCGTCCTCGTGCTCTCGCGCTTCGCCGGAGCGGCGGAGGATCTGGAAGAGGCCCTGATCGTGAACCCTTACGACAATGACGACATCGCTCACGCGATGGCGCAGGGTCTCAATATGCCGCAGGAGGAGCGCAGGGAGCGCCACCGGGCGCTTTTCGAACGTGTGTGCAGGAACGACGCCGCCCATTGGCGCAAATCCTTTCTGAGCGCGCTTGCCAGCCCGCCCGAGGAGACCCCTGCATGAGCGGATTTCGCATCCTCGCCGATGTCGGCGGCTCGAATGTCCGTTTCTCGCGAAGCTATGCGCCTGGTGAACTTAGCGCTTTGCGAACTTACAGCGCCGCCGAATTTCCAAGCTTTTACGATGCGCTTGGCGCCTATCTTGACGAAACCGGCGGCCCGGTCGGGTGCAGCGCGGTGGCGATGGGCGTCGCCGGCCCCGTCGATGACGGTGCGGTCGAACTCACCAACTCTCCCTGGACCATCGAGGCCGCCCGCATCGAGACCATGATGAGCGCAGGCGGGAGCGTGAGCCTCGTCAACGACCTGCAGGCAGTCGCGCTCGCCCTTCCCCATCTCGGCGCGGAAGATCTCTCCCCGATCGGCGAAGCCAAGCGCGATCCGGCGCACGGCAGGACCATGCTTGCGCTCAATGTCGGCACAGGCTTCGGGGCCGCCGCTGCAGTCTGGACCGGCCGGCGGTGGATCGCGCTGGCAGGCGAGTCCGGCCACATGACGCTCGGCGCGCGCTCGGAGCGCGAACTCATCCTCTTTCAAGACGCCGATTCCATCGAGGACAGGCTTTCCGGACGCGGCGTTCCAGCGCTCCATGCAGGACTTTCTGCGCTCGCCGGCCGCCCCGGGGAAGAGGAGGCGAATTGCGCGGAGATCTTCGCCCGGGCCGGGGCCGATCCGCTCGCGGACGAATTGATCGCGCTGTTTTCGCGGCTGCTGGGACGCGTAGCGGGCGATCTGGCGCTGGCGGCTGCGGCCTGGGGCGGCGTGTATCTGTGCGGCGGCGTCGTCAAAGGTTGGGCCGCGGCGGGCGGCGGGGCGGGCTTTCGCGACGAGTTCGAGGCGAAAGGGCTGATGAGCAGGCGCATGGCGAACGTCTATTCCGGCGTCGTTATCAGGAGTGAGGTTGCGCTCTTCGGCCTCAGTCACCTGCCCCCGGCAGACGCTATGTGATGTGCGTTGCGCCACCGGATCGAAACCGCCGGCAGCGCCTGCAGCATAATTTCCGCATGTTTGATCTGCCTCAAAGTCTTTGCGGCGAAAAGGTGATGTCATGAAATCTTCAGGGCGGCGGGGTCTTGCCGGGACCGGAGGCCGCTCCGAACTGTTTCAGGCACAAGCATCGGATCAGTCTGAAAACCGCAATGCGCTTTTCTCTCCGGTGCCGAAAGCATCACCGCGCATCCCGGCCCGGCAACCGGGCTTGGCTGCAAGGAGACCGAGATCATGTACAAGCATATTCTGATTGCGAGCGATGGAAGCGATCTGAGCGACAAGGCTATAGAGCACGGGCTGGCGCTTGCCAAACCTCTCGGCGCGAAGGTGACGGCGGCGACAGTGACAGAGCCGTGGGAAGCGGTGGTCGTCGGCGAAGTGGCGATGGTGCTGCCGGTCGAGCAGTATGAAAAAACGGTCGCATCCAACGCCGCATCCGTTCTCGACAAGGCCAGGCAAGCTGCCGACAGGGCCGGCATGACAATCGAAACCCACCACGTCAAGAACCGTCATCCGGCCGAGGGCGTTCTGGAGGCGGCAAAGGAGCAGGGCTGCGATCTGATCGTCATGGCTTCGCACGGCCGTCGCGGTTTCAGCCGCTTCGTGCTGGGAAGCGAGACCAACGAGGTCATCACCCGCAGCGAAATCCCGGTTCTCGTCATCCGGGCGTAAAGCGCTCGGAACGCGGGCGGGCCTTATCGTCCGGCGTAGATGTCGCCGGAATTGGCTCCATGCGGCAGGGTGCGGATGTAATCCTGCATCTCCGCCGTGCCGATCGGTTCGGTAAAGCTGAACGCCTGGCTTTCCCCGAGAACCGCGTTGAAGCGGTACGGAGCAAGCGCTGCGAGACGGTCGAGGCAGGCGATCGCGACATCGCGCTGGATCGTCGTGAACTCGAAGGAGAGAGCGGGCAGCGGAGCGCTCAGCCCTTTCAACACGCTGAGTTCGTAACCTTCGACGTCGATCTTGGCGAAAACCGGCGCCCCATGTTCTGCGATCAGACCGTCCAGAGTGAGACATGGCACGCTTACCGTTTCATCCCAGGCCTGTCCCTCCCATCCCTGCGCGCCATGCGCGGCGTCGATGAAGGTCTGCGAGGCTGTCGAGACTGTGGGATTGGCGAGATTGACATGAAGCGTGATGTCGCCTTCGGCTTCGCCAACCGCCGCGTGAACCAGCGTCACGTCAGGATCGCGGCCGTATCGCAATTTGAGCCAGCGCATTGCGGCGGGCTGCGGTTCGACGGCGACGACGCGCGCGCCGAGGCTGCGGAAGGCGGCGATGCGGTCGCCGACATGCGCGCCGACATCGAAAACCAGGTCGCCAGCCTTCACATAGCGGCTGTAGAGTTGCGCCATGCGCCTGCGGCGCGACGGGTCGCCATAATAAATCCGCACGGACCGCGCAATGCCCGCCGCCCCCCGGAGGAAGCGCCGGGCGCGGCGCAGGGACGCGCGGCCGCCGGTCACTGGCTTAGCCGCTGGCCGCGACGGCGATCGGTTCCGCCCGGCCGCCGGGCAGGTCGGGACCGGACCGGGTGACGCCGGGGCCAGAGAGCTGCTTCAGTTCGACCGGTGCGTTCACCTCCTCGGGTATTGCGCACAGGCCGATATCTGCGAGGAAGCGGCCGAAGCGCGGCGAAGCCGTGACCACGGCGAAGGGAACCGACAGGATCAGCCCCGAAAGAAGCGGCGCGGCCCAGGGTAGAACGCCGGGCGCTTTCCACACGAACAGCCCCAGTATGGCCAAGCCGAACAGGGTTTGCGGCCAGAGTCCGGAGAAGGCCGTCGCCCAGCTCAGGCCATGGGCGTCACGCTGCTGGCCGCTCCAGATCACGCTGCGCCCGAAAGCCAGGCTGATCATGAAGATCGTGAGCCGGACCGCGGTGATCGGGGCAAGAAGCATGGAGAACACGATCTCGGTCAGCGCGCTGGCGAAGAAACGAAGGCCGCCCCCGTAACGCGCCACGCCGCCGCGGGTCATCGCGACATCGAGCATCCCTGTCAGCTTCGGCGAAATGCTGAGGAAGAAGGAGAAGAAGAACAGGCCGATGCCAAGCTCGATCTGCTGCGTCGTGATGGCCGGGTCGAAAACCTTCAGCGCAGAGAACGCGATCATCAGCGTCCATGCGAAAGCGGCGAGATACATGCAGATGCCCATCGCGATCTGGAACCGGCTCAGCGGCTTCAATCCCGGCAGCCCAAAGACCAGCCGCCAGTATTGCATGTTCCCCTGGCACCAGCGCAGGTCGCGCTTGGTGAAGTCGAGCAGCGTCGGCGGGTTGTCTTCCCAGCTTTCGACCTCAACGGGAAGCACGCGCACTTCATAGCCGCCCGCGCGCATCAGGGTCGCCTCGATCTGATCGTGGCTGAGGATCCAGCCGCCGAGCGGCGGCTTGCCTGGCAATACCGGCAGTTCGCAATAGCGAGCGAAAGGGGCAACGCGGACGGCGGCGTTGTGGCCCCAGTAAGGTCCGCAATCGCCGTTCCACCAGGCGTTGCCCATCGTGTATGAGCGCATTCCGTGGCGCATTCCGTACTGGAAGATCCGGCCGAAGGCGCTTTGCGTGGGCGCGCCTGTCACAAGACTCTGCAGGATGCCGAGCCGCGGATGAGCCTGCATGATCCGCGCCATCCGGACGATCTCCCCGCCCGACATCAGGCTGTCGGCGTCGAGCGGGAGCATCAGATCGTAGCCTTCGCCCCAGCGCGTCACGAAATCGCGGACATTGCCGGCCTTGAAGCCGTCATTTCGCTCCCTCCTGCGGTAGAAGGTGCGGCTGCGCTCGGCGAATTCGGCCTCCCATTCGGCGAACAGGCGCTCTTCCTCGCGCGAGATATCCGGCTTATCGCTGTCGCTGAGCACGAAGAAATCAAACCTGCCCGCCTCGCCTGTCCGCGCAAGGCTATCGCGCATGATCCGCAGCCGCTGAAAGGCGCGCGCAGGATCTTCGTTCCGCAACGTCATCAGGATCGCGCTGCGCAGAACCAGTGGCGAAGCATCATCCGCAGACTGAGCGAATGGCGCGGTTTCGGAAAGCGGCCTGCGGCTGAAATGCAGAAGGCAAAAGCCGATCACCGCATTCCAGAAACCCATCACCGTCCAGGGAGCGGACATTGCGAAAGCGGCGAATATTCCGATGTCCAGCAGCGTCCATCCATCGCTTCCCAGCACGATGGAGAGCACGTATAAAAGGCCTGCAATTGTCGAACCGGACAGAAGACCCATTATCATGCGGCGGCGGAACAGCAGGCTGGCGCTCTGGAAACCGCCAGGCGTAAATCGTTCTTTGCGTTGCGTTATTCTGTCCAGGAGCAGAGGCGTATGGTCGTTCATGCTGTTTGACTTCCCCGTGGGTTCGGACGGCTGACGGACTTAAAACACGCAACGCGGCTTTTTAATCGATCAAAAAAATGCGAGGACGGCGCGATTGAATGCGGGAACACCTTGGAGCACATCCGGATGAGGCGCGGGCGCTGGTGTATGAAGCCCCTTTTTCCGCACGCATCCGCAATGTGCGAAACCAAATATTAATGGAAGATGACGGGGCTAAGGCGAAACTGTGCATCCGATGTGTTTATTCCGGTCTGAGCCGCGGAACCGAGCGCCTCGTCTTTGAAGGCCGGCTTCCTGAAAGCGAGTGGAGCCGGATGAGAGCGCCGCTTCAACATGGCGATTTTCCCTTTCCGGTCAGATACGGATACGCCGCCGTCGGCGTTGTTGAGGCGGGGCCGGATGCGTTAATCGGCCGCACCGTCTTTGCGCTACATCCGCATCAGACCCGCTTCACGATCCCCGTCGATATGGCGGTTCCGGTCCCTGACAATATCCCGGCGCGGCGAGCGATTCTCTCGGCCAACATGGAAACCGCGCTCAATGCGCTCTGGGACGGCGGTGCGGCGGCCGGCCAGCGCATCGCCGTGATCGGCGCAGGGCTGGTGGGCGCGCTTATCGCCTATCTGGCGGCGCGGCTGCCCGGCGCGCGAGTCACGCTGATCGACGTCGATCCGGCTCGCGCCGCCGTCGCGGAAAAGCTCGGCGCGGATTTCCGGCTTCCCGGTGAGGCGGAGAGCGGCCAGCACCTCGTCTTCCATACCAGCGCAACCGAGGAGGGCCTTCGTCTCGCGCTCGATCTCGCCCGGTTCGAGGCGACAATCGTGGAGGTGAGCTGGTATGGCGACAAGCCGGTCAGTCTACAGCTCGGCGGCGCTTTCCACAGCCAGCGGCTCCGGATCATCTCCAGCCAGGTCGGCCAGGTCGCTCCGGGGATGCGCGAGACCATAACCCGCCGCCAGCGCCTTGCCGTCGCCATCTCCATGCTCGATGATGAAGGCCTTGATTCGTTGATTACCGGGGAAGTGGCCTTCGAGGATCTGCCCGCCGCCCTGCCCGGCTTGCTCGCACCTGACGCGCCGGGTATCGCGACGGCAATCCGCTACTGACGCACCAATCCCAGGGAGACCGCCATGTACGCACTTGAAGTCCGCGACCACATCATGATCGCGCACAGCCTGCCCGGAGACTTTTTCGGCCCGGCGCAGAACATGCATGGCGCCACCTTTATCGTCGATGCGGCCTTCTTCCGCGAAACGCTCGATCCGCATAATGTCGTCGTTGACATCGGGCTCGCCTCGCAGGCTCTCGCCGCGGTGCTGAAGCCTGTCAACTACGCCAATCTCGACGAAATCCCGGGCTTTTCAGGCAAGCTGACGACGACGGAATTTCTCTGCCGCCACATCTTCGACGAGATGGCCGCAGCGATCCGGGCGGGCCGGCTTGGTGAGGACGCCAAAAATCTGGCGCGTTTGCGCATCACGCTGCACGAAAGCCATGTGGCGCGCGCATGGTTCGAGGGACCGGTAGGCACGCAATGAGAGTTCATTTCGCAATTCCCGGCGACATCAACACGCCCACAGGCGGCTACATATATGACCGAACCGTGCTTTCGCTTCTGCCCGGCGAAGGCGTTTATCTCAGTCATGTCCCTCTCCCGCCCGGCTTTCCTCTGCCTTCGCCCGACGAGCTGAAGGAAACGGCGGATCTGCTCGCGGCCGTTCCGGCGGATTCGGTTCTGCTGATTGACGGGCTTGCATTCGGCGCGCTTACGGAGGAGATCCTGAGCGCCGTCGCTGCGCCGATCGTCGTCATCCTCCATCATCCGCTCGGGCTCGAAACCGGACTAGATCCGGAAATCAGCAACGATCTGATCGCTTCCGAACGCGCAGCGCTACGCCACGCCAGGCACATCATCGTCACCAGCCCGTCCATCGCCGAGACGCTGCCGAAACTCTCCTTCGCGCCGCCGCCGCCGATCACGGTCGCCGAACCGGGCACGGAGCGCGCCGCGCGGGCGGTTGGCGGTCACGGACGGTGCGAGATACTCAGCGTCGGCTCGCTAATCCCGCGAAAGGGGCATGATGTGCTCGTCGAAGCGCTGGCGAGCCTCCAGCGCCTGAACTGGAACGCCACGATCATAGGCAGCGCGGGGCGCGATCCCGAATTCGCCGACCGGCTGAAGGAGCGGATCGCAGCCCTCGGCCTTCAGGGCCGGATTTCTCTTAAGGGCGCGATGAGCAAGGACGATCTGTACCGGCATTATCACCATACGGACATTTTCGCCCTGCCTTCGCGTTATGAAGGCTACGGAATGGTCTTCGCCGAAGCGCTGGCTCGGGGCTTGCCGATTGTAGCGGCGCGCGCCGGCGCGGTGCCAGGCACCGTTCCGGCGAATGCCGGCATTCTGGTCGAGCCTGACGACGCGCCCGCTTTGGGAACCGCACTCGAAAGGCTCATTATCGACGAGGCTTTGCGCAAGCAGCTTTCGGATGCGGCCTGGAGCCATGCGCAGAGCCTGCCGCGCTGGGAGGATACGGTGCGCAAGGTCGCGCAGGTCGTCGCGGAGGTCGGGGCTTGAGCGGCTTTTCCGCGGACTGGCTGCGTCTGCGCGAGCCTGCAGATCACCGCGCCCGCGATGCCGGACTGGCGAAAGCGCTTGCGGCGCATTTCCATGGACGCCAGGCGGTGACCCTTCTCGATCTCGGCTGCGGCGCCGGGTCGAACCTGCGTGCCCTCGCGCCGATGCTGCCGATGTCGCAACATTGGCGCCTGGCGGATCACGACCGCGAACTTCTCGATGCAGCGCGAGAGGAGATCGAGCGATGGCGCAGCACGGCAAGGATCGCCGAACTGACATACAGCCTCGAACCGGTCGATCTTGCCAGGGACGCAGCCGCACTCCTTGCTGGTGACTGCGACATCGTTACCGCGTCCGCCCTGTTCGATCTCGTTTCAGCTGACTGGATCGGGCGTTTCGTTCCGCAGATCGCGGGCCGCGGCGCAGCGTTTTATACAGTTCTCATCTATAATGGCGAAATGCGCTGGTCTCCGGATCATGAACTCGATGAGCGCATATGCCGGGCTTTCAACGAGCATCAGCGCGCAGACAAGGGATTCGGGGCGGCCGCCGGACCGGACGCCGGAAAACAGCTATGCGGCGCGCTGGAGCGGGCGGGCTACAAGGTAACGACAGCGAGCAGCCCGTGGTGTCTCGGCGCAAAGGACAGGCCGTTGATATTGGCGCTCGCCCAAGGCATTGCGCAGGCCGCAGGCGAAACAGGCCTCATTGAAGAGACCGGCCTTGCGTCATGGCTGGCGAGCCGCACGGACGTTAAATCCTGCGAAATAGGCCATACCGATCTGCTCGCCCTGCAAGCCTGACGCTATTGCGATTGCGGCACTTGCGGCGCGCTGGTTCCTTCTCCTCCGGAAGCCGGAGCTGACGGCGCGGAAGGCGGAACCAGCGGCTGAAGCGAAGGCAGCGACGAGGGCTGTCCGCCAGCAGGCGCGCCTTCAGTCCCCACGCCTTCAATAATCGAACTCGGCTGCGACTCCATGTTGGCGAGTACTGCTAGCAGGATGCTTGTTCCGAAGAAACAGGCAGCCAGGATCGCCGTCATGCGTGTCAGCAGGTTCGCAGCGCCGCGCCCGGTCATGAACCCGCCGCCTCCTCCGCCGATGCCAAGCGCCCCGCCCTCCGATTTCTGGACCAGCACAAGGCCGACAAGAGCTGCGGCAATCATGAGATGTATGACAAGAACTACGGTCGTCATGGGTTTCTTTCATCGCGGTTTGTGGCGGTTTAACGCATTTACGGGCTTCTGGCCAGCAGAAGGCGCAAGACGGATGCCTGAAGCGGGCGATCAGCCCGGCTGCGCCGCCTTCTCCGGTGTCGAAGCGCGCGCGGGGCGAGCCGGAGCGCGAACCGGGAGCGGCGGCACCGGGCCGGATGAAACGGCCTGCGCACGTCCCCCCGCTTTGGCTGCGGTTTCAGGCGGGCATCGGAACTTGAGCTGCTCGAACACGTTGACGTAGCGCTTGACCAGATTGAGATCGGCAGCGGTCAGATTGGACTTGACCCAATCGGCGCCCCTCTCGAAATAATTGTCGATCCCGAGCACGGTCAGGGCTTCCCTCTCGGTCCTCAGGCGCTGGCAGGCGTCGGGGTCGAGCGGCTCGGCAACCGCACGCAAGGTCGTTGCCGCGCAAAGTGCGAAAAGGGCTATCGACACGGTCAAAGACTTGAGCGTCATCGCCAAGCCCCACAACATCTCTCCTCGATACATCATATGTTGCGTGCGTTCCTTACGTTCCAGAGGTCAGGTGACGCCGAGACCGTCGAGAATGCCCAGAAAGTCGTTCGCCAGAAGGCTGGCCCCGCCCACGAGAGCGCCATCAACATTGGGAATTGTCAAGATTTCAGCAGCGTTGGACGGCTTTACGGAGCCCCCGTAAAGAATGCGTGTCTCCGCTGCAACGCCTGGACCTGCGAGCGCGCCGAGCCGCTCCCTGATGAAGGCGTGAACTTCGGCGATGTCCCCGCCGGTAGGCGTCAGCCCGGTTCCGATCGCCCAGACCGGCTCATAGGCGATGACGACATTGGCGGCGCTGGCATTGTCCGGCAACGATCCGGCCAGTTGCCTGCCGACGACGTCAAGGGCCAGCCCGAGCCTGCGCTCGCCTGCGGTCTCGCCGATGCAGATGATCGCCAGCAATCCCGCCTGATGCGCGGCGCGCGCCTTGGCGGCCACGTCGCGGTCGCGTTCGCCATGCATCGAGCGCCGCTCGGAATGGCCGAGAATGACCCCTTGCGCGCCGCTGTCGGCCAGCATCGGCGCGGAGATGCTGCCCGTGTAGGCGCCGGACGGCTTGTCATGGCAGTCCTGCGCGCCAATGCGCACCGGACCGTCCGCGCACATCTCGGCCATTGCCCCGATGAGCGTGGCCGGCGGGCAGATCATGATGTCGGCTTTATCGCCCATTCGCTTTTCGGCAATGCCGGCGGACAGCGCAGCCAGTTCCCCGAGAGAAGCCTTCAGGCCGTTCATTTTCCAGTTTCCGGCAATGAGAGGCTTGATTTGCGGCATCTCCGACCCAGACATTCGCTCTTGACATTGTTCGCCGTGACGCCTTGATCTAACGGCATAGGCGAAAAGGCGCAAGCGACGGCGCTGAAAAAAGGTTCGCGCGCGGCGCTCCCGGGTTTGCCCGCCGCAGCGGCCTAACGGACGGCTGGATAGAAACCATGCTGAATTCATTGAGAAAAAGCGCAAGCAGCTGGCTGGTCAAGGCTCTGCTCGGAATGCTCGTCATCAGCTTTGCGATCTGGGGCATAGGCGACATTTTCCAGGGCGTGCGCAACGCTCCGATCGCCGAGGTCGGCGACCGCGAAGTCTCCGCCATCGACTTCCAGCGCGATTACATCAACCAGGTCAATGCGTTGAGCGCAAGACTCGGGCGCGGCCTGACAGCACAGGAAGTCCGCGCTTTTGGCATCACCCAGAGCGTGCTGCAGAACACGATCACCCAGACCGCCATCGATATCCACGCCGAGGAGCTTGGAGTCGGCATTTCCGATGAAGCGATTCTTTCGCTGATCCGCCAGGAGCCGTCTTTCCGCAACAGCGAAGGCCAGTTCGAGCCGGCCCGTTTTCAGGCGTTCCTGCGCGACCGCAATCTCTCCGAGCAGGCATTTCTCAGGCTTCAGCGCGGCGAGTTGATCCGCAATCAGGTCATGAGCGCGCTGAGCCGCGGCGCATATGTACCGGACACGCTGGTCGAGGCGGTCAACCGTCACCGTAATGACGAGCGCGACCTGAAATATTTCGTCGTTGCGCCGGAAGCGATCGGAACCGTTGAGACTCCGGAGGAGAGCGCACTGCAGAGTTACTTCGAAGCCAACAAAACGCGTTACCGGGCGCCTGAATACCGCAGAATCGGTATGGTCAGGCTGACGCCGGATACAATCAAGGATACGATTTCACTGACCGATGAGGAATTGCGCACCTATTTCGAAGCCAATCGGGAGCGTTACGAAAGACCCGAGCGCCGCAAACTTCAGCAACTGATCTTCTCCGATATGGAAGCGGCGCGGGAAGCGCATGAGAAGCTGAAGAATGGCGCCGATTTCGTCGAGACCGGACTTGCCGCCGGCATGACGGAGAACGACATCGAGCTGGGCGAGTTCACCAGACAGACCCTGCCGGATCAGACGCTGGCCGAGACTGCCTTCATGCTCGGTGAAGGCGAATTCAGCGAACCCGTGCAGAGCTTTTCCGTGGTTATTCTCAAAGCCGTGGAAGTCACGTCCGGTGAAACGAAAAGTTTCGGGGACGTGCGCGAGGAAGTGCGCGACGCGCTCGCCCGCGACCGCGCGTTCGATGAAATCGAAACGCTCTACCGCGCCATCGAGGACCAGCGCGCAAGCGGCGCGGATGTCCGCGAAGCGGCAAACGCGCTCAACCTTCCATTTACCGAGCATGTTATCGCGCGAAACGGCGCCGCCCAGGACGGCGAGCCTGTCGAAGGCATCGCAGGCAACCGCGAAATTCTCGAAATGACCTTCACCGGCGATGTCGGGGTCGAGAACAATGCCGTGACCCTAGATGACGGCTATCTGTTCCTCGATGTGCTGGAAATCATTTCCGAACGCGAGCGCACATTCGAGGAAGTCCGCGATGAGGTTGCGGCGGCGTGGATCGAGGAGGAAACACGCAAACGCCTGCGCGCAAAGGCGGAAGAGCTGGTCGAGAAAGGCAAATCCGGCGCAGCCATCGAAACGCTCGCCTCCGAAGCGGGAGCCGAGGTCAAGGCAGCCAGCGGCCTGAAACGCCAGACGCGGCCGGACGAGTTGCCGCCTTCTGCCGTATCGGTGGGCTTCACCTTGCCGCAGAAGGGCTTGGGAACTGTCCAGATGCCGGATGGCCAGTCGCAGGCCGTCATACAGCTCGATGGCGTCAGGGAAGCGCCCCGGCTCGAAGGCGAAGAAGCCGAAAACCTGCGCAATGAACTTCGCAGGTCGCTGGGTGTGGATATTCTGACACAATATGTCGCCGGTCTGCAAAACAGCTATGGCGTCAGCGTGAATGAAGAGGCTATATCGGCGCTCATCAATCAGTAGCTGGCACAAGGCGGGGCATTCTCAAAACGCCCGCGGCGAGGGCGCTTCCCATGAGGCTGCAACCCGGATTCGACGATTTCGCAAAAGCCTATGACGAAGGCAGGGCGCAAGCCGTATGGACACGGCTGATAGCCGATCTGGAAACGCCGGTTTCGGCCATGCTCAAGCTCGGGGCGGACAAGCCGATGAGCTTCCTGCTGGAATCGGTCGAAGGCGGCGCGGTGCGGGGGCGCTATTCGGTCCTTGGCTTCGATCCCGACATCGTCTGGCGGGCGTCCGGCGACCAGGCCGAGATCAACCGCTCCCCCGTCAGATACCCCGGCAAATTCACCAAATGCAAGGGCGGTGCGCTGAAGGCGCTCCGCGCGCTGCTGGACGAGTCGCGCATCGACCTTCCGGAGAGCCTGCCGCCGATGGCCCTCGGCGTTTTCGGCTATATGGGTTACGACACCGTCCGGCTCATCGAGAACCTGCCGGAGCCGAACCCGGACCCGATCGGCATTCCCGACGCCGTCATGATCCGTCCGACGCTGATGGCGATCTTCGACAATGTGAAGGACGAGATCACTATCGTCACGCCGGTGCGCCCGGACGCAAGGCTGTCCGCAAAGGCCGCCTATTCCCGCGCGCTCGACCGGCTGACATCCGTCGTTGATGCTCTCGACACGCCGCTGAGCCATGCGGGCGCGCCGAACGGGGGGGACGTCGATTTCCCCAAAGCCGTGTCCAACACCTCGCCGAAGGACTACATGACGATGGTCCGCAAGGCGAAGAAATATATCGAAGCGGGCGACATCTTCCAGGTCGTGCTGAGCCAGCGTTTTTCCGCGCCGTTCGACCTGCCGCCCTTCGCCCTCTACCGCGCGCTGCGGCGGGTGAATCCTTCGCCCTTCCTGTTTTTCCTCAATTTCGGCGATTACGCCATTGCCGGGTCGAGCCCGGAGATACTGGTGCGCGCGCGGGGCGGCCAGGTCACGATCCGCCCGATCGCGGGCACGCGCCCGCGAGGCGCCACGCCCGAGGAGGACCGCGCGCTGGCCGAGGAACTGCTCGCAGACGAAAAAGAGCGCTCGGAGCATCTGATGCTCCTCGATCTGGGACGCAACGACGTCGGGCGCGTCGCGAAGCTCGGCACGGTGCGCGTCACCGACAGCTTCTTCCTCGAATATTACAGCCAGGTCATGCACATCGTCTCCAATGTCACAGGCGAGCTGGCGGAGGACCGCGACGCGGTCGATGCGCTGATGGCGGGGTTCCCGGCCGGCACCGTGTCCGGCGCGCCGAAAGTGCGGGCGATGGAGATCATCGACGAGCTGGAGAAGGAGAAGCGCGGTCTTTACGCCGGGTGCGTGGGCTATTTTTCGGCGGCGGGAGAGATGGACAGCGCCATCGTGCTGCGGACAGCCCTCGTCAAGGACGGTACGATGTATGTGCAGGCGGGCGCCGGGATCGTCGCCGACTCCGTGCCGGAGAACGAGCAGCGCGAATGCCAGGCCAAGGCCGGGGCGCTGTTCCGCTCGGCGGAGGAAGCCGTCCGCTTCGCCAGCCAGGCCGGGCGGGGACAGTAGCTCCCGCCGAAAACGTGGCTGGATGGCATGGAATTTGCCGCACAGATTAACCCGTTGTAAAACCGGTAACGCGTCAAACTTCATTTCGACAGAACTGGCCAAGCGATGCTGACACTGACCCTTTTCCGTCACGCCAAATCAAGCTGGGATCATTCCGGTCTCACCGATTTCGACCGGCCGCTCAACGCGCGCGGCGAAAGGGACGCGCCGGTCATGGGGCGCTATCTCGCCGATCAAGGGCTGATCCCGGACCTCATCCTCTGCTCGACAGCGAAGCGTACTCGCGACACGCTGGAGCTGGCCTCTGCTCAATGGCCGGAACCGCCGAAAACGGAGTTCAGCGAAACGCTCTACCTGGCCAGCGAGGACGCCATGCTCGCCGTGCTGCAAGGCGTTCCCGACGGCCCGCGGCATGTGATGATGATCGGCCACAATCCAGGGATCCACAGCTTCGCCGTCAGCCTGACCGGAAGCGGAGCGCCCGAGGCGCGTTTTGCGCTGGCGGCCAAATATCCTACCGCCGCGATCGCGAATATCACCTTCGACGATGCCGAGTGGTCCGATATCGGCTCCGGCCAGGGCAGGCTCGCATTCTTCATTGCGCCGAAGCAAATCAGCTGCGAATAACGCCAATCGCATCAGGCACTCTGGCGTTCGTTCCTTCAGTTCTCCAACAATCAGCAGTCACAGTGTAATAAAGGTTTCCACGCCGAAGCTAATCGATATGAGAATGGAATCACAAATCGCAAGCTTCTGCCGCGTAGAACAACTCAATTTCCAAAAATCGAATATTTTCTAGAGCGTGTATTCGGAATATTGCAGTCCGAGGGCGAGATGTTCCCGGATCACCTTAAGCGATACCCTGGCACAGCAATAGTAACGGCCAGGGTCTCTCCTGTCTGTGTGCTTGTCCTGACCCGGGCACCTGGCGTTCGTCGCGACCCTCTTGCAGCGCACCACCGCCCAATTGGTGCCCGGGCCGGTGTAACCCATGTTCTTCCAGCAGCCCGCTGTTCTCCCATAGGCGAAGAAGCTGGTTCCCGCCGGACAAGCCGAAGCCACGCCGGCATTCAACACGAAGGCAGCTAGGAATATCGTCAAGGATGCAATCAATATTCGCTTGGTTTAACTCCTTCACAAATCCACCAAGGCGAGCGTCCCTGAAATTATCCTCCTGACATCCACCAAATGGGTGACGTTTAAGCTACGCCGCCGCGCGTAGAATTTATCTATGGGTCATCAAGCGCCGCTGGAGCTGCCCGGTGACCATAGATGAACGAGGGGCAGGCCGACGCCAGTGCATCTTTGCAATATTCGTACAAGTCAACTCAAGGGAGCTCTTTTCATGAGAAGAATTTTGCTGTCCGTCTTAGTCTCGCTGCTCTTCGGCATGGCTCATCCTGTTCGCGCTGATCCGTATCTCTTTTATAATTCGGCAAGTGGCGATGGCGCGATATCCACGCTTGATGGCGGCGGCAACTATCAGTTTGTCGTTTCCATCCCTGGGTTCGCGAAGGGATGGACGCAAGTCGTCGGGGCTCGCAACGGCAGCGCGCTGTTCTACAACGCTTCAACGGGTGAGGGCGCGACGTCCACGATCGATCATAGCGGAAAGTATCAGTTCGTCGTTTCCATAACTGGGTTCGCCAGGGGATGGACCCACATTGTGTCCGCCAACCAAGGCAGCTTTCTTTTCTACAATGCCGCGAGCGGCGAAGGGGCGACCGCCACTATTGACGGCGCCGGGAACTACCGGTTTGTCGGTTCGATCTCTGGATTCGCCAAGGGGTGGACGCACATCGTTGGGGCCGGCAACGGCGGCGTGCTTTTTTACAACGCTTCTACGGGCGAAGGCGCGACGGCCACGATTGACGCTGGCGGCACCTATCGGTTCGTCAGGTCGATTTCCGGGTTCGCCAAAGGATGGACAAGTATCACGTCAGCTAACCAAGGCAGCCTTCTCTTCTACAATGCCGCGAGCGGCGACGGGGCGACTGCGACGCTTGACGGAGGAGGAAACTACCAGTTCGTCGCGCCCATTTCCGGATTCGCACCGGGATGGACCAGAGTTGTGGGGGCCAAGAGCGGCGGCGTTCTATTCTACAACGCATTGACCGGGGCGGGCGCGACATCCACGGTCAGCGGCGACGGCAACTATCAGTTTTTCGCTTCCATCCCTGGCTTCGCAAGGGGGTGGACACACATCGCCGGGCTGTGATCGATCCATCCGATGGAAGTGATCTTTTCGCCCGGGACGCCACGTTCTGCCAGCAACCCCCACGTGCAGACTACTAACTCAGCCACATTACGTGATGAGCTTCCTTAACAGGAAATCTCAAAGTGGCTGTCTCAAAAAAAGGACAGCCCGGGCAAGCATTTCGAAACCGTACGGAGTTCACATGAAATATCTTATGTCCAAGGCGCTGGTTTTTATATTCTTCATATCCGCGGCTACAACGGCGTCGCAGGCCGCAGAGTCTCAATGGGAAGCGAACTGCCGCAACCTCTGCACAACAACGAAGGCTGAGGGCCCGTCTTGGCAACCGTGCATGAACAAGTGCCTCGGCAAGCCTATGTCGCAAGCTGATCAAGCCAAGGAGAACGCGCGGATAAGGCAGTTTATGGAAAGTAGGGAGCAAAACGAGGCGCCGAAGAAGACAGAAACTTTGGAGCCGAAAGAGAAGAAAAAGAAAAAGAAGAAGGTCAAGCTGAATAACGGCACATTGTGCCAAGCTATTTGCGGGATCCCCTTATTCGGTGGCAATGACAAATGCATGAAGAAGTGCAAGGGAAGCTAGGTCGCGCATGTTTGTCAGGGATCCACATTGGCGCGGCCGCTCAAGATGTTATAAGCGAATTTTATTCACTTTTTCGATGGACCGTCGAAGCGGTTCCATCAGAAGCGATCCTGATCTGGCGCCGAGCGAACCATAGCCCGGTAAGCGGGCGTTCAGCGCGCCTTCACCGGCGCTTGCAGGGCGCTGACCAGGCTGACCAGTTCGGCCTGCCGGTGCGTGCCGGTCTTGCCGAAGATGCGCAGGAGATGCGTGCGCACGGTGGTCTCCGCGATCGACAGCGCGCTCGCGGTTTCCGCCGGGGTCTTGCCCCCGGCGATCGATGCAAGTACGCGCGCCTCGGCCGGCGTGAGATCGAACAGCGTCATCAGCGCCTCGACCGGAATGACGAGCGGTGTACCCTGGCGGGCGAGAAAAACGGCTGCGA
>CAYOUE010000019.1:0-27241 GCA_964407075.1 uncultured Hyphomicrobiaceae bacterium
ATGTGCGCGACGGCTTCATGCTTGCGCTCAAGCAGTCGGGCAATAGCGATGTCGAACTGATCGTCGAAGACGACCAGCTCAAGCCGGATATCGCTGTTCAACTCTCCGACAAGATGATTCAGAGCGACAAGGTCGACGTTCTGACCGGCATCATTTTCTCGAATCTGGCGATGGCGGTGGTGCCGAGCGCTGTTCAGCAGGGCAAATTCTATCTTTCTCCGAACGCCGGCCCCTCGCAGCTCGCCGGGCAGGGCTGCCATCAGAATTATTTCAACGTCGCCTGGCAGAACGACAATCTGCACGAAGCGGCGGGCGCATACGCCAATGACGCGGGCTACAAGAAATCCTTCATCCTCGCGCCCAACTATCCGGCCGGCAAGGACTCCCTCGCGGGCTACAAGCGCTTCTTCAAGGGCGAACTGGCAGACGAGGTGTATACGCAGCTAGGCCAGACCGACTACGCTGCCGAGATCGCGCAGATCAGGGCTTCGGGCGCGGACAGCGTGTTCTTCTTCCTGCCGGGCGGCATGGGCGTAGCCTTCGTTAAACAATATGCGCAATCCGGCGTCGACATTCCGCTGATCGGCCCGGCCTTCTCCTTCGATCAGGGCATATTGCAGGCTGTCGGCGAGGCTGCGCTTGGCGTCAAGAATACGTCCCAATGGTCAAAAGATCTCGACAATGAGACGAACAAGGCTTTTGTCGAGAGCTTTCAGGCGGAATACGGCCGGCTTCCCTCGCTCTACGCTAGCCAGGGCTTCGACACTGCAAACCTGTTGCTCGCCGCGCTGTCCAAGGCCAGCGTAAGCGACGCCGACGCCTTCCGGGCGGCGCTGAAAGAGGCCGATTTCAAATCGACCCGCGGCGATTTCAAATTCGGCCCGAACCACCATCCGATTCAGGACATCTATGTCCGCGAGGTGATCAAGGAGGGCGACGTCTTCACCAACAAGATCATCGGCACGGCGCTTGAAGATCACGCCGACGCCTATGCGGCCGAGTGCAAGATGTAGCATCAGGCGCGGCAGCCTGGCGGCCGCGCCATTTCACGAAACGCGCCCTCGGCCATAGTGTCGAGGGTTGGGGTGGGGGGTACAAAGATCTTGAATTTCAGGCATGAATTCCTCACCCCGGATGCCGGCGCATTCCTGGGGCGGGAAGGCCCGGCTTTGCACGGGACTCTGCGTGTTCATTCGCTAGAGGACTGAGCCGGTGACGCTCGCCCTCTTTATCGAACAGCTTCTCAACGGCCTTCAGTACGGCGTCATGCTGTTTCTGATGGCGGCGGGGCTGACTCTGATCTTCGGCGTGATGGGCCTCATCAACCTGGCTCATGGCTCACTGTTCATGATCGGAGCGTTCGCCTGCGCCGGCGTCGCAATGGCCACAGGCTCGTTCTGGCTCGGACTCCTTGCTAGCCTCGCTGCGGCGGCCCTCGCCGGAGCGCTTGTCGAGATGATCGTCATTCGCCGACTCTATGCGCGGGACCATCTCGACCAGGTGCTTGCGACATTCGCCCTGATCCTGATCTTTTCCGAAGCGACGCGCTGGTATTTCGGTTCGGTGCCGCTCTACCTTAACGTGCCCGCGGTTCTTTCCGGCACGGTGACTCTGCCCGGAGGCATCGAATATTCCCTTTACCGGCTCGCCATAATCGCAGCCGGCTTCGCTGTTGCAGCGGGACTTTTTCTTCTTGTGGGCTATACGCGGATCGGCGTGCGCATAAGGGCGGGCGAATCCGACCGGGAAATGATCGCTGCGCTGGGCGTCGACATTGCGAAACTCTACACCATCGTCTTCATGATCGGAGCTGCGCTCGCGGGGTTGGCAGGTGCGCTTGTGGGCACCATCCAGTCGGTTCAGGTCGGCATGGGCGAGCCGGTGATGATCCTCGCATTCGTCATCATCGTCATTGGCGGGATCGGCTCGATCAAGGGCGCGCTGATTGGCGGTCTCCTCGTCGGGATGGCCGATACGCTCGGACGGTTCCTGCTGCCCATCGCCTTTTCCGGCTTCATGGACGTCTCAAGCGCGCGGGCTGTCGGCTCCTCCCTCGCCTCGATGCTGATCTACATCCTCATGGCGTCCGTCCTCGTCGTGCGTCCCAGAGGACTGTTCGGCGCAAGGGGGTGAGATGAGCCGCGAAAACGCAATCAATCTGACGCTTGCGCTCGGGCTGCTTGCAGCCCCGTTTCTCGCCATGGCGATGGACGAAATCTTCTATGTGACCTTGGCGACCAAGGTGGCGATCCTTGCGCTCGCGGGGGTCGGCCTCAATCTGATCCTCGGATATGGCGGGCTGGTCTCCTTCGGACACGCTGCATATTTCGGTCTCGGAGGTTATGCGGCGGGCATTCTTGCCAGCCATGCGCAGAATTACCAGCCTATCGCCACATGGCCATTCCTCATCGAAGGCACGACGCAGATGCCTGCGATCTGGCTTGTGGCGATCCTGGCGAGCGCTCTTGCCGCCCTGCCGATCGGCGCGCTCAGCCTGCGAACCTCGGGCGTCTACTTCATCATGATAACGCTCGCCTTTGCCCAGATGTTCTACTATTTCGCTGTGTCCTGGCCTGCCTATGGGGGCGAGGACGGACTGTCCATCTACGTCCGCAACGGCTTCCCCGGCCTGAACACGCTGGATCCGCTCACCTTTTTCGCGATCTGCTATGTGATCCTGATGCTGACGCTCGTCTTCATGTCCCGCCTGACCCGGTCGCGTTTCGGCCTGGCTCTCGAAGGCGCGCGGCAGAACGAGTTGCGCGTCGCCTCGGTCGGGATACGCCCCTTTCGCGTCCGCCTGACAGCCTTCGTCATTTCGGGCATGATTACCGGGCTGGCGGGGGCGCTGTACGCCGATCTCAACCGCTTCGTCAGTCCCGCCATGCTTTCATGGCAGACTTCGGGCGAGATCATCATTTTCGTGATCCTGGGCGGGGTTGGCCGGCTCTACGGCCCCGTCGCAGGCGCTATGCTATATATCATACTGGAATTCACGCTTGGCGGAGCAAGCGAACACTGGCAGTTCATGCTGGGACTGCTGCTTCTCGCCGTAGTGCTGTTCGCACGCGGCGGGCTGATCGGGCTTCTGACGGGAAGCAGCCGCCATGCCTGAGACCATTCTCGAACTTGTCGGCATATCCAAACGCTTCGGCGCACTGACGGTCAGCGACGGCGTATCGCTGACACTGAAGCAGGGCGAGATCCATGCGCTTATCGGCCCGAACGGCGCGGGCAAGTCAACGCTCGTCCGCCAGATCGCAGGGGAGATAGCTCCCGACTCGGGCCGCATTATCTTCGATGGCGAGGACATCACGGGGCTGGATATCGCAGCCCGCGCAAGACTGGGCCTGGCGCGCAGCTTCCAGATTTCCTCGCTCGCCCCGGAATTCTCGGCCTTGCAGAATGTATTGCTGGCGGTGCAGGCGGCAAGCGGGAGCACTTACCGCTTTTTCATGCCTGCCCTGGAAGACCCCTCGCTTACGGAGCCTGCGCATGTCTATCTGCGTCGCTGCGGCCTGGAGGAACGCGCCGGCGTGCCGGCAGCGGATCTGTCGCATGGGGAACGCCGCCAGCTTGAAATCGGCATCGCGCTTGCCCTGCGCCCGAAGGCTTTTCTACTCGACGAGCCTATGGCCGGCATCGGCCCCGGCGGCACGAAGAAGCTGACGGAGATCCTTGACGCACTGCGTGAAGAGGCGCCGATCCTGCTGATCGAGCATGACATGGACGCTGTCTTCGCCCTTGCCGACCGCATCTCCGTGCTCGTCTATGGCCGGATCATCGCAACGGGCGGCGTCGAGGAGATCCGCAATCATCCGGAGGTCCGCACAGCCTATCTTGGCGGGGATGCGCCATGAGTGCGCTTCTCGAAGTCTCCGGACTGCGCGCCTGGTACGGCGCGTCGCAGGCGCTGTTCGGCGTCGATCTGGCCGTTGCCGAAGGCGAAGCCGTGGCGCTTATGGGGCGCAACGGCATGGGGAAGACAACGACGATCCGCGCAATCTGCAGGATGATCCGGCACACCGAGGGCCGGATCGCGCTGAGCGGGACCGACCTGGCGCGGTTGGCTTCGCATGAGGCGGCGCAGCTTGGCATAGGTCTCGCGCCCGAAGGGCGCCGCTGCTTCCCAAATCTGACCGTCTACGAAAATCTCATCGTTGCCTCCTCCAGAGGAGAGTGGACACAAACCAAGGTCGAACGGCTGTTCCCGCAACTGGCTGCACGCCGCAATCAGATGGCGAATACGCTGTCGGGCGGTGAACAGCAGATGCTGGCGATAGGACGCGCGCTGATGACCAATCCGCGCCTGCTCATTCTCGACGAAGCGACCGAGGGGCTGGCGCCGGTCGTCCGGCAGGAGATCTGGTCCGCCATCCGCAGCCTCAAGGAGCACGGACAGGCTATTCTGATCGTGGACAAGTCCCTGAAAGAATTGCTGGGGGTGGCGACACGCTGCTTCATCCTCGAAAAAGGAACGAACTGCTGGACCGGAGCCGCAGGCGAACTGACCCCGGTAATCGCCGACCGTTATCTCGGCGTTTAGAGCGCCGCCGACGATCGAGCATACATTGCACTGCAATAAAACAAGAAGAAAAGCGCGTTCAGAATCAGGCGCTTGGCGGCAAACGTGTATACAACGAAGACATGCCCGTAAAAACTTCCCCCTTTACAGAACCTTCCCGAGATAAAGCGTTTTCCATGAGCAGTGAAGGATGATTTACTGTTCACAATCGCTGGAAGTCGCAGCGGTGCATTTCACGACCGAATTATCTGGAGGCTACAATCATGCGGATGAAATTTTTACTTCCGCTTGCCACCGCAATGGCGTTGTCAGGCGTATCCCACGCGCAAACCCTCGTTTATTGTTCGGAAGGTTCGCCCGAAGGCTTCGACCCCGCGCTCTATACATCGGGCACGACATTCGACGTGACTTCGAGGCAGGTCTACAATCAGCTCATCGAGTTCGAGCGCGGCACCACAAACGTCGTGCCTGGGCTTGCTGAAAGCTGGGAGGTGTCCGACGACGGCCTGGAATACACCTTCAAGCTCCGGCAGGGCGTCAAATGGCATAGCATCGACGGCTTCACCCCCACCCGCGACTTCAATGCCGATGATGTCGTCTTCAGCTTCATGCGCCAGAAGGATCCCGACCATCCCTGGCACAGATACACCGCAGGCGCGGCCTGGGAATATTTCAACTCCATGTCCATGCCCGACCTGTTCAAGGGCGTGGAAAAGATCGACGATTACACCGTCAAGCTGCTCCTAAACAAACCGCAGGCGCCGATGATCGCCAATCTAGGCATGGACTTCGCCTCCATCCTTTCCGCAGAATACGCAGAAAAGCTCCAGGCCGAAGGCCGCATGGAGCAGCTCAACCAGGCGCCGGTCGGCACGGGGCCTTTCAAATTCGTGGCCTATCAGAAGGACGCCGTCGTCCGTTTCGCCGCGCATGAGGACTATTGGGAGGGCAAGGCTCCCGTCGATCAGCTGATCTTTGCGATCACGCCCGATCCGTCGGTCCGCTATCAGAAGCTCAAGGCCGGCGAATGCCACATAATGGCCTATCCGAACCCGGCCGATCTGGACTCCATGCGCGCCGACCCCGACCTCAAGGTTCTCGATCAGGAAGGGCTGAATGTGGGTTACCTCGGTTACAATACGCAGCAGCCGCCATTCGACAGGGTCGAGGTCCGCAAGGCGCTCAACATGGCCATCAACAAGCAGGCCATTCTGGACGCCGTATTCCAGGGCGCTGGCACGATAGCCAAAAACCCGATCCCGCCGACCATATGGTCCTATAACGACGCCGTCGAGGACGACCCATACGATCCCGCGGGCGCCAAGAAGATGCTCGAAGACGCCGGCGTCACGGGCCTGAAGATGAAGGTCTGGGCCATGCCGGTGCAGCGCCCGTACAATCCGAACGCCCGCCGCATGGCCGAACTGATCCAGGCCGACTTTGCCGAGATCGGCGTCGAGGCCGAGATCGTCTCCTACGAGTGGGGCGAATATCTCGAACTCTCCAAGGACGTGAATCGCGATGGCGCAATCCTGCTGGGCTGGACCGGCGACAATGGCGACCCGGACAACTTCCTGGCGGTCCTGCTCGGATGCGACGGCGTCGGCGGCGCAAACCGCGCGCAGTGGTGCCATCAGCCCTTCGAGGAGATCGTCCAGCAGGCCAAGGTCGTCTCGGACCGGGCCGAACGCACACGCCTCTATGAGCAGGCGCAGGTCATCTTCAAGGAGCAGGCTCCATGGGCGACGATCGCCCACTCCGTCCGCTTCCAGCCTGTGCGCAAGGAAGTCACCGACTTCAGGATCGACCCCTTCGGCGGGCATATCTTCTATGGCGTCGGCCTGAGCGAATAAGCCGGCCGATTTTCAAGAGCTACGGCTCCGCCATGCGCCAGATGGGCGTTTGGCGGAGCCGTAAACGCCCAGGCAAGGACGCGCCTCTCAGGCGCAAGGCCGTTTCGGGGCTAAGAAGCACACATGCTCGCATTCATTCTGCGCCGCATCGGCCTCGTTATTCCTACCTTCATCGGCATCACCATCGCCGCATTCGGCTTCATTCGCGTGCTGCCCGGCGATCCGGTGCTGCTCATGGCGGGCGAGCGGGGGATCACGCCGGAGCGTCATGCGGAACTGATGCGGGAGTTCGGCTATGACCGGCCGATCCATGTGCAGTATTTCGATTTTCTGACTTCCGCGCTTTCCGGCGACCTCGGGCAATCCGTCGTCACGAAGCGTCCCGTCTTCGACGAATTCTTCGCGCTGTTTCCCGCAACGCTTGAACTATCCGTCTGCGCAATGCTGTTCGCCATCGCGCTCGGCGTTCCGGCCGGCGTCTTCGCCGCGACCCGCAGGGGGTCCTGGTTCGATCAGTCGATCATGGGGGCGGCGCTCGTCGGCTATTCGATGCCGATTTTCTGGTGGGGCCTGCTGCTCATCATATTTTTCTCCGGCATCCTCGGCTGGACCCCGGTTTCCGGTCGCATCTCGCTCCTTTATTATTTTCCTTCCGGCACCGGCTTCATGCTGATCGACAGCCTGATGTCAGGACAAAGGGGCGCATTCGCCTCCGCGGTTTCGCATCTCATTCTGCCGACGATCGTGCTCGGCACCATTCCGCTCGCTGTCGTCGCGCGCCAGACGCGGTCGGCTATGCTCGAAGTGCTCGGCGAGGATTACATCCGCACCGCCAAGGCCAAGGGCATGTCGCAGACGCGCGTGGTCGGCGTCCACGCTCTGCGCAACGCGCTTATTCCGGTCATCACCACGATCGGCCTGCAGACCGGCGTGCTGCTCGGCGGCGCGATCCTGACGGAGACGATTTTCGCCTGGCCGGGCATCGGCAAATGGATGGTCGACTCGATCTTCAGGCGCGACTACCCTTCCGTTCAGGGCGGGCTGCTGCTCATCGCGACGATGGTCATGCTCGTGAACCTCGTTGTCGATGTGCTTTACGGCTTCATCAATCCGCGCATCAGACATATGCGATAGGCCCATGAGCGACGCCATACTCGATCCTGCCGCACCTGACCAGCGCCCGACCGGCACACGGGCAGCCCTGGGCGAGTTCTGGTACTACTTCCGCGAAAACACGGGCGCGGTGGTTGGGCTTTATGTTTTCACAGCTATCTGCCTTGTCGCCATTTTTGCCGACGTCATCGCTCCCTACGAACCGGCCCGCCAGTTCCGTGACGCGCTCCTGACACCGCCTGTCTGGCAGGAGGGCGGCGACCCGCGTTTCCTGCTCGGAACAGACGCCGTCGGGCGCGACATGCTCTCCCGCCTGATTCACGGGGCGCGCTACTCGCTGTTCGTCGGCTGCATCGTCGTTTCGGGAGCGATGGTCGCGGGCGTGCTGATCGGGCTGATCGCCGGTTTCGTGGGCGGCGTGCTCGATACGCTGATCTCCCGCGTCATGGACATCGTGCTCGCATTTCCGAGCCTGCTTCTTGCGCTCACGCTTGTGGCGGTGCTCGGGCCGAGCCTCACCAACGCGATGATCGCCATCGCCATCGTCCAGCAGCCGCATTATGTGCGCCTGACGCGCGCCGCAGTCATGGGCGAGAAGAACAAGGAATACGTCATTGCGGCGCGGGTCGCAGGCGTCGGTCCGCTCCGCTTGATGGGCGTCACGATTCTGCCCAACTGCATGGCGCCGCTGATCGTGCAGGCCGCGCTGTCCTTCTCGACCGCCATTCTCGACGCCGCCGCGCTCGGTTTCCTGGGCATGGGCGCACAGCCCCCGGCGCCGGAATGGGGGACGATGCTCGCCGAAGCGCGCGAGTTCATCCTGCGCGCATGGTGGGTGGTGACGCTGCCGGGGCTCGCCATTCTGATCGTTGTCCTCGCCATCAACCTGATGGGCGACGGTCTGCGCGACGCTCTTGACCCCAAGCTGAAGAGGTCCTGAAACATGGCCTTGCTGGAGATCGAGAATCTCGATGTGCAGTTCGATACTGCGGCAGGGCCGCTCCGTGCGGTCGAAGGCGTCTCGCTCAGCGTGGATGCGCGCGAGGTTCTCGCCATCGTCGGGGAGTCCGGGTCGGGTAAATCGGTCGCGATGCTGGCCGTGCTGGGTCTGTTGCCGCCCGCTGCGGAGGTGTCGGCGGACAGGCTGCGTTTCGACGGGCTGGATCTGCTCGCGCTTTCCCCGAGACAACGCCGCGCCATCATGGGCGCGCGGATTTCGATGATCTTCCAGGAGCCTATGTCCAGCCTCAATCCATGCTATACGGCCGGGTTTCAGCTTACGGAGGTTCTGAAGATCCACACGCGCATGAACCGTGCCGAGCGCCGCCGGCGCGCCATCGAATTGCTCGATCAGGTCGGAATTCCCGCACCGGAAAAGCGGCTGAACGCATTCCCGCATCAGCTTTCCGGCGGCATGAACCAGCGTGTCATGATCGCCATCGCGATCGCCTGCAAACCGAAGCTGCTGATCGCCGACGAACCGACCACCGCGCTCGATGTCACCATTCAGGCGCAGATCCTCGACCTTCTTCTGAAGCTGCAACAGGACACAGGAATGGCGCTTGTTCTGGTGACGCATGATATGGGCGTTGTCGCGGAAACGGCGCAGCGCGTATCGGTCCATTACGCTGGACAGAAGGTGGAGGAACAGACCGTCGCCGGCCTGTTCGCAGATCCGCACCACCCCTACACGGCAGCGCTGCTCGCAGCACTGCCCGAGCGCGCCGCAGAGGGTGTGCTCCCATCGATTCCCGGCGTTGTGCCCGGCCTGTTCGACAGGCCGCGCGGCTGCCTTTTCTCGCCGCGCTGCCGCTTCGCCACCGACTTCTGTACCGCCGTCCCGCCCCCGCTAGCCAGCCTTGAGATGGGGCGCGCGCTTTGTCACTACCCGCTTTCGGAAGGCGCGCCGCTCAGACATCCCGCATTGGAGACGGTCTCGTGACTGGCGAAACCGTTCTCGAAGCCAGGAACCTCGTCAGACATTACCGGGTGGAACGCGGCCCGTTCCGGTCCGCCGCGACGCTCAAGGCGGTGGACGGAGCAAGCTTCGATCTCCAGCGCGGGCGCACTCTCGCTGTGGTCGGGGAGTCGGGCTGCGGGAAATCCACACTTGCCCGCATGGTCACGATGATCGATAAGCCGACTGCGGGAACGCTCCGCATTTTCGGCGAGGACGTCGCGGAGGCAAGCAGGGCCACGCGCAGAAAGCTGCGCTACAGCGTGCAGATCGTTTTCCAGAACCCGTTCGGTTCGCTCAATCCGCGCCAGAAGATCGGGGCGGCGCTTGAGGAGCCATTGCTCGTCAACACCGATCTGTCTAAGGCGGCGCGGCAGGAAAAAGCCATGGCGATGATGGCCGCCGTCGGACTTCGGCGCGAGCATTACAGCCGTTACCCGCATATGTTTTCCGGCGGCCAGCGCCAGCGCGTAGCCATCGCACGCGCGCTCATGCTCGATCCGGCCATTCTCGTTCTCGATGAGCCGGTGTCCGCGCTCGACATCTCCATCCAGGCTCAGGTACTCAACCTGCTGGCCGAACTGCAGAAGCGGCTGGACCTGGCCTATCTGTTCATCAGCCACGATCTTTCCGTCGTCAGGCATATCGCCGACGAGGTGATGGTGATGTATCTCGGCCGGCCCGTCGAACAGGGCGGCAAGGCGACAATTTTCTCCGATCCGCGCCACCCCTATACGCGCGCGCTGCTGTCCGCAACGCCTGTGGCCGATCCCGCGCGAAGGAAGGAGCGCATTGTGCTGAAGGGCGAATTGCCCTCCCCTCTAGACCCGCCGCCCGGTTGTGCGTTTCATCCGCGCTGTCCGCTGGCCTTCGAGCCCTGCGATAAGGACACCCCCGCACTTCTGGAAACGGCCGGACGGCTTGCTGCCTGTTACGCCTGTGCGCCAGCTGCAACCCCGGCAGACGCCGAGTGACCGGACGGCAGCCTGATCTCGAAGCAACTGCCGCCTCCTTCACGCGCCAGACAGCGCACAGTTCCTCCATGCCGTTCTGCGATCTGGCGGACAAGGGCAAGCCCGAGCCCCGCACCGCCTGCGCTTTCCGGCGCATTCTTCAGCCGGTAGAACGGCTCGAAGATCTTCTCGCGCTCGTCCCCGGGGATCCCCGGACCGCGGTCGCAAACCGTAACCCAGGCCGTGGCGCCATCCAGCCCGGCAGTCACTTCCGCAAGTTCTCCGCCGCCATAGCGTGCGGCGTTTTCGAGAAGATTGCGGAAAAGCCGGCGCAGCAGCCGGGCGTCGCCCCTCACAAAGATATCCATGCCTCCCGGAACATCTGCCTCGATGCCGAAAGCAGCGCATTCTTCTGCAAGCACTCCAGCCAGATCGACCGGTTCTTCGATAAACGTGCCTGCATTGTCGGCCTGAATGCGGCTGGCGAGCAGAATTTCGCCTATCAGCGCATCCAGTTCCTCGATATTGCGCGCGATCTCCCCACTGACCGCCGGGTTCGCTCCGCTTGCCGGCAGCCTCTCAAGCGCCATGCGCAGACGCGAGAGCGGGGATCGCAGTTCATGCGAGGCATTCGCCAGTAATGTCTTGTTCGCCGTCATTAGCGCCTCGATCCGGTCGGCCGTGGCGTTGAAGGTCTTTGCAAGCCTGGCGATCTCATCGCGCCCGGGAATGTCCACACGAACGGACAAATCGCCTGCACCGAAGGCGGCAACGCCCTCTTCAAGGCACTCCAGACGCCGCGTCAGATACCGTACCAGCGGATAGAAGGCGATCCCGATGGCCAGGCCGATTCCGAGAAGACCGGCAAGCCAACCGAAATGCCGGAATGGACGCGAGCCGAAATCGGGCGGAACGGCGATGAGCCTGCGCCCGTCGGTCAACGTAAGCCCGTAAACGCCGCCGCGTCCGCGCCAGAACGTCCGTCCGCGCCCGGCTAATCCTTCGCTGCGGAAGCCCTGCGGAAAGGCGCCGGACTCTGCGATCGTCCGTCCATCCGGCGCGATCAACAGCAATGAAAATCCGGTGCGCTCCTGCCAGAACTCCAGCTCGTCTTCCAGCGTCTCCGCACTTGCTCCGGGCGGCAGCAGCCTTTCGGCGATCTCCGCGCCACGCTCGGGAAATCCGCGTCGATAGTCGTCGTCGTCGAACAGCCGCCCGGTGACCGCGGCCAGACCGGCAAGAACTGCAAAGACCAGAAGGCTGCCGAGGACGGCCAGATAAATCCGGACGTAGAGCCTGCTCATCAGCTTTGCGCCTTGGCGAACACATAGCCCGCGCCGCGAACGGTCAGGATGCGTCTGGGATGTTTCGGGTCGTCTTCGATGGCGGCGCGGATCCGGGCGACATGCACGTCGATCGATCTGTCGAGCGCAGGATCATAAGCGTGATGATCCTCGCGCGCCAGAACGGCCAGTATCTCCCGCGTGAGCACGCGTCCGGCGCGTTCCGCCATCGCAAGGAGCAGATCGAACTGGTAGCTTGTCAGCATTTTCTCCTCGCCATCCAGCCGGACGATCCGGCTGCCGCGATCGATTCCGAGACGGCCGAAACGCAGCGTCTCCGCTCCTGCGCTCCGGTCCCGCCTCAATACGACACGAATCCGGGCAAGCAGCTCGCGAGGCTCGAAGGGCTTGGCGACATAGTCCTCCGCGCCGATTTCGAGGCCAATCACCCTGTCAGTCGGATCGCCCCGCGCTGTCAGCATGATGACGGGGATATTGCGCGTTGAAGGCTGGGACTGGAGGTCGCGAAAAAGCGCGAGCCCATCAGTGTCCGGGAGCATCAGGTCGAGCAGGACAAGATCGAAATTCTGCCGTTGAAGCTCGCTGCGTCCGGTAGCGCCGTCGGCTGCATGGCTTACCTCGAACTGATGGCCGCGGAGGTAATCCGCGACCATCGAGGCCAGTCTCACATCGTCGTCGATAAGCAGAATCCGGGGCATGGCGGCCAGTGTCGCAAGGCGGTCCAGACTATCCATGCCCTGTATCCAGGATTAACGCCAGCGGGAATGCCGCTCCTGCATACGCTCTGTGAGTTCGCGGCGCTGGGCCGGCGTCAGTACGGCTGCAACGTCCGTCACGGCCCGAACCATGCGCTTCGAGCCGGCGTCGATCTTCGCAACCTGTTCGGCGCGCAGCGCCTCCAGGGCAGCTGCATCCACGGTGTCGGCGCGCAGAAGCTCGATGAACTTTGCGCGCGTCTCGCGAGGCGTCACACCGAGTTCGACAAGATCGTTCAGAGCCGATTTTGCGATCGTGGCGATACGCTGCTGCTGCTCGGGCGTTCCATCCACGCGCGACAATATGCGCTCGACGCGGCGGTCGATCCGTTCCGAAACCCGCTCGGCGTCGAAACGGGAATGATCCAGGCCGCGCCAGAAATGCGCCTGAACCGACTTCGCGCCGATGGCCGCGCCGGATGCGAGCCCGAGCCCCACGAGCACGACGCCGACGCCGATGCGTCTGGCCCAGCGCCATTTACTTGCAGGTTTGCCGGGCTGCGCGCCGGGAGCGGCGTTCTGCGTTGCATTGTCAGTCATGCAAATCTCCTCATGCATCGGGTTTTTCCATTTGATGAGGTGAAGATGACAGACGGGTGTTTCCGCCCAACACTGCAAATGTGAAGTTTTGTAAAGCTGTCTGAGGACAGGAGGCCGCTTACCCTGCGTCGTCCTGCGCATCCCGTCCCGCATTTGCTTCGGCGGCTGATACAGCGCCCACATGACGCGTTCCGCGCCTGCGCGCGAGTTCCGTCTGTCTTTGCCGGTCTGCGAAGCGCCTCTTCTGTTCCGCACTCGTCACATCATGGCAATGCGGACAGCTTACGCCGGGTGAATAATACGGCGACGCCTTGTCGTCCGAGCATATCGGCATCCGGCAAGCGCGGCATAGTTCGTAGCTGCCGGGTTCCAGGCCCCTCCGGACGGCTGCACGCTGATCGAAGACGAAACATTCGCCTCGCCAGCGGCCGCCTTGCTCCGGCATCCGCTCCAGATAATTGAGAATGCCGCCCTTCAGATGATAGACTTCGTCGAAACCCAGCATTTTCAGATATGCCGTCGCCTTCTCGCAGCGGATGCCGCCGGTGCAGAACATGGCGAATTTGCGTTTGCCGTGAAGGTCTTTCCGCGCTCTGAACCAGTCCGGGAACTCACGGAACGTGGCCGTTTTCGGATTGATCGCGCCCTCAAACGTCCCAATCGCCGCTTCGTAGTCGTTTCGCGTGTCGATGAGGGCAACGTCAGGGTCTGCAATCAGCGCATCCCAGTCTTCCGGCTCGATATAGGTTCCTGACAGTCCGACCGGATCGACTTCGGGAACGCCCATCGTGACGATCTCCGGCTTTACGCGGATCTTCATACGGTAAAACGGCATTTCCTCCGCACAGGACTCTCGCGGCTGCAGATCGCCGCAGCCGGGCAGCTCACGCAATTTGCCCAGCAGTTCATCCACGCCCTCCCGCAATCCGGCAACGGTCCCGTTGAATCCTTCATGCGCAAGAATCAGCGTGCCGCCCAAACGGGCGCGGCGGCAGAAATCCAGTAAATTCGCGCGCAAAGTCTCCGGATCCTGCAGGAGAGTGAATTTATAGAACGTTGCTACGACTATTCTGGACGTCATGATTTCCTGCAGGGTCTGTGTGCGGTTCCCGGTCCGGTTGCTGAAGGAGCTGCGCACGGCGTCTAGAAGCTGGAATTCGGCCCGGACAGGAATTCAAGCTCCTCGGATGTAGACTCCCTGCCGAGGATGGCATTGCGATGCGGGAACCTGCCGAAGCGTGCGACCACATCGCGATGCATCTTCATATATCGAAGCGGTTCTTCGAGGCCAAGCCGCTCGAAAAGCTCCATGCCGCGTTCCTGCGCTTCAAGATTTTCCGAATGCATGAATGGCATGTAGAGCATGTAGCGCTGCATCGGCTCCAGTCTGGCATCGTGGCCCAAGTCGATTGCGGCTTCGGCGATTTCGAGCGCACGCGCGTCTCCCGAAAAGGCCTCCGGAGTTCCCCGGAAGATATTGCGTGGGATCTGATCGAGCAATATGACCAGCGCGAGAGCGCCTTCGGGCGGCCCTGCCCATGAGGTAAGCGCGCCGGAACGCGCCATGCCGGACAGCTCTCCGAAACGGCTCTCCAGCTCGCGGTCGAATGCTTCATCGGGTTTGAACCATTTGGCCCGGACAGCGTCCGAAAACCAGAAGTCAAGTACATCAGAAAATTGCATACAACTCTCCCAGATCTGAATTCAAATATTACTGACAATAGAACCATTTCGCCAATCTTGAGACGCAGCGTTTAAATGCAAAATTTCCGTTTACTTATTCATTCGCCTGTTAAGCATCATGATAAGCGTTCTGAAAGGCATGGGGCATAAACTCGGCGAACATTTCGGCTGCATCAGCCCGTTGCGCTGGGACGCAACCATTGTGCGACGGGGATAGCCGGAACAAGTTCAGCGGATGAAGGCAGGCGTTGCGTGCAAATTCATAATGGCGGATGGTCCTTCGTGCAGCTGAGACCCTTGCTTGTGAACAAATGGTCTATCCGTGCCTATTTCTGCGGGATCGCAATGATCTCGATCTTCGGAGCCTATTATCTAAGCACGCAGATCCGGATCCTCAACAAGGACATTCCAGGAATCGTCACGGCGAAACGGAATGCTGCAGCGGAGTCGGTCAGGCTCTTCAGCGGTCTGAGGGACGCGATTGTAGATCCACGGTTCAGCCGTTATCCTGACTATCTGTGGGCGGACAGCCAGCAATTTACCGACGAGCGCATAAGAAAAGCCGTGGGCGCCATTGCAAGGTCAGCGCGCGAACTGGAGGAGTTGCGCCAGAAGCTGCCTTCATCGCTGACCGAGCAGACGATGAAGCTGCTGAGGAATGTCGCAGCGGCAGGAGCCCGTGCGCTCAATGAGCAAGGGGAAACCCGCAAGGACCGCGCGATCGACTTCCTCGAAATCGTGGAAGCCGCCTATCCGCAGCTCGTCGCCTACATACAGGAGAAATCCACATTACAGCTCGAAACCGCTGCGGAACAGAAACAGCGCCTCAGGGAAACGACTATCGCCGCCGCAGCACTGCTTGCCGTATTCGCGCTGTTCGCCGTCTCCACCGGGCTGTTGCTGCAGGCGGAACTGGCCGCTCAGCAAAAACGGCGGGAGGCGGAGGAAAAGGCGCGGTTTCTCGCCTATCATGATCCGCTCACGCTGCTGGCGAACCGCACGCTGTTTTCCGAAACCGCCAACTCCCTGAAGAGCGGGGAGCCGCGCATGTTGATCCTTGCAGATCTGGATGAATTCAAGAACGTCAACGACATGTATGGCCATACTGTCGGAGACGCGCTGCTTGTGGAAGTTGCAAGACGCATTGGCAAGTTCGTCACGAAACGGAAAGGGATCGCAGCCCGCCTCGGAGGCGACGAATTCGCTGCCGTAATTCCCGGGGTCAGCAACTCGAAAGAGGCAGTTGCGCTCTGCGCGGATCTGCTGGCGGCCATTGCCAGGCCGTTCTACGCCGAAGGGCTTTCGCTGACGCAAAGGGCGAGCATCGGGGCGGTTGTCGCCGATGGGGAAGCGCCGGGCACACTGAGCGAATTGCTGACGCGCGCCGATCTGGCCCTGCATGAGGCCAAGTCGCACGGGCAGGACAGATTTGTCATCTATCATGAAGAGCTGGCCGAAAAGGCGCGATACCGCCGCGAAATCAAGGATGCGGTGCCTCATGGGCTCAAGAATGAGGAGTTCGAGGTGCATTTTCAGCCGCAGATCAACCTCCAGTCCGGCAGGCTCAGCGGCTTTGAGGCGCTTGTGCGGTGGCGACGTAATGGAAAGCTGATGGCCCCGGACGAGTTCATCCCCATCCTCGAAGAGACCGGGCTCATCCGTCTGATGGATCTCTGGGTCCTGCGAAGGGCTGCCAGAACGGCGGCGGGCTGGCTCGAAATCCGGCGGCGGCCGCTTACGGTCAGCGTCAATCTCTCGCCGCTGCATTTTCAGTTCGACGACATCGTCACGCATGTCCGGCGCACCCTTCAGGAAACAGGCCTGCCCCCGAATCTGCTCACGCTCGAAATCACGGAAAGCGTGCTTCTGGACAATTGGGACCGCGTCGTGAAGATCATGACCAGCCTGTCGCAACTCGGCGTGAATCTTTCGCTCGACGATTTCGGGACAGGATATTCCAGCCTGGCCTATCTGCGTAACCTGAAGGTCAATGAGCTGAAGATCGACAGAGCCTTCGTGACGGACCTCGAAAGCTCGGCAGAGACGCGCATCGTGCTCAACAGCGTCGTCGAGATCGCCAGGGGACTGGGCATGAGCATCGTCGTCGAAGGCATCGAAACGCTCGGGCAGCGCGATATCGTCAACAGCATCGGCGCACATACAGGCCAGGGTTTTCTGTTCGGCCGTCCTGTCCCGGAAAATCAGGTCATGGAGATCGTCAACAGCGACGCGTTCGAGCCAGATGACCGGAACGGGAAAGCTGAAGCCGGCGATCGGAATGTCTCGGCGCGGATCGCTTGACGCGGCATGGTATGCCCTCATCAGACGTCAATGAATCATCACGCCCTTTCGTTGAACCGGGATCATGCACCGGCGTTTCCCGCGTTTGCGGACGCTCCGAAATGCTCGGTCTTTTCCCAGAAATGCGGATCGGCGAAAAGCTGGTAGAGCGCACGGTAGGCGGCAAAGGAAATGAAAAGCCAGTAGAAGGGAATGAACGGGATATGGGGCAGCAGCGAGCCGACCTGGCCCCTTGCCAATACGGAAAGCCCGAGCGCGAAGGAAACAGCGAATCCCACGACCAGATTGAATATGGCGATGGACAGGAGGTGCCGACCGATCAGGGTTACGGGCTGTTCGAGCATGATGCCCGCCGTGACATCGTGGGCGATGATGACGCAGGAGAGCGGAAATACTAGCGCAGCGAGAATGATGCCGGCGAAATGCCCCTGAAAGGCGATGAAGCCCGGCAGGCCCAGTTCCCTTGCTAGGCGCGCCGGCTGGCGCATGTGAACGATATAGGTCTGCATCCAGCCTTTCAGCCATCGCGTGCGCTGCCGCAGCCAGTTTCCCGGCTGGCAAGCCGCTTCCTCGAGTGTCTGGGAATAGAGCACCTCCGCGCGCAGACCCGCCCGGTAGATCCGCATACCCAGATCGGCGTCCTCGGTCACGTTATAGGCGTCCCAGCCCCCTAGCTTGCGCAGCGTCTTGATGCGGAAATGGTTCGATGTGCCTCCAAGCGGAATTGGCAACCTCAGTCTGTCGAGCACTGGAAGAAACCCGGCGAAGAGACAGGCGTATTCGATCGAAAATTGCCGGGAAAGCCAGTTTTCGGTGACATTCTCGAAAGTGAGCTGCCCCTGGAGACAGACCACTTCGGGTTCAGCAGCGGCGAAATGCGCCGCGGCCTTGCGCAACTGATCCGGATCCGGCCGGTCCTCCGCATCGTAGATCACAAGCAACTCGCCGCGCGCGAATTGCAGGGCGTAGTTCAGCGCGCGCGGTTTGGTTCGCGGCTTTCCCTCCGGCACGATGACGATTTCGAACTGCGTCGGAAGCTCCATCCCACGGGCGCATGTGACAGTCTCATGATCGGATACTTCAAGGATCAGCTTGATGTCGAGCTTGGCGGGCGGATAGTCGAGCGCCTTCAGTGCTGATACGAGCTGCGGCAAAACCCTTGATTCGCGGTAGAGGGCCACGAGCACGGTGTAGCGTGGCAACTCGCTGTCGGGAAGGGGCGGATGGGCTACAGGCTTGACGATGACCCTGCGATGAATGGCGAAAAGCGCTGCAGCGCCGCGCAGACTGACCGCTATTGTGAACATCAGGGAGAGCGCTGCACCGTAAACCAGAAATGTTCCCCTTGGCGCAAATGCGACTGCACCGAGAAACAGACCGCAGAAGAGCGCGAGACATATGGCCTGCCATCCGATCAGGCCGGTTGCCGCGCTCAATCGCGGATTGCGCTGCCATAGGCCGTCCGAAGCGCGGGCGGCAAGGCCCTTGGCGTAGGCCTTTGCCAGCGAAGCGGTCATATCTGCCCGCGTGGCGAGGAAAAGCCTGCCTCTTTCGGGTCCAAGCGCGGATACGGCCTCGGCGACAGCTTCCGGCGGGCATGTTTCCGCATCGAGAACGACCCCGCCTTGAGGCAGAAGCAAAGGCGCTGGCCGAGCGCTGCCGAGAAGCTCATGCGGCTCGGGCAGCGGGCTCAGGGAGCGAAGATGCGGCTTGTTGCGCACCTGCCCGGAGTCTAGTCCGCACACCGCGGCGACGGCGCGGACATATCCTTGCGGACGCACTGCGCCAATGGAGAGAGCCGCCTCCCTGACAGGCACGCCCCAGCGCACGGCAAGAGCCTCGATCCGTGCGAGTCTGGCAGGGGGCAGTCCGGCCTTCAGCAGGATCTCGCGCTCGCACGGCTGCTGCTCCCTGCTGCGTTCCTGCGCCTTGAAGGCGTCTCGCAGGCGCGCCGCTTTCAGCTCGGCGTTTTCGCTGCGCTCGATACGCAAGACTGGATAGGTCATCGGCAGCGCCCTGAATTATGGCATGAATTATGGAAATGATTGTATTGACTGGCGGCCCCCGCCAAAATACATGCCATTGCTTAGCGGAAAGCGAGATACGCGCGATGGATGGAACAATCGGGGAAACCGGCGGAAGGGCGTCCATCCGGGGGCTGGCGCTTCTGGCGTTGTGCATCGCGCTGACCCTTGCCGCCTTGCCGCGCGAGGCCCGCGCGCAGGATCCGGTGCCGAACGTCAATCAGTGGCGCAGCGAGACGATCGGGCCGCGACCGGACTGGTCATGGCTCGGCGTGCTGCGCTTCGCGACCGATGCGAGCTATCCGCCCTTCAACTACCGCGATCAGGACGGCTCGCTGACCGGCTTCAATGTCGATCTCGCCTATGCGATCTGCGAGGAGCTGGCTATCGACTGTCAGGTCAATCCACTGGTATGGGAGCAGCTCATTCCCGCCCTTGAGGGAAACCAGGCCGACGCCGTCATCGCCTCGCTGGGGATCTCTCCGCAGACGCTGGAGACCGTGGATTTCACCGACAGCTATTACGCGACGCCGGGCAAGTTCGCCGTGCGCAACGAGAGCAATGTGGAAAGCGTCAGGCCAGAGGATCTCTATGGTCTCAGGATCGCCGTGGCGAAGGACACCGCTCATGAAGCGTTCCTGAACGACTTCTTCCCAGACAGCGTCATCGTCCCGTTCGAGGGCGCGGAAGCGGCGCGCGCCGCACTCCGCGAGGGCGAAGTCGATCTGCTTTTCGGCGACTCCATCAGCCTCATGTTCTGGATCAACGGAGCGGATTCGGGCCGCTGCTGCCAGTTCCGCGGGCGCGGTTTCATGGAGGCGCGCTATTTCGGCGAAGGCGTCGGAATCGCGGTCGCCAAGGGCAATATCCGGCTCAAGGAGGTGCTGAACTATGCGTTGGCGCGCGTACGTTCCTCCGGCAGGCTTGAGGAGCTGATGCTACGCTATTTCCCGCTGGCGATCTATTGAGCCGCCGCGCGGGGGAATATCAGATGCGCTGATACCGCGCCCGCGCCCCGCGCTCGATCGCCACGACGATCAGATTGTCCAGCCCCAGCCTGTGGGCGAGCAGCTCCAGAAAGCGTATTTCCTCCAGCTTGACCCGCAGATCCGCCGCCGCGACCTCCACAGCCAGCGCATAGGCGGTCTCGTAAAGGTGCTTCGGCACCGTTTCCCCGATGAAGTCCAGCAAGCGGTCCAGACCGTTTTCGCCGGAGAGCATTTCACCGCAGGCCTGAGAGTCCTTGATGAGGTTCTCATCGTCGTAGGAGCCGAACACCGGAAGCTGCCGGACGATGCTGCCGATCTTCTGCAACTCTGCGTTCGACATCTGCCTGTCCACGGCCGACATGGCGATCATTCCATAGATCAGAGCCTGCTGGATTTGAGCGTCGGCCATAGGTTTACCCTCTGATTGCATCTGTGCTTATGCGGGTGTTGCAAGCTGTTGCTGCAGACCATGGATATTGCAATTGCCCGGCTTGTGGAAGACAGAAAAGGCTGGTGACAGGTTCCCGAATCACGACGATCTGAACTTGTCGATCAGATCAATGGGAACCGGCAACACAATCGTCGAGGTTCGATCCCCCGCAACCTCCTGCAGCACGTTGAAATAGCGCAGTTGCATGGCATTAGGTTCCTGCGCAAGCAGTTTGCCGGCGTCGACAAGGCGCTCGGCGGCCTGAAATTCCTCTTCCGCGTTGATGATTTTCGCGCGGCGGACCCGTTCCGCCTCCGCCTGCTTGGCTATTGCGCGCACCATGCTTTCATCGATGTCGACATGCTTGATTTCCACGGTGGCAACCTTGATGCCCCACGGATCGGTCTGCTTGTCGAGAATTGACTGAATGTCGGCGTTAAGCTTGTCGCGTTCCGCAAGCATTTCGTCCAGTTCATGCTTGCCAAGGACCGACCGGAGGGTCGTCTGCGCGAGCTGGCTCGTGGCGGCAAGATAATTTTCGACATTCACGATGGCGCGTTGCGGATCGATGATGCGGAAATAGATGACGGCGTTCACCTTGACCGAGACGTTGTCACGGGAAATCACGTCCTGACTGGGCACGTCGGTGACGACCGTGCGGAGATCGGTTTTGACAGCCTGCTGGATGAAGGGAATGATAATCACAAGGCCCGGTCCGGCCGTGCGCGTATACCGGCCGAGCGTGAACACGACCCCCCTTTCATACTCACGAAAAATCCTGATGGCCGAGGCTAGAAATGCGATTATGGCAACGGCGATGAAGAAATAAAGCGTGGCGTCGACGTCGACTGTCATGGTTTTCTCCCGAAGTTTCCGCCGATCCGCGGCGTTGCGTCATATTCGGTGCGCAGCCCTCAGCGGGCGGTGCGGTCGCCGGCCACGCCGGCTTCGACCAGCAGGGTGATGCCGTCCAGCCGCTTGACGCGAACCCTTTCGCCGGTGGCGAAGGCCCGGTCGCCTTTCGCATTCCATCGCTCTCCGTCCAGCCAGACATGGCCTTCCCGGCCGGACCAGTCGAGCACCTCGGCTTCCTGTCCGCGGAGATGATCCACCCCCGTCTGCACCGGGCTCCGGAACGTACGCCACATATAGCCGAGCAGCAGAATGAGAATAAGGCCGCTTGCGATCGCCATTGCGGCGATGACGGTCCATGAGAGCTGATAGGCCGGGACATCGGTGTCTATGAGCATACTCGCGCCGATCACGAATGCGGCGAGCCCTCCGATTCCGAACACTCCGAAGGCTGGCGTAAAGGCCTCTATCGTCATGAAGATCACGCCGAGAATGACCAGGGCCAGTCCCGCATAGTCGAGCGGAAGCTGGTTGAGCGCATATAGCCCGAGAATGAGGCATATGACGCCTATTACGCCGGGACCGATCGTGCCGGGATTGGCGAATTCGAAGATCAGCCCGTATATCCCGATCATCATCAGGATGAGCGCGACATTCGGGTTGGTGATAAGCGCCAGGATCTCGTTGATGACACCAGGCTCCAACCTCTCGATCCGCGCGCCGCCCGTCGAAAGGGTTCGTTCGGCGTTGCCGACGGTGACGGTCCGGCCGTCTGCCTGCTCTACAAGGTCCTCAAGATCCGAGGCGATGAATTCGATCACATTGTTGCGCAGCGCTCCCTCGGCGGACAGCGTCGCGGCCTCGCGGACGGCTCTCTCGGCCCATTCGGCATTGCGTCCGCGCAGTTCGGCGAGGCTTCTGATGAAGGCGATCGCATCGTTGACGGCCTTGGCTTTCGCTGCGTCCTGCGGGGCGCTTTCCTGCGTTCCGTCACCGTCGTTGTCCCCGTCGCCGTCGCCATCATCACGCGAGGGCAGGCTCGGCAGTCCGCCGACCTGTATCGGCGTGGCCGCGCCGAGATTCGTCCCCGGCGACATCGCGGCGATATGGGTTGCGTAAAGGATGTAGGTGCCGGCGCTTGCCGCACGCGCTCCCGGCGGAGCGACATAGGCGGCGACGGGGACCGGCGAGGCGATGATGTCCTCGATCATGTCCCGCATACTGGTGACGAGGCCGCCGGGGGTGTTCATCCGCAGAACGAGCAACTCGGCTCTCCGCTCCTGCGCCGCCTCGATGGACTGCTCGACGAACCTCACGGCCGCAGGTCCGATCGCGCCGGTCACATCGGCCACGAGGACGAGCTTTCCGCCTTGCTCTGCGCCATTCGTCTGACCGCCGACGATGGACGCCCCGCCGGGAGCGAGCAGGATCGCGGCGGCGATCGTGAGCGGCAGAAGGCTTATGATTCGGGCGATTTTCCTCACGGTCGGCTCTCCGTCCGTATCAGGGCCGGGATCGGGAAACTCTCCTCTCCGGCGCATCATACAGTCTTGATTGATTTGACCATGAATTCAACAGCGCCGCGTCAGCGTGAAACCGTTCCGCGATGCATACGCTCTTAACAATATAGGAATACGCCTTTATTTCATCCAGCGCTGACGGTATCCGGCGGAACAGGTAGAAGCCTGCCAATCCTGGACTGGACCGGTCCTTTGATTCTGTCCTGCAAAGGACGCTACGCCCGCCCGGTCAGAGCGCAGCGAAAGTGGGAGCCGCCCATTCTTTCTCTGTTCCCGGATTCCGTTTCACTCCACCCTTGCCAAGTATTACCGTCATTCGCAGTCGTCTCATTGGAGGAAGAAACCATGAAGCCCTTTATGAATCTCGATGAGGTCGAGTTCGACGACATCGAAGAGAACGGCATCTACACCTCCAGCCGCGGCCAGATCAGCGACCATATCGGCGCGAAGAAGCTCGGCTATAACCTGACCGTGCTGCCGCCCGGCAAGGTCCAGTGCCCCTTCCATAATCATCGCGCCGAAGAGGAAATGTTCCTGATCCTTGAGGGCGAGGGCGAATTGCGCTTCGGCGGCGAGCGCTATCCGATCCGCAAGCACGACGTGATCGCCTGCCCGCCCGGCGGTCCCGAGGTTGCGCACCAGATCATCAACACCGGCACGGTGACGATGCGCTACCTGTCGCTTTCGACGCTCGCCGAAGTCGAGGTGTGCGAGTATCCTGATTCGCAGAAGATCAGCATCTATGCCGGGCAAAGCGGCGGGCCGGGCCTCCGGAAAATCTTCCGCGCCGAGAATACGGTCGATTACTACGACCGCGAGAAGGGGTGATGCGCGGCAGGTAGCAGGCAGGATGGGTTGAGCGGCCTTGAAACCCATCACGTATATTGGCAACAGCAAACTCTCCGCTGGACGCCGTCCACGGAGTTTCATCTTCAGTCTCGAAATCAACCCGCCCGGCAATTCCGGGGCAGGCGCGGGCAGCCGTGAGGCTGGTCCTATGTGTCTATGTGTTCAGCTTCAGGCTGCCCACGCGCGGCGATATTATGGCATGAATCCGTGACTCTTACCTTCCATGGCGGCGCTTGCCCCGCGCTTTCCGCCGCCGCATCGGGACGATACGGCAGGCTTTCCGCGCGGGAACGCCACCTTGACCTGCTGCATCCCAGCGAACAGGTAGCCGGACTACACCTAGGGCTGTGGTTCGTTACTCCGCCGCGCGGCCAGCCAGTCCAACAGACTATAGCCATCCCACGCGTACACTTACCCAGGCGCCGCATGTCGCTTCCCGCGAAGGCGAGTCGGTCTCGAGCCCCGCTGCCCCGGATGGGAGGCGACTGCGCGGGAGTATACGGGCGGGTTGTGCAGGGGGAGATAAGTTTTGGATTGGGGAGTTGCAGGGATGGTTAGCACGCGATGAATCCGACCCGCGTCGTCCCGGCCGTAGCGGAGCGGAGAGCCGGGATCCACTGATTTATCCTCCGGCGAAATGCCTTGCGGAAAGCGGCATTGGATCCCGGACAACCCTGCGGGCTTCCTGAACGGCGGAAGCACCCTTAGATGTCCCAAATTGAATTGTACCCCACCGAAGCCAAATGCAACCCTCTGCCCTCGATAGAAGTAGGATTCCAATCGCGAGCACCCGAAAGCTGCTCATCAACATAAACATGATTAACGGGCTTGTAGAATTTTCGCTTTTCTTTGAACGGCTTGTCATCAAGCTGTCCGTTCAATTTTTCAGTAGCAAATATTAAATTCCCAATTGCGCCAACATCAGATGCATCACCAGTCTCCTGTCCTTGCGATTGCGGCAATATGTGTTCGATAGTCAGCATTAAAGTGTCCACTTCATCAGGCATGCCATAATGTCTTGCCAGCTTAGTGAGCACATAACGGACTAGTTGTCTTTCTCGCGTGTACGTAGAACGATACATAAGGCGAGAAAACGGCACTGAAAACTCAGCTTCGTCAGGCCGTCTCTCACGGAATTTCTCCTTTATTTCTGTCAAGATGTTCGCAAATTCTTGAGAAGAACTACAGCTCATAGTCATCTGAGCCAACTTGGCGTACATATTCGAAACCCCACCGCCACCACGCGATTGGGTAAGGGCATTGAACTGAAAAGTAAATTTTTCAATCAAATCAAATGCTGATCGGGCAGTTTTAAGTGAAATTAGTTTACGTTCATATTGCGTCATGACAGCCAACATAAGTGGTGCAACTTGCGCAACGCCAAAAATTCGGATTGCATTTAATGATTCTTGTAATGACCTCTCATGTTTTGAAAAATCTGCCTCTAGAGGGGCAATACACCTAACGTAGGTCGATGACGCATATTTTATTTCATCCAACCAATTCTTTGCGTTATTTTTCTTTATTGATTGCTTATAATTTACAAAAAGCTTTGCCTTTGAAACAGAAGAAAAGCGAGACAACCAATAATGCAGAAGAAATGAATCTGGATCTATAGACACTGTAACACTGTTTAATTTTGCGATTACATCGTTCCAGCTGTTCTTAGAGATGTCTAATCCCTTGGTTCTTTGAGGTATCAATCGCATAAAATGATTCTTCAATAAATCTGAAGCCCTTAGATCTTTACCCCGCGTATTCAGTGTTTCAAATATAATATACGCGTCGTCTTCGTTATCCAACTCAATTGCAATGAAATGCATTTGAAGTATGCAGTCCCGTAAATTCTTTAAATACTCAATTTTTCCACTTTTCTTTTCGCCAAATTTAACGGTTATTTGTGTATTCAACGACGATTGGAGAAAGCGGTAAGCTGCTTGCAGGTTCTGCTGTTGGGGACTTGCTGGCGCTAACTTGTGATCTGAGTTGCGTGACTGTATTGCATATTGCATATAGCGATCAGCGGGTTCGTGCTCTAATACAAACCTACTTTTGTTATCTAGATCTCGAGCTTCGATCAACTCATGAATAGCGGCAGCAGGACCATCTTCGCCGAGCGACTGCAATGTATCTCTCAGTATTGCCAACATTATTGTTATAGTTGTTATACGTTGCTGACCGTCAACGAGTGAAAGAAGATTTTTTTCTTTCTGGTCAGCGAATACTACAAGAGATCCCATAAAATATTCAGGATCGTTTCGATCCTTAAGATCATTCCAGAACTCTGTTAGATTGTCTCGATCCCAGTCATATGGACGTTGAAAGCGAGGTACACGCAAGAAATTCCCTCGCAATACATCAGCAAGCGTCTTTGAAACAGGTGTAACCTTCATTTCGCTTTCCTTCACAATTTCAGAAGGAAAAACACTTCACTTCGACTGATAATGCAAGCAACGATCTTTCGTAATGGGGATAAATATTAGCGCGAGCAGCTCATTCCGTCACTCGCCTCGAATTGACGCCCTCCCCCACATCGCCTACGGTCGCGCCAAATCATCCTTTACAACCCGATACACTAAGCGGACCACCCATGACAGCGACACGGGATGCGGCATTGATCGAGGCGGCTCAAACCACCAAGGCCTGGCCTTTCGAGGAAGCGCGCAAGCTGATCGCCCGCATCGAGAAACGCGAGGGCGGCGCGAAAGAGGTCATCTTCGAGACCGGCTACGGCCCGTCCGGCCTGCCGCATATCGGCACGTTCGGCGAGGTGGCGCGCACGAGCATGGTGCGCCATGCCTTCGAGGTGCTCACCGGGGGCGCTATCCCAACCCGGCTGATCTGCTTTTCCGACGATATGGACGCGCTGCGCAAGGTGCCGGACAATGTGCCGAACAAGGAGATGCTGGCGGGCTTCATGGGCAAGCCGCTCTCCGCCGTGCCCGATCCGTTCTCGGACGAATATCCAAGCTTTGCCGCGCATAACAACACCCGGCTGCAGCGCTTTCTCGACCGGTTCGGCTTCGAATACGAGTTCTTCTCGGCGACCGAATGCTACAAGTCCGGCATGATGGACGAGGCGCTCAAGAAGATGCTCGCCGTCTACGACAAGGTGATGGACATCATCCTGCCGACGCTCGGGCCCGACCGGCGGAAGACCTATTCGCCGTTCCTGCCGGTATGCCCGCGCACCGGAAACGTGCTGCAGGTGCCGATGATCCGGCGGGACGTTGAGGCGGGCACAGTGACATACGCCGATCCGGAAACCGGCGAGGAAGTCGAGACGCCGGTGACGGGCGGGCGCGTCAAATGCCAGTGGAAGGCGGACTGGGCGCTGCGCTGGTATGCTCTCGGCGTCGATTACGAGATGTCGGGCAAGGATCTGATCGAGTCGGTCAAGCTGTCGTCGCGGATCTGCAGCGCGCTGGGCGGCACGCCGCCGGAAGGCTTCACCTACGAGCTGTTTCTCGACGAGAAGGGCGAGAAGATCTCCAAGTCGAAGGGCAACGGCATCACGATCGAGGACTGGCTGAAATACGCCACGCCCGAAAGCCTGTCGCTGTTCATGTATCAGAAGCCGAAAACCGCCAAGA
>CAYOUE010000020.1:0-1561 GCA_964407075.1 uncultured Hyphomicrobiaceae bacterium
CCGACCTTCCAGCGCTTCACCTTGGAGCCGACAGCCCAGACGATACCCGAGGCGTCCGAGCCGGCGATATGATAGGGGTTCTTGTGCCCGTCGAGAGGCGAGATCGGCTGTCCCAGCGCGGCCCAAACGCCGTTGTAGTTGACGCCCGCAGCCATGACGTAAACCAGCACGTCGTGGCTGTCGAGTTCCCAGGTCGGGACCACCTCCACCTGCATCGCCGTTTCCGGCGGGCCGTGGCGGTCCTTGCGGATCGCCCAGGCGTACATGCTTTTCGGCACATGGCCGAGCGGCGGGATCTCGCCCAGCTCATAAAGATCTTTTCCGGACTCCAGCATTCCTGACATTGTCCTGACAGCCGGGCTGACTGCCCGGTCCTCCCTGTATGCGCTTGGTGTCAATTATTGTTGACCAATGGTTTCCCAGATCATGTTGCATTGCAAGATGTTTTTGCTGCAATGCGAATTAGACTTTCGGGCACGCCGCCGGCGCGCTGCGGCTCACGATACAGTCTATACGGCGAACGTTCACGATGTCCGAAAGCCGGTCAGGGTTGCCGGATGGCCTTGCCTCGTGGACTTTACATCCCGGCGGCAATGCGCATAGACAAAAGCGGAATGAATGCGCGCTCCCGCTGCGGACCGCGTCACTCAGGGTGAAGGATCTGGCTGAAGGACTTTCCGCATGAAGACCCTGACAGTCGGCGGGGCGGTCGTCGACTCGATCGCGATCATCGACAGCAACAGCATCGAGCACATCACCATGCGGAATGCGGACGCATCCTTCCTGCTGCTGGAGGAGGGCCGCAAAACCGAAGCCGAAGCCATCTCGACCCATCCGGGCGGCGGCGCGGTGAACGCCGCGGTCGGCATGTCCAGGCTCGGCATAGACGTCGCGGCGCTCGTCAAGCTCGGGAAGGATCAGCGCGCGGATTTCATCCTCGCAGCATTGGAGGCGGAAGGCGTCTCGACGCGCTGGGTGACGCGCGACGAAAGGCTGCCGACCGGCGCGGCGGTGCTGTTGTCTTCTCACGAGCGCAACGCGGCGATCTTCACCTTCCGGGGAGCCAATACGCTGTTGTCGATGGAGGACATCAAGCCGGAAGCGCTTTCGGTTGATCTCGTCTATATCTCCAGCCTCAGCAACCAGTCAGCCGACTGCTTCCCCCATCTCGTCAAGGCCGCCAAAGCCGCGAAATGCAAGGTCGCCGCCAACCCCGGCATACGCCAGCTCACAGCGCGGGGGCGCGAGTTCCTCGATACTGTGGGGATGCTCGACTATCTCATCCTCAACCGCGCCGAAGCCAGCGTTCTCGCCCCGCCTTTCTCGGCGGCGGAAGGGGAAGGGGGGCCAATCCTTCCTTTCGCCCCCGACGAGGAGATGCCGTATCTTATCCGGCGCGGGCTTTCGTCCGGCGGCTTCCAGATCAGCCTGCTGCGTTACTTCCAGTGCATCCTGAAAACGGGCTGCGGCATGGCGGTCCTGACGGACGGCTCGGAAGGATCGTTCGTGGCGACGCGCGAGTGAGTGCTCTACTGTCCGATCAAGCGGGCCGCAGTCGTCG
>CAYOUE010000020.1:1571-26844 GCA_964407075.1 uncultured Hyphomicrobiaceae bacterium
GGCTGGCGATGCGTTCTCTTCCACGCTAACTGGGCTGACCGGACTGGGCTGGCCACTGGAAAAGGCGCTGAAAGCCGCGACGATCAATTCAGCCTCGGTCGTCGGTTATGTGGACACGCAGACCGGGCTGATGAAGCTCGGCGAACTCGAAGACGCCGTCGCGGGCGACGACGAGCTTCACATCCAGGAATGGGACATGGCCGCACTTGGCGGCGTTAATATTTAGCAGGATCGCGCGGCGTTAAATCTGACCTGCCTCGTCCCTCAGATCTGCGCCCAGGCTTCGCGGATCACGCGCTTGGTGTTGGCGATCACCAGCTCGGACGTTTCCTCCGCAAGCAGTGGGCGCACTTCGGCGCTGACGACCGGCGGGTTATGCTTTTTGAGGAGGCCGTGCTTGAGTAGCACCTTGAAGTAGTTGGCCACATCGGGCGTATCGAGCGAGCCTCCGGGCACGCCGAAGCGCGGCTGAAGGTCGCCGTAGAGGAAGTGTTTCCTGTCCTCGACCACGCAGTTGCCGATGTGGAAGTGCATGAAGAAATCCTTCACCAGAGGGATGGCTTCCTCGGGCGTTTCCCTGAGCAGCGGGAAATGCGACAGGTCGGAGAGCACGCCGAAATTGCTGAACTCGTCGGCGACCGGGCGCGCCACTTCCGCGGCGTCGGAGAAATGTCCGATCAGGAATTGCTTGTCGATGTCGCGGTCAAAGATCTTCAGAGTCACGACCATATCGCCGTTTTCCTGCGTGTAGCGGCAGATCTCGCTCATGAAGTCGATGAAATGACGCTTGGCGTCATGGCGCTTCTCGTCGCCCGGATCCTTTCCGGAGCTGATGCGGAAGAAATGCGCGCCGAGCTCATAAGCTTCATCGACGCATTTCTTGATGATCCCAAGAACGCGCTTGCGCTCGGCGGGATCGAAATCATGCGGATTGAGCTTCATGGGAAAGGCGGTCGGCTGCGTCGCATAGCCGACGGTCATGTGCGACACTTCGAGAATCTTGCTGGCGATATGCCGGTCGCGCGTGTCCTTGCAGGGGCCGACTTCAACCGCGGTCCAGAAATCGTCCTCTGCGATGCGGCGGAGCGTATCGACATAGGTCGCATGGGACTGCATCAGTTCCGGGTAGGCTTTGAAATGTACCAGACCGAGCTTCATGTAACCGTAGATCGATTCCTGCATATTCTGTCCTCCTAACGCTCATTCGCATCCTAACATCGAACGGCGTTGTCGCGCTATTCCCGCCACGTGCATAGAATGCTTTGGCATGAAATTGCCTTGATTTATGTCAGGGCGGGCAGTGCGCTTGGCAGATTCCCGGCAAGAGCTTCGATAGGGCGGTTCGGAATGAAGTTGTCCCTGCGTCGCCGCTTTGAGCCTGCCACTGCTGAAGAATGGCCGGACAAGGCTTCTGCGATATTCAGGAAGTGTGTCCGCTACTTTCAGGGTATGCTAAAAAGCGCTGCGGAGTGGCTGTCTCTAAGGACGAAGCCGAGGGATAATTCCCGGCGGCGCGGTAGCGTTCTTTTGCACCGCATAGAGGATCCAAAGTGCCGGGATAAGCGCGGGCGGCGAAGGCCGGGGAGGCAAACGTGCTTCATATCGACGCCGCGCAGGTCGATGCGGCTCTGGACTGGCCCTCGCTGGTCGAAGCCCTGCGTGCGGGACACCGGGCCGCCGCCAATCCGCAGATAGGCGACATGCTGCTTGGCCCGCCCGATGGAGCCATCCTCGTGCGCGGCGCGGTGATGCCGGATCTGGGAACCGGGCTGAAGGCCGTCACGGTCTATCCCGGCAACCGCTCGCGCGATCCCGTTCTCCCCGCCGTTCAGGGCCTCTTCCTGCTGTTCGCGAAAGAGGACGGCCGCCTGTTGGCGACCATAGACGGCGCGGCCATCACGCCCTGGAAAACCGCTGCGGACTCCGCGCTCGGCAGCCTGCTCCTCTCCGCGCCTGATGCCATCGTCATGACGATGATCGGCGCGGGGACGATGGCGCGCCCGCTGATCGAGGCGCATCTGTCGGTTCGCCCGTCGATCAGGGAAATCGTCCTCTGGAACCGGACTCGCGCGAACGCCGAGGCTCTGGCGGAGGCGGTTGCACCGTTCGGCCGCAAGGTCCGGGTCGCCGACACGGTCGAGTCCGCCATCCGCGCTGGCGACGTGATCTCATGCGCGACGTTCAGCATCGAACCGCTGGTCCGCGGCGTGTGGCTCAAGCCGGGGGCGCATCTCGATCTCGTCGGGGCGTTCCGCGCCGACATGCGCGAGGCCGATGACGAAGCGCTCTCGCGCGGGCGGCTCTTCGTCGATGCGCGCGCGACCACTCTGGACCATATCGGCGAATTGCTCATTCCACTGCAAACCGGCGTGATAGGCAGGGGAAAAGTCGAAGGCGACTTCTTCGACCTGTGCGGCGGGTTTGCCGTCAACCGTCAGCCTGCGGACATCACCGTCTTCAAGAACGGCGGCGGCGCGCATCTCGATCTCATGACGGCATGGCACATCTACCGGCGCGTGACAGACGGTTAATCGTCATCCACCGTTAGGATCAGGAATGCGCCCAATCCCAATACAGGCCGCGCGCCCGCTGCGCCATCGGTCCGATCGGCAGGTCGCGGTCCTCGAAACGGGTCACGGGGACGACCTTGGACATGTTGCCGGTCGCGAAAATTTCATCCGCTGTCTGAAAATCGGCAACCGAAAGCGTGGTTTCGTGAACGCTGACGCCCGCCTCGCGCAACAGCCCGATAACCCGCTGACGGGTGATGCCGTTAAGGAACGTGCCGTTCGCCGCAGGCGTGAACACCTCGCCGCCGCGCGCCATGAAAACATTGGCGGTCGCAAGCTCGGCGACGTTGCCGAGCATGTCGCAGGCGAGCGCGTTCTGGAAGCCGCGCGCCCGAACCTCGCGCAACATCCGCGCATTGTTCGGATAGAGGCAGGCCGCCTTGGCGTTGACCGGCATAGTCTCCAGCGTCGGACGGCGGAACCGCGTCAGACCGATCGAAATGCCGGAAGGCTCCTTCATGGGCATCTCTTCGAGGCAGAGCGCGAAATCCGTCGAGTCGGCGCGCGGCATGACTACGCCGGTGTCGGACTCCTCGGCCCAGCACATCGGGCGGATATAGACGCTGGGATCTGCGCCGAATTTCTTGAGCCCCTCGTGGGCGAGCGCGATCAGTTCCTGCGCTTCGACGGCCGGAACCAGTCCGAGCGCCTTCGTGCTGTCGCCGAGGCGGCGGCAATGGCGGTCGAGATCCGGCGTGACGCCCTCGAAGGCGCGCGCCCCGTCGAAGACCATCGAGCCGAGCCATGTGGCGTGCGACGCCGCGCCCAGAATGCGGACATTGCCCTCATGCCAGTCGCCGCGATAATATGTGTAGCAGGTCCTCGATCCAGTCATCAGCCCAGCCTGGTTATCCATCCATCACGATTCAACAATCCGAAAACAACCGAATATGCAAGCATTTGCCTCCATCCGGTCATACGCCAAGGCCGAGCATACACCATGCGGCGCCGGGCGTAAGCCGTCATCCAGCCCTGCGCCGGCCTCCGGCCGCTTACTTCTTCGGATCGAAGCGGCCGGCTCACCGCGTCAACGCTTCGTCAATCGCGGAGCTGTAAATCTGTCAGGTCTGCGCGCAGGGCGCTGATGGAATGCCCGCACGCCTGAACGCCCCTGCCATTGCGCCTGCCGAAGAACGGCCATAGATCATGCCGGACCATCCAGACCAAACGCCTGGCCGTGGTGCGAAAACGCCTGCCGGCCCGCCTGAAAAACGTACCGGCGGATCTGGGCAAGGCGGCTTTCCGCACACGGCTAACCTGATGTCGGCGATCGCATCCGTCCTGACACAATATCCTCAAAGCGGGGAAGCCTTGCGTGCATTCGAGACCGCCTTTGCAGAGGAGCAGGGCTGCGCGCATGGCGTCATGACCAATTCGGCCGCCTCAGCCAATCTGATCGCGCTGAAGGCGCTCGCCCTTTCCGGCGCAAGCGATCGCGTCTATCCACGCAGTGAAATCATTACGCCCGTTACGGCTCCTGCTTCCACAGTCTGGCCTTTGCTCCATGCCGGCCTCAAGCCGGTCTTCGCCGGGGTGAACCCCTTGACGCTGACGCTTGATCCGTCCGCCGCGGAACAGGCGCTCAGCCCGGTATGCCGCGGGATCATGGTGACAGCGCCGTTTGGCAATCCATGCGATCTGAGCGAGATGTCCGCGCTATGCGAAGCTTTTTCGCTCGCCCTGATAGGAGATTGCGGTTCAGCACGCGATGCACGGTTCGGCGATCGCCCGCTCGGCGCCTTCGGACGTGTCGCCACGTTTGATCTAGAATTGCCCGGCATCGGGGGCGGAATCGCCGTAACCGGCGACAAAGCGCTGGCGGACGCCATGCGGCTTCTGCGCGGCCCGTCTCCAGCGGAAATCGAAAACGACCAGGCGGAAGAGTTTCATGCGCCCGCTTACGATGTGCGCCCGCCGGCGATTGCGCCTGCAATGGCCCTGGCCGGCCAAAAAGGGCGGAAAACGCATTTGCGCCGGCGGCTGCGCGCTGCGGACCGGATGCGAGGCATACTAGGCGCATTCGACGCTTATGTGGCGTTTCAGGATACGCCGACACATGCAGAGCCTGCGGCCGCCAGTTTCGCGATCATTGTAAGGGAAAATGCTCCTTTTACGGCGCAGGCGCTTGCTGCCAGGCTTGCCGATGCAGGCATCGAGGCGCAGAGCAGCAGGGCAGGCTCGCTTGCCCGCCGCCTGGCAGAAGCGGGACATTCCTGCCGCATCGCCACGCCGCTGGAGGAGGCGGAAGCGCTCATCGCAAGCATATTGTTCGTTGCAGACGCTCATATGTCCGAACGCACAGCCGGACAAATCGCGGCTGTTCTGGAGTCGATGCGCCCTGCGCGCAAAAATATGCCCTGACCTTGACGCAAAGCGCGTCGTTCGACCGCTGACCTCCGCTTCCCCAGAACTGCCAAACAACTTGAAAAACGGAACATTGCCGCCCATTGTCGGCGGGATTTTTCTTAGGTTGAAAACAGGCGGACATGGCAAACACACTTTCGCGTCCCAAGGAGAAGATCAAGATTCTGCTGCTGGAAGGCATCGCAGATACGGCGGTGGAAGCTCTGGAAACAGCAGGCTACTCGCACATCGAGCGCTATCCGAAAGCGCTGCAGGGCGAGGATTTGCGCGCCGCCCTGAAAGGCGTGTCCTTGCTCGGCATCCGTTCCCGCACACAGCTCACGACGGAGACGCTTGACGGCTTGCGCTCGGTGATTGCGGTCGGCTGTTTCTCTGTCGGCACCAATCAGGTCGACCTGAATGTGACGCGCGACATGGGGATACCTGTCTTCAACGCGCCGTTCTCGAATACGCGTAGCGTCGCGGAACTTACGATCGCCGAAATCGTGATGCTGTTCCGGGGCATTTTCCCGAAATCGGCCGGCGCGCATCGCGGCGAATGGATGAAACAGGCGAAAGGCTCGCATGAAGTGCGCGGCAAGACGCTCGGCATCATCGGCTACGGCAATATCGGGAGCCAGTTGGCCGAACTTGCCGAGGCGATGGGTATGCGCGTCATCTACTACGATCCGACCGACAAGCTGAACCGCGGCAACGTGACCCCGCGCTCTACGCTGGGCGAGTTGCTGGCCGAAAGCGATGTCGTCAGCATTCACGTTCCGGAAACGCCGCAGACCGTCGGGATGATGGGCGCGGAAGAGTTCGCCGCTATGAAGCCCGGATCGTTTTTCATAAATAACGCCCGTGGCACGATCTTCGACGACGAGGCGCTGGCCGCATCGCTCAGGCAGGGGCATCTTGCAGGGGCCGCGGTCGACGTGTTTCCGGTCGAGCCGGCCGGCGCGGACGACAGCTTCGTTTCGCCGCTTCAGGGGCTTGACAATGTCATTCTGACCCCGCATGTCGGCGGCTCTACCGAAGAGGCGCAGCAACGGATAGGCGCGGAAGTCGCGCGCAAGCTGATAGAATATTCCGATGTCGGATCGACATTCGGCGCTGTGAACTTCCCGCAGGTTCAACTGCCGCAGCGTCCGCACGGCACACGCTTCATCCAGGTGCATGAAAACGTGCCGGGGCAGATCAGCCGCCTCAACGAGATCTTTTCACGCCGCGAGATCAACATGGCGGCTCAATATTTCCAGACCGACGGCCACATCGGCTATGTCGTCCTTGACGCGGAAGGCGCGGTAGAAGACGCGCCGGGCGTACTTAGGGAAATCAGGGCGCTGCCCGGCACGATGCGGGCGCGGATGCTTTACCGGCGCGATTAGAACGGTTCCCAAAAAGCATCATCCGACGGATCAACCTGCGCGCCGAATCGGCGTGGAGTCGCCGCAGGAAATCGGCGTCGGCTCCGCGCCCAGCATCAGGGCGCGCACGAGGGTCGCAGGGTCGTTATCAAGCGCGATGCGCGGCAAGGCGTGAAGCTCGTGCGCGTGCTCCGGCCACAAGGCTCCTTCCACATTGCCTGCCGCCGTATCGAAGCGAAGTTCGCGGATCATGCCTGCGATCCGGGCTGGGATGTTCTCGCATCCGGCGGAGGCGTAGGCGAAATGACGTACCTCCACGCCGCATATGTCGGCGACCATTCCAGCATCTTCCTTCAAGCCGGCAAGGGCTTCGTCGTAGCTGGCGTCGCCAAGACGGGCGTCGCCTCCCGCGAGAACGCCGATGGTGACGAGCGTGCTCTGACAGAGCTGCTTGAGCTCCCCAGCGGATAGCATCTGAGCCTTGTAAGCCTCGTCCGGCGTGATTGCGCTGGCCTTCAACGCCCGTTCGACGAGGGCGTCGCGCTCCTCCGCGGGGAGCGGCGCCAGTTTCTTGAACAGGATGGCATAGCCGGCTTTTTTCTCCTGAACCGAGAGACAGCGAAGATCGAGCCGATCGCCTCTGATTTCCAGCACGATCCTGCCGCTCCCTGCCAGAATCGCTTCCAGCGACAGCCACCAGGGCATGGTGCGCCGCCTCAGATGATCCGCAGCAACGAAAACCGTGAACGGCATTCCACGCGCCTTGAAGGCGGGCATCACGCGGTCGAGAATACTGCGATAGGCGCCGTCGAAAGTGAAACATACGAAGCGGCGCTTGAAATCGCCCTGCACAAGACGACGGCGCATTTCGTCGAGGGACACGACGTCCAGGTTCAAAGCAGAGATCAGCGCTGTCATTTCCTCCAGCATCAGAGGATCCGTCTCGGAGACAAGCTCCGGCGCGACGAGACTCGCTTCGAGCGGCTTGACGCATTTTATGGAAAAGATTGCGCCCTGCCCCATCGTGAAGCGCGGCAGATAGCTCGATTTGTCTCCGAAGTAGTTTGCGTAAAGGAAGGCCCCGTAAGGTCCCCTGGGAAGTTCGCGGATCATGTGAGCCCTCTTGCAGAAAGGACTGACTTGCGGCGTCAGTCTCGGAATTGTTTTCCAAGTATGTCGCGATTCGGAATGGCGCGACATGACCGGAACAGCGCAATCCAAGACTAAAACGCTCCGTTGCATCCTGTCACGCAATCAAGGCGCTCAAGGCTCGGGCGTGTCACCCGCATTCTTCATCGCACCTGCGATGGCGCCGTTAACTTCATGAAAATCTGGACAAAAAGCTGAACTTTGAATGTTTGATGATTTTCCACTTGAAGGTGCGGATCTTTTTTATCATTATTTTATTCAACCAGCAGGAAAGGTTAGCCAACATTATTGTACGCAATTTGTGAAAAGCTTGTATACCTCTCAACTAGCCCGAGTTACAGCCTCAATTGCGAATGTTGAATGCAAATACAATATTTTTCTGCAACATGAGCATTCGATATATTTTCCGATCATACTCAAACAATTTTTGTTTCGTCAGCTGATCGCAATGTGAATCGGAACAGATTTTCATGAAAAACACATCTGACGATATTGAGCGTAAGCTGATGTCAGCCTTGAACGGATTTCACGCGCAGGGCAACGTGGCGATCACCCGCAAGCATCTCCACGACGAGCTGCTCACGCGCCTGCGCGAGTTCATCATCAGCGGAAAAATCCGCAGCGGCGAGAAAATCCCCGAAAAAGAACTCTGCGCGATATTCGGCGTATCGAGGACGCCACTGCGCGAAGCCTTGAAAGTCATGGCCTTCGAGGGGCTGATTTCACTGACCCATAATCGCGGCGCTACGGTCAGACCGGTTACGTTTGCGGATCTGGCCGAGATCTTTCCGATCTACATGCGGCTTGAGATCCTAGCGGGTGAACTGGCGTGCGAACGCCTCGACCGCGCCGATCTCGACGAGATGCTGAAACTGCACGATCAGCTTGCGGTACTGTGCAGACAGGACCGTTTCTCGCAATACGCCGTCATCGACGATTTGATCCACACGAAGATCGAAACAGCCGCCGCAAATCCCATACTGCTTCAGTTGCTGCGTCTGGTTTCGGGACGGGTGAGGCGCGCGCGGCTTTCCGTGCAGGCTTCGCAAAAGAGGCTGGCGGTGTCGTTTTCCGAGCACGACAGGATCATGGCCGCCCTGCAGAGACGGGACTCCGCCGAACTGTCGGCGGCGATCAGGGATCATCTGGAAAGTTCGTTCAAATTCTTCAAAGGTTCTCTTGCCCCGGGGCAGTCTACAAACTGAAGTCGACTGCGCCGCAAAGCGTGCTAGCCGGTTCGCCGGCTAAACTGCGCACGGCATCTTGCGCTGTTACGCATTCTTGCCGAGATTGGCTGATGCGCTTGCGCGTTCGCAAGGCAAATCCGGCCGCTCTCTCCCGAACGAGGATGACATGGATATTCCGTTCTTCAAGACATTCTTCTATGGCGTATGGCTCATCATCAATCTCATCATCGAGATCTTCGCCGCGATGCTCGTCTACATCTATCTCGACCTGTATCATCGGGACTTCTTCGGCCAGCTCGTCGGCGTCGCTCGGGAATTGCTCAACAGCTTCACAGCCAATCTCCAGGCCTTCACGCCCGAGTTCGCCAACCAGGCGAATACTTCGCTCATCGGCGAACTGGGCGCAAAATCCATCCTGCTTCTGGTGATCGGGCTGATCGTCAGCGCTTTGCTGCGATCGCTGACGATGATCCTCTTCAGTAGCATCGACAGGGCGCGAATCCGCAGCACGGGCGACCCTGAGGAGCGTGAGAAGGCGGCCTGACACTATCTGCGCGCGCATTCGGCCAGTACGGCCTCGATAGACCCGGCATTTGTATGCATATCTTTGTCATGCTAAGTGCGGAAGCAGATTTCCGGCACGAAAGCGTATTGTCATGAAAACAAATGAACCACAGCTCATTTTTCTGAAGGACTACAAGCCCTCTAACTACATCATCGACAGGACCGAACTCGACATCTCCTTGTCGCCATCCAGAACCCGCATAGCCTCGAAACTCTCCATGGCGCCGAATTCCGGGGCAAAGGGCGAGGCGGGACCGCTAGTTCTGAACGGGGAACTGCTCGAACTCGAAAGTGTCGCGATAGACGGCGAAACACTGCCGGAAAGCGCCTATCAGATCACCGAGAAAAGTCTTACGATCATTCGTCCGCCTGCACGGCCGTTCACCCTGGAAACCGTCGCCTATTGCGATCCCGAAGCCAACAAGGCTCTCAGCGGGCTATACCGCTCCGGCTCCCTCTACTGCACACAATGCGAGCCCGAAGGCTTCCGGCGGATCGCCTACTATATCGACCGTCCGGATGTCCTGGCGAAGTTTCGCGTGCGCATCGAGGCTGACCGGAAGCATTGCCCTGTGCTGCTCGCGAATGGAAATCTCGTCGAGGAAGGCGGGCTTTCAGGCGGTCGTCATTACGCAGTCTGGGAAGACCCGTTCCCGAAACCGTCCTACCTCTTCGCGCTCGTCGGCGGCCGGCTCGCCCATATCAGCGACAGCTTCAAGACGAAATCGGGCCGCAATGTCGAACTCAGGATCTATTGCGAACCCGGCAACGAGGACCGCTGCGGCTGGGCCATGGAGAGCCTGAAGCGCTCGATGGCGTGGGATGAGGAGCGCTTCGGCCTCGAATACGACCTCGACATCTTCATGATCGTCGCCGTTTCAGACTTCAACATGGGAGCGATGGAGAACAAGGGCCTCAACATCTTCAACGACAAGCTGATCCTTGCCAGTCCCGAGACCGCGACCGACGCCGAATACGAGGCCATCGAGGCGGTGATCGGCCACGAATATTTCCACAACTGGACCGGCAATCGCGTGACCTGCCGCGACTGGTTCCAGCTTTGCCTCAAGGAAGGGCTGACAGTTTTCCGAGACCAGGAATTCACCGCCGATCTGCGCTCGCCCGGGGTGAAGCGGATCGAGGACGTGATCCTGCTGCGGGCGCAGCAATTCGCCGAGGACAGCGGCCCTCTCGCCCATCCCGTCCGGCCTGAGTCGTTCATCGAGATCAACAATTTCTACACACGTACCGTCTATGAAAAAGGCGCCGAGCTATGCCGAATGATAATGACGATCGCCGGCAGGGAGGGATTCCGGCGCGGTCTCGATGTCTATTTCGAGCGCCATGACGGCACAGCCGCGACCGTCGAGGATTTCATCGCGGCGATGGCCGAAGCCAATAATGCCGACCTCCGTCAGTTCATGCTCTGGTACTCGCAGGCGGGAACGCCCGAGTTGGCCTGCCGCATGAACTGGTCGGAAAAGGAGCGCATCGCCAGGCTGACTGTGAAGCAGAAGCTGGCGCCGACGCCCGGACAGCCGAAGAAGAAACCCATGCACATTCCGCTCAAGGTCGGCCTTCTGTCGGCGAGCGGGGCAGATATGCCGCTGCAGCTTCAGGACGGCTCGCGGCCGGCGGATGGCGTATTGCACCTGCGCAAGGCGTCCGAGAGCTTCACTTTCACAGGCGTCGGCGAGCGTCCCGTGCCGTCGCTGCTTCGGGGCTTTTCCGCGCCTGTCACCCTCGCGGCCAATCTTAGCGACCGCGATCTGGAAATGCTGATCGCGCATGACAGCGACCAGTTCAACAGGTGGCAGTCCGCGCAGATCCTCGCCATGAAGGCGCTGACCGCCATGACCCGGCAGATCCGCTCGGGCGAAAAGCCGAAGGCTTCGCCGCGCCTTGCCGCCGCACTAGGCAAGCTCATCACGGACGAGAGTCTGGAGCCGGCTTTCCGCGCGCTCATGCTTTCGCTGCCCGGCTTTCGCGACATCGCGCTGGAGATCGGCTCCGACATCGACCCGGATGCGATCTACGCCGCGCGGCTGCACCTGCGCAGGAGTCTCGGGCGCGCGCTCAAGCCGCAACTCGAAACGGTTTATGAAACCTCGATCGCTCCAATTCCTTACAGCCCTGACGCCGAAGGAGCCGGCCGGCGCGCGCTGCGTAACGCCGCCCTCGGCCTGCTTGCGGCGGCGGGCGGCCGATCGGCTGTAAAACGGCTGCGGGATCATTACCGGACCGCAGCCAACATGACCGACGCAATGGCCGCGCTTACGGTTTTCAGCGAAGTCGACACTCCTGCGCGCGACGCGGCGCTGCAAAGCTTCTTCCGGAAATGGCGTAAAAACCCGCTCGTGCTCGACAAATGGTTCGCGCTTCAGGCAGGATCGCCGCTCATCGGTACTCCGGAGCGCGTCGCCGAACTGATGGAGCACCCGCAATTCTCACTCAAGAATCCGAACAGGGTCCGTGCGCTGATCGCCGCTTTCGCAATCCGCAATCCGGTGCAGTTCAACTCCACCGGCGGACAGGGGTACAAGCTCGTCGCAGACGTCGTTCTGGAACTCGACAGGTTCAATGCCCTGATGGCGGCGCGCATCCTCGGCAGCTTCGAGATGTGGCGCAGACTGGAGCCCGGCCGCCGGAAACTTGCCGGGAAACAGCTCGAACGCGTCGCCGGGTCGAAGAGTCTCTCTCCCGACGTCTACGAAATTGCAGGAAAAATGCTGCGTGAGCCGGAAAAGCTGGAGACATCCTGAGCTATATATTCAAATTCCTGCGCGAATCTGTAAATGCTTGATTTGAAAGCTTTCGCTTCCTGACAGGAATTCTTCTCAAGCCATGCCGCGCACCGCGACAAGATCGGACCGGCCCGCCGCGATATCGCGTAGAGCCGCGCGGTTGTGCACCGCAGCCGGTCTTGCCGGCTTGGGTCTCGTCGCAAGCGCGCCGCCCGCCTACGCCTTCGGCTTTACGGATATTTCGAGCGACCTGATCGCCGCAACACTCACTGGCGGCTTTCTCGGTGCAATGATCGCCTTCGCCGCAACGAGAGGCAGAACCGCTTCGCTCCTGCGTTCGGCGCTTGAGTTACGCGACGGCACTGAACTCCTGCTGCGCGACGGCAGGGCGGCGCTGCTCTACTGGAATCTCGTCAAGGGCGAGTTGAGCTGGTCGGAATCCTTCTATGCCATGATCGGCAACGCCCCCCGCCCCGGCGTCATGCCCTATCGCGACATGCGCGACCTGCTGCATCCGGATGACGATCTCTACGCCGTGGTGGAAAGCAATGTCCGCGAGGGCGCGGAAACGGTGCGAACCTGTTTCCGGCTGCGTGGCCGGGACGACGGCGGTTGGCTGTGGTTCGATTTGCGCGGACGCATCCGCCGCCGCGGCGAAAACAGCGCCCCGGTCCTTGTCGCCGTGATCTCAGACGTGACCGAGGAACGCGAGCAGCTTCTCGGAAACTCCGACAAGGCCGCACGGTTGAGCGATTCGATCGAGGCGATCTCGGAGGCTTTCGTCCTCTGGGACAATCGCGACCGGCTTGTCGTCTGCAATCGTAAATTCAAGGCGATCTACAAGATCCCCAGCCGTCTCCTTGTGCCGGGCACGCCTTATGCCGACATTGCGGAGGCGGCGCGCGAGACGTTGCGCCAGGGGCCGCGCACGCCTGAAGGCGAAGCCAAGACCGGACCAAGCACCTATGAAATGCAGATCAGCGAAGATTGCTGGCTGCATATCGGCGAGCGCCGTACGCAGGATGGCGGCTTCGTGAGCGTCGGCACGGACATTACTGCTCTGAAGCAAAGCGAACAGCGGCTTTCCGAGCGCGAGATGGAACTGAAAGCGACGGTCGCCGATCTCGAAGCCTCGCGCCTGAAGCTGGAGGCGCAGACGCGCCAGCTCTTCGAACTGACCAACAAATACGCCACCGAGAAGGAACGCGCGGAATCCGCGAACCGCTCGAAATCGGAATTTCTGGCCAATATCAGCCACGAGCTGCGCACACCGCTCAACGCCATCATCGGTTTTTCCGAAATGATCCACCAGCAGCTTTTCGGCCGCATCGGGCAGAAGAAATATATCGAATATGCGCAGGACATTCAGAACAGCGGCCAATATCTTCTGGAAGTCATCAACGACATACTCGACATGTCCAAGATAGAGGCGGGCCGCATGACGCTGGTCATGGAGCCGCTGAACATCAACGAGATCGCCGCGGAAAGCATCCGCGTCGTCGAGCAGGCGGCCAGTTCCCGCAATATCGAGTTGAAGACGTCCGGCAATAATGCGATCGAGGTCGACGGCGACCGGCGCGCGCTCAAGCAGGTGCTCATAAATCTGTTGTCGAACGCCGTGAAGTTCACCCCGATCGGCGGCTCGGTGACGATCAGAACCTACCGCTACAGGGGAACGATCCGCATCGGCATAAGCGATACCGGCGTCGGCATCCCGCGCCACGAGATCGCCAAGCTGGGCAGCCCGTTCAAGCAGCTCGAAAACCAGCTCACCAAGGGGCACGGCGGAACCGGTCTCGGCCTCGCGATTTCCCGGTCGATACTGGAGCTCCATCTGGGGCGGCTGGAGATCAAGAGCCGCCTGAACGAGGGAACGACCGTCACCTGTATTCTGCCTGCAACCCAGAGCGAAACGAATCTGGACAGCGAAGCCGCCTGAGTACATCCTTCCCGGGATTGTGCGCAACGCGAACCGCGCTTATTCGATCATTTACGGTTCAGTTGCGCTGTTCTACTACATTGCCGGTTAAGCGTTTGCGATTGCGGCCGGGGAGGACGCTTCGGGCCATGATCTTGGAGAGGTTCTTTGCATGGACATGCCGCGCCCGGAGGAAAACCTCCCTTACCACAAGCCGGAAAGAACGTCTGCGATCATCGCGCGTCTCGGCTCCGAAGCTACGGGAGACCGGGTCGATGTCGGCACCCTGGTCGATACGCTCTATGACCGGAGCTTCGGGGTCGTAATCATCCTGTTTGCGCTGCCGAACGCGATCTTTCCTATTTCGCTCGTGCTGGGGATCCCGATCCTGATGTTCACCATCCAGATGGTGATGGGACGGCAGCGGCCCTGGCTGCCGGAAATCATGAGACGACAGGGCATGGATCGCGAGACGTTCGGACGGATCGTGGTCTACGTCGTGAAATATCTCGGCAAGATCGAGGCCTGGCTCAAGCCACGGTGGAATTTCCTCACCACCAATCTGATGGAACGAGTCATCGGCCTCTATCTGACATTCCTGACGCTCATACTGATGATCCCGGTGCCGTTCGGGAACGCCCTGCCCGCATTCGGCATCTCCATCGTGGCGGCGGGCCTGCTCGAAAAGGACGGCGCAGCCATCGCCGCGGGCAGCGTGATCGGCGCAATCGGTACGGTCTATGTCCTTACCGTCGTGGGAGGCATCTGGGCGGCAGCCAAGGCGCTTCTGGGGATCTGAACGTCACTCCGGTCTTGCCCGCGCGGCGATGGCGCGTGCGTCCACGCCTGCGGGCAGCGTTCCGAATGCATGGCCCCAATCGCCGCCGAGGCGCGTGGCGCAAAATGCGTCGGCGATTGACTCGGGCGAATGCCGCACCAGAAGCGCGCCCTGCAGCGCCGTCATCATGGCCTCCACGACGCGGCGCGCACGATGCTCTGCATCTGCGCTGTCCGTCAGGCCGTCCCTGACTTTGGCAATCGCTGCGTCGAGACGCCTGTCTGCGCCTTTCACCTGAGCGAGTTCATCGGAAAAAGCGTCCAGCGTCTCGGGATTTTTCTGTATGGCGCGCAGCACATCGAGACACATCACGTTACCCGAGCCTTCCCAGATCGAGTTCAGCGGGATCTCCCTATAGAGAAGGCCCATCGGCCCTTCCTCCACGAAACCGTTGCCGCCCAGCACTTCCAGCGCCTCGACCACGGCATGGGGCGCGCGCTTGCAGACCCAGTATTTCGCGGCCGGTGTGCACAGACGGCGGAACGCGGCTTCCTGCAGTTCGGTCTCCGCGCGGTCGAAGGCGAGGGCGAGACGCATGGTCAACAAAGTCGCGGCTTCGGACTCGATGGCGAGATCCGCCACGACATTGGCCATGAGCGGCTGGTCGATCAGATGACGCTGGAAGGCGCGCCGGTAGTGGACATGATGCACGGCCTGAGCAACCGCACCGCGCAGCAGGCCTGCCGAGCCGAGCGCACAGTCTAGCCGCGTATGATTCCCCATTTCTATAATGGTCGGCACGCCGCGCCCCTCTTCGCCGACCAGCCAGCCATGAGCGCCGTGAAATTCGACCTCGGCCGAGGCGTTCGACCTGTTGCCGATCTTGTCCTTCAGACGCTGGATCCGGATTGCGTTCCGTCCGCCTCCGGGAAGCCATCGCGGCAGGAAGAAGCAGCTCAGCCCGCCTGGGGCCTGCGCGAGCACAAGATGCGCGTCGATCTGGGGGCAGGAGAAGAACCATTTGTGACCGGTGACGATATACTCGCCTTCCGCGCCGCTGCCGCCGGCCGGAACCGCTTTCGTGGTATTGACCCGAACGTCGGAGCCGCCCTGCTTCTCGGTCATGCCCATACCGACGAGGGCGCCAGTTTTCTCAGTCGCCGGGAGGTCGCGCCCGTCATAGCGAGTGGAGAAAATCTTCGGCAGCCAGTCTTCCGCGATCGCGGGCGCGCGCTTCAGGGCAGGCACGCAGCCGAGCGTCATGCTGGTGGGGCAAAGGCTTCCCGGCTCGATCTGGGTATGCATGAAATGCGCTGCGGCGCGGGCGACATGCGCGCCGGGCCGCGGAGCCGCCCAGGGCGAGGAATGAATGCCTTCGCCGACGGCGAGCGTCATGATTGCTTGCCAGGCCGGATGGAACTCGACCGCGTCGATCCGATGGCCGAAGCGATCGAACGGCTTGAATTGCGGCGGGAAACGGTTGGCGAGGCGACCCTGCTCGATCGTTTCGGTTTCCCCCAGCCTCGCGCCATACGCTTCCAGCCGCTCCATGGCCCATTGCGCGCCATATTCGGACACAGCAGTCGCAAGCGCGCGGTCGGTCGTGAACAGATTATGATCCTCCAGCGCCGGAGGCTGGTTCAGCACCTCGTGGGTCTCGAAAAGCGCATCGTCCGTCATGGCGTTTCTCCCGGCGCATGATGATAATGCGGGCTTGCGCGTCGGGTTCTGCGCAACCCCTATGCCAAGCCGAAATTATCATGTTCCGAAGCCCCGGCCAAAGACGGCTGGACCGTAATGTGGCCTGGCGCGGGCAATCTGGCTTAAGCAGTCCGCCACTCCGATGTCAGATAGCGCTGCGGCAATGCCTCGGCATCGGCGTCGGACAGGCCGGCCGCTTCGATTTCCTCAAGCCATTTCCCTCTCTGGGACGGCGGCAGCTTCTTCCCGCACCACGGGCAGCATCCGATCAGAATATAAGTCTCGCCGCCGTCGCGTACGGGTATGCCGTATTCGTCGAAAGGCGCATGATAGATCAGACATGACTCCGGGCAATCGAAGGGATCTTCTATGGCATGATGACGGGTGAGCGCCTGACGCATTGCGCCGCAGCAGCGTCCCGCTTCCGCAGGGACAGGCATCCTCGGCAGGCCGAAGGGAAGCCAGTGAACACGGTCGATCATCATGCGCTCGAGCCCTTGCAGCAGCGCTTCTTCACAGGGTTGGAGCGCCTGCTGCGGAATTCATCAGGAGAAGTTTCGGGAAAACCCTATCCAAGATTTCACCCTGCATGATATGTGAAATCCATGGCTAAAATATAAGTACAATACCGTTCGCAAGGTCCTTGATACAGCCCATTTATCTGCCCCAAAAGTCAATCCGTTGAAATGCATTCCAAACGATCAAAATTACATACAAAAAACCATTGCATAAGTGATTGAAGATATTATCTCGCAGCTGTTTCATGCATTTCATTGCAGCAACAACACTATACGTTAATATCGATCGATTGCCTGTGGAGGATCGCCATGAATAATAGCGATCCTCCATCCATGAAACGGCTTCGGGTCGGGCGGTGCTCAGACGCGCTGCCTGACATTTGTCGACGCCGCACCGTCATTTATCGCTGTTCCGGCCGAACCATCTGAAGGGTTTCGCAGCAAGCCTTTCCGCGTCGGCGCGGCTCAGGCCTACATCATGAAGGAGATGATCGTCCAGTTCGAGCAGAGCGCGACGGCTTTTTCTCAAGGCGACGTACTCTTCTATTCTGGCGACTGCCCGGCCAATCAGGCCAGGGCCGCTTTTCACAGACGCAGTTTCGGTGACTTCGAATTGCGCATCATACTGATCGGGCTTCATCAACATAAGCCAGGTCTCCAATTAGGGACATTCGTTAAGACGCGCGCGCATTCACTTTTTACTGCGAAGAGTTGCATAATGAAAATGAATGTTTATAATCACTGTCATTAGCGTTGATTATGGAGATGCCGATGAGGCGGACGATAGATCTGGCTTTGCTTCGCGCCCTGCTCGCTGTCGCCGAAACCGGCGGCATGACCAGCGCAGCCCGTTCCCTGAACCTCACTCAGGCTGCAGTCAGCCAGCAGATCCGCAGGCTCGAAGAGCTGTTCGATACGCAGATTTTCACACGTGAGAACAAGCGTCCCACACTGACGCCATGCGGCGAGAGGCTTGCCGCTTATGCGCGGCGAATGCTGACGTTGAACGACGAGGTCTGGGGGATGATGTCCTCGCCTGATTTCGAGGGCGAGATCAGGCTTGGCGTCCCGCATGACATCATGCAGCCCTTCATCCCGCCAATCCTGAAAAGTTTCAACAAACACTGGCCCCGCGTCAGGATATCCCTGGTTTGCGAGGCATCGTACAATCTTTTGCGGCGGCTCGACGCCAACGAGATGGACCTGATCCTGACGACGGAAGCCAATCCCGGCCAGCTCGATAAATTGCTGCTGCCCGATCAGCTTGTCTGGGTCGGCGCGCGGGATGGTGAGACTTACAGGCAGCGGCCACTGCCCGTCACATTCGGCGACGCCACTTGCAGCTTCCGTATGCCGGCAATGGATGCGCTGGGCAAAGCGGGAATCGACTGGCGGCTGACCTGCGAGACGAGCGATTACGCGCCTTACTGCGCGACGCTGGAAGCCGATCTCGCCGTCGCGCCCATGCTCAGTTCGACCGTGCCAGCAAACCTGCGTATTCTAGGCGCAAGCGATGGTCTGCCCGCACTTCCGGTCTTCTACATCAACCTGCATCTGCCGCGCAGCGGAACGAGCGAAATCGCCATGGAAATGAGCCGCTATATCCGTTCAGGCTTCGCCATGACGCAGAAGCAGAGCCAGGCGGCGGCTTAAGCCGGCCACGAAAAAGCCTCCACCGGGGGGTGGAGGCATTTCCTCACAAGATTTCCGACAGTGCTGGCCTGAAGTCTATTTGCGGCGCTGTCCGAGTCCCATTTTCTTGGCGAGAGCCGACCGCGCTGCCGCGTAATTCGGCGCGACCATCGGATAGTCATGGGGAAGGCCCCATTTCTCACGGTACTCTTCCGGCGACATATTGTAATGCGTCCGGAGATGCCGCTTCAACGATTTGAACTTCTTGCCGTCTTCCAGACAGATGATGTATTCCGGCGTAACCGAACGTTTGACCGGAACCGCCGGCTTGAACTCTTCGATAGGCGGCTGGGTCGCATTGACGGATGCGCGGGACAACGCATCGTGCACGTCGCCGATAATGGTCGGCAGGTCGCCAGCGACGACAGTGTTATTGCTTACATACGCAGAAACGATTGTGGTAGTGAGTTCAACCAGCTCGTTGTTGTCGGACTTCATATCGATCATGTGCGGTCTCCTGATGTCCTTGGCGGACTTCGTTGTTTTCGTTGTTTGACACGCGCCGGAACGGACGCCCGCCACGTGCGTTTTTTTTCAATCCTGCCTAGACGAAGATTGCTACTCTTGCTTCTTCACCGAGAAGGACATGAATAAGAAGCATAGGACAATGCTCGCTTTCAGCATCATAATATTCATAAATTGCTTTAGTTCAAGAAAAACCATCCTACGTCAAAGGAATCATACTGACTTTCCAGTAAATTGAGGATGCGCGTCCATAATTCAAACGCATTTATCAAAAGGATTTCGATCATGTTATCAACTGATGTAATTCCCACACAGATTGGGTGAAAATATATCCTTGCGAATAACGGACGATCAAAAACCAGCCTATGTTTATAAATTTTTAGTTACCTGAATACCTAAAATGCGGCAAACAGCCACACCCCGATTCATTACCCCCGTGCTGGTAAAAATTGCATAAAAATCATGACTTCGCATACGAGTCTGGTGCATTGTTACACCTGCACGCCGCAGCCACACTGTATGGCGTATTAAGACCATGACCAATGCTGACGCAGACCGTAGAGCCTGTAATTCAAAATCTGTCTGCGCAGTGACAGGGCGCCTATATGAAGAATATGAACGTGACCACGACGAATAAAGGCAGCAGAAACAGCGTCGACCAGCCCATATAGCCGAAGAAACTCGGCATAGGCACGCCGTTCCTTTCCGCAATAGATTTGACCATGAAGTTAGGCGCATTGCCGATATAGGTGTTAGCGCCCATGAAGACAGCGCCGGCAGAAATAGCCAGCAACGTATAGGCAAGGCTGCCTTGCAAAAGTTCCGGATCTCCGCCCGCGGAATTGAAAAAGATCAGATAGGTCGGCGCATTGTCCAGAAAGCTCGACAATATGCCGGTCATCCAGAAATACATCGCGTTGTTGGGCGAAGCGTCCGCATTCGTAACAAGCTGAAGCAGCGGGGCGGCGACACCGGACTCGCCGGCGCGCAGGATCGCGATCGCGGGAATGATGGTGACGAATATTCCGGCGAAAAGCTTGGCGACCTCCAGTACCGGCTCCCAGTTGAAATTGTTTGCCTCGCGCGTGGCTCTGGCTGTGATTGCCAGAGAGATCACGGCCAGCGTGACGAGGATGGCGTCACGGAGCATTCCGGCAATCGGCACTTCAAAATTCCGCACCTCGATGCTGCCGAAATCATAGGTCCCACTCATGAGTACGCCGCCTATGAGTAACAGCAGCAGAGCGAAATTCGGAAGCCCCTTCACGAAGATCGGCCGGTCGGGCGTCGGATCGAAAGGCATCTCGCCTTCCTTTTTGTAAATATAGCTGTCCAACGCATAAAACACCGCCAGCAGGCAGCCGGCCACGATGATCATGGGCGTGAACATCCACATCATGGGCCAGAAGAAATCCACGCCCTTCAGGAAGCCGAGAAAGAGAGGCGGATCGCCCAGCGGGGTCAGCGACCCGCCGATATTGGACACAAGGAAAATGAAGAACACGACCGTATGCACGCGGTGCTTGCGGTTGTCGTTCGCCCGCAATAGCGGACGTATCAGAATCATCGACGCTCCAGTCGTGCCGACGAAGCTCGCCATCGCGGCGCCGACAGCCAGAATCGCGGTGTTCGTGAGTGGCGAGCCATGGATGTTGCCGCCGACAAAGATCCCGCCCGCAATCGTGAACAGCGAACCGATGAGGATGATGAACGGAATGTATTCCAGAAGAGCGGTATGCAGCAGCTCATCGATGGTGACGCTGACTCCGAACTCCATCGCAAACGGAACCAGAAAGGCAAGCGCCCAGAAGAACGAGACCTTGCCGTAGTGACGGTGCCAAAATCCGGCCATCAGCAGCGGGAAAAGCGCAATCGAGAGCAGGATGCCGATGAAGGGCGCAATCCAGACCAGGCCGAGTTGCGAACCGTCGAAGCCATGGCCAGGCGCAGCGGCGAATACAGGAGACGCGCCGGAAAAGAAACAGATGACTGCAAAGGCGAGGGTCAATAAGAACCGGCGTATGCTTGCATGGATCAAAAAAAATACGCCTGAATTCATATAACTTCCTCGAACGGTGCAGAGAATCCTGCTGGCTATTGATGCAATACCCTATTTGACCGCCAGCATGATCGACAAGCTCTTCTAAAGACGCATATCCATTGCCATTTCATGTGTTGCGCGCAAGCAATAAAAGCGGAGAAAGCCGATATGAACGATACGCCGATCAAGAAAACCGACGCCGACTGGAAGGCGCAGCTTACGTCCGAAGCCTATCGGGTCACGCGCAAGCATGGAACGGAGCGGGCGTTCACCAGTCCGCTGAATGTGGAAAAGCGCGACGGAATGTATCACTGCGTATGCTGCGGCGCACCGCTTTTCGCTTCGGACGCAAAATTCGATTCGCGAACCGGCTGGCCCAGCTTCTACAAGCCGGCGAAAGAAGGCGGGATCAGCGAGCACGTAGACCGCTCGCTTTTCATGCGGCGGACCGAAGTGCGCTGCAGCAATTGCGACGCTCATCTCGGGCACGTCTTTCCCGACGGCCCGGAACCTACCGGCCTGCGTTATTGCATCAATGGGGTCGCGCTCGATTTCAAGCCGGACGAATAGTGAGCCGGACGCAAGACGCTTCCGCAGGCGGATAACCATTTCTTTACGCGACAAGCCTTGCCGCCAAGTCTAGATTTGCGCCTTCCGTACAATTCCGTCAGGGAGCCATGATGAAGCAGAAGAGGCCCGATACCCCGCCGGCTCCGGCCGCTGAACGCCGCCCCGCATCCACCGTGCTGCACGGCATCGAGAAAATCGACGACTACGCCTGGCTGCGCGCGGACAACTGGCAGGACGTCATGCGCGATCCATCGGCCCTCCAAAGCGACATCCGCGCCTATCTGCTGGCGGAAAACGCCTATACGGAAGCCGTATTGTCCGGCACAAAAGATCTTCAGGTACGGCTGTTTCGGGAAATGAAGGCGCGCATCAAGGAGGACGACTCCACGGTGCCCGCGCGCGACGGCCCATGGGCTTATTTCGTCAGCTTTGTTACCGGCGGCCAGCATCCGCTCTTCTGCCGCGAACCGTCAGAGGGCGGCGAGAAGCAGACGCTCATCGACGGAAACGCGCTCGCCGAAGGCAAGGCCTATTTCCAGTTCGGCGGCGCGTCCCACAGCCACGATCACAGGCTCGTGGCCTACAGCTTCGACGACAAGGGGTCGGAATACTACACCCTTAAATTCCGCCTTCTCGAAACCGGCGAGGACCTTGCCGACGAAATTCCCGAAACGGCGGGCGGAGCCGTATGGAGCGCGGACAACCAGTGGGCTTACTATATACGCCGCGACGAAAACCATCGCCCGCGCCAGTTATACCGGCATCGCATCGGCACGCCGCATGGCGAGGATGTGCTCGTTTACGACGAACCCGATCCGAGTTTTTTTGTCTCGATCGACGAAAGCGCGGACCGGCGCTATATCCTGCTTCAGACCGGCGATCATCAGACCTCGGAAACGCGCCTGATCGATGCGCGTGATCCGGGGGCCGAGCCGATACTGGTCGCCGCGCGCGAATCCGGCCACGAATATTCGGTCGACCACGGCGACGGCAGGCTCGTCATCCGTACCAATTCCGGCGGAGCCGAGGATTTCCGCATCATGGAAGCAGCGCCGGGCGCTCCGCGTGAAGCATGGCGCGAAATCGAGCCGCACCGGCACGGCCGCCTGATTCTGCATGTCGAAATCTTCAAGGATTTCATGGCCCGGCTCGAACGCGAAAACGGCCTTCCGCGCATCGTGATCCGGCGCTGGGCTGACGGCGTCGAGCACGCCATCTCGTTCGATGAGGAAGCCTATTCGCTCACGGCAAGCGGCGGTTATGAGTTCGATACGCGCAATCTGCGCTTCACCTATTCCTCGATGACAACTCCTTCGCAGGTCTACGATTACGACATGGAGGCGCGCGAGCGCGTGCTGCGCAAGACTCAGGAGGTCCCGAGCGGACACGATCCCGGCGCCTATGTTACTCGCCGCGTCTTCGCTCCTGCAAATGACCGCGAAAGCGTTCCCGTTTCGCTGCTCTACCGCCGCGAAACGCCGCTCGACGGCTCCGCTCCGCTCCTGCTCTACGGATACGGCGCATATGGCATTTCAATGCCGGCATCCTTTTCCACAAACCGCCTTAGCCTGGTTGACCGCGGCTTCATCTACGCAATCGCTCACATACGCGGCGGCAAGGAAAAGGGCTATGGCTGGTACAGGGCAGGGCGCGGCAAGCGCAAGGTGAACAGCTTTACAGATTTCATTGCAGCGGCACGTTACCTCGCAGGGAACGGCTTTACCCGGCCGGGCGCGATCGTCGCGCATGGCGGGTCAGCGGGCGGAATGCTCATGGGCGCTGCCGCCAACATGGCGCCGGAGTTGTTCGGCGGGATCGTCGCCGAGGTTCCGTTTGTCGACGTGCTCAATACCATGCTCGACGACACCTTGCCGCTCACGCCGCCCGAATGGCCGGAATGGGGCAACCCCATCGAAAGCCGCGACGATTACGAAACGATCGCCGCATATTCCCCATACGACAATGTGAGAGCGCAGGATTATCCCCATATCCTGGCGCTTGCCGGGCTGACCGATCCGCGCGTAACCTATTGGGAGCCGGCCAAATGGATAGCGAAACTGCGCGCAATGAAGACGGACGACAATCTGCTGCTGTTGCGCACCAATATGGACGCCGGGCATGGCGGCGCGTCAGGACGCTTCGACAGGCTGAAGGAAGTCGCGCTGGCCTACGCCTTCGCCTTGATGATTACGGGACGGGCGGATTGAGGGAATGAGCAGGGGGAGAGCAGCGCCGGCGCGAAAGCGGAGCGGGGGCCTGCCGATGCATATACTCTCGGAGGGAGATCTGGCCGCGCATCTGGAGGCGCTGACGCAGGCGCATCCGCAATTTGCCGTCATGCGCGTAACCGCGGGCGAGGTGCCGCTGCGGAGGATCGAACCCGGATTCCGCGGCCTGTTCCAGATCGTCACCGGCCAGCAGATCTCCGCCGCGGCGGGACGGGCGATCTTCGCCCGCGCCGAAGCGTCGCTGGACAGCCTGTCGCCGGACTGCGTGCTCGCAGCTGACGATACGCTGCTCCGAAGCGCCGGATTGTCGACTCCGAAAATCCGGACATTGCGGGCAGCTTCGGAAGCGGTTGCCGGCGGACGTCTCGATATCGGCGCTCTCGCTTCGCTGGAAGCGGAGGACGCCATCGCGCAACTCTGCGCGGTCAAGGGCATCGGGCGCTGGACGGCGGAGGTGTATCTTCTGTTCGCACTGGGTAGCGCCGATGTCTTTCCCGCTGGCGATCTTGCGCTCAAGGAAGGCGTCAGACACGGCTTCGGGCTTGATGATAGGCCCGACGAAAAGGCTCTCGCCGCATTTGCTGAGGACTGGCGGCCGCTGCGTTCGGCTGCGGCGCGGCTGACATGGGCCTATTACGGCGCGGTCAAACGTGGGGGCGTTGAGTCTGCGCCGGCATAAGGCGCGCTACGGGCGTTGCCCCATCAGACCTGATCGCCCTTCCAGTGCAGCGCGCAGATCAGCGTGAACAGCCGCCTTCCGGTGTCGAAATCCACGCTTATCCTGTCTTTCAGCCTCGCTATGAGCAATCCGCTGCCCTCGTCGTGCAAGCGGCGGCGCTCTGCGTCCAGCGCCTCGATGCGTGCTGGCGGCGCGGTGCGGATCGCTTCGTAATAACTCTCGCAGACCAGAAAGTAGTCCTTGATAAGACGGGAGAACGGCGACAGTGGCACGGCGTGCTCACCCAGGATTTCGCTTTCGCTGTTCAGGATCCGCATCATGAGCCGTTTTTCGGCCACGGAAAGATGCAGCCGATAGGCGGTCTCCTCCGAGCCGTTAAGCGCGAACGAATTGCCTTCAAGAATATCAGCTATGGCGACTTTGCGCTCATGCTCGATTTCCAGAGTATTTCCACGAAAGAGAGCTTCATCGAGCGTGATCTCAATAATATGGCCGGTTGCGTTACGATCATTATTCACAGATTGCATACAACTCCCCAGGCTACGCCATGCGGGTATGGGCTTTATAAGCGAGTATTGGCGTTAATCTATAGCAGAACAAGGCAAGCCCGGCTGTTCTAAATTCCAAGGCACAAGTCGCCTTTCAGACGGGCCGCGTCTGTCCGGTCCCTCGCACGCGATATTTGAAGGTGGTGAGTTGCTCGACGCCTACGGGCCCGCGGGCGTGAAAACGGCCGGTCGCGATGCCGATCTCAGC
>CAYOUE010000021.1:0-4556 GCA_964407075.1 uncultured Hyphomicrobiaceae bacterium
TTCCAGTGTCCTGAACGCGCTGAGTTCGCCCGGGAGTTCATGAACGCCGAGGCCGGGCGCGCCGGGGAGCGCCGCCACGCCATCCTCAAGAGCCGGGTCCCAGATCGCTTCACGCAGCGGATTGGCGTTGGCGTCGATCTCAAGCAGGCCCGGCCCGCCCGCGGCGGCCAGCAGATGCGCCGAGGCCAGAAGGCCGATCCCGCCGCCCAGATAATGCGGGCAGTAGGTCCGGCCGGCCGCCAGAGCGCGCCGTGCCGCCGCGTAACATCCGGTGACGCCGCCCCATTTCGCCGCGTCGGGCTGGATGACTTCGAATATGCCGCTTTCCGCAGCCGCCGCGAAAGCCTCGAAGCCGGCGATGTTCTCCCCGCCCGCCAGCGGGACGGCGCTTGCATCGGCGAGGGTGCGCCAGTCCGCTTCCGGGGCGTCTGCAGGAAGCGGCTCCTCGATCCAGCCCAGCCCGGTCTCGGCGGTCTCCTGAACGAAGCGGAGGGCTTCGGCGAGGCTCCACCCCTGATTGGCGTCGGCGAACAGCCTTTCGCCGCTTTCGAGTTGCGCGGCGAGCCGTTTCAGCCGCGCTATATCCTCATCAAGATCGAAGCCGATCTTCACCTTGAAGGCACGGCCTCCCTTTTTGCGGCATACGCCCAAAAACTCCTCCGCCTGCCTTATATGGATGCCGCTCGCATAGGCCGGCACGGCGGAGGCTGCGTCCGCCTGCAGATATTGCCCCAGCGGCAGCCCGGCCCTGCGCGCGAACAGATCCCACAGGGCGATGTCGAGACCGGCGGCCGCCTGGGCGTAAGGCCCCGGCTCGCCGGCCTGGATGGCGCGCACATGCGTCCGTGCGGTCAGCAGGCGAAAAAGATCCGAAGGCTGACGGTAAGAGCCGCCAAGCGCGAGCGGCGCGATTTCATCGGCAAGAAGCCGCGCGCGATGCTCTGCGCCGCAGGCCGGAAAATTGCACCAGACTTCGCCGAGGCCGAATGCGCCTTCGTCATCCTCGATACGCACGAAAAGCGCGGGACGGCTGTCCATGCGCCCGAAAGAGGTCTCGACAGGCCGTTCGAGAGGTGCGCGGCAGACCCGGATCCCGATGCGCGCCAGTCTGATCGGCCCGGAGACGGCTTCGCTGTCTGGCGGGGCTATAGCGGCTTGCATGGCGGATCACCTAATCGGACTCTAGACATATATAAATCTGGATGACTATAGTTCATGGCAATTGCTGCAACAACCGGCCAGGCAATGGAACGCGCATTTCAACGTCATACGGTGCCGATCTACATCCAGCTTGCCAATTCCCTGCGGGACCGGATCGACGCGGGCGAATGGGCGGTCGGCGACAGGCTGCCGTCCATCGAGATGCTGGGCCGCCAGTTCGGCGTCGCCGCCGCGACCGTGCGGCAGGCCATCGAAGTGCTGGAGGAGGAAGGGCTGGTTCGCCGCCGCCACGGGCGGGGCACCTTCGTCAAGCGCGAGCCGCGCGAGCAGCGCTGGCTGCCGCTCGCCCATGACTGGGACTCGCTGCTCAGCATGGTGGATCCGCTCAAGCCGAAGCTGCTGCTCGTCGAGACCGCCCGCAGGCAGCCCCGCATCCTCGAACATGAAGGCCGCCCCGCGCCCGCCTATCAGCATATCAAGCGGGTGCATTACCGCGGCGATCTGGCGTTCTGCTTCATCAATATCTATCTGGCCGCCAGCATCTATCTCAAAAATCCCGTACGCTTCCGCGATGAGGTTGTCGTGCCGATCCTGGCGCGCACCCCCGGGATCAGAATCGGCAAGGCTTCGCAGTCGCTCACGATCGACGGCGCCAGCCAGGAGGCCGCCGGCTATCTGGGGCTTCCCCTTGGAGCGCCAGTCGCGAAAGTGCGCCGCGCGATCGCCGATGAAACCGGACTATGCATATACGCGGCCGACGTCGTGTATCGGGGCGATGTCATCCGATTGGATATCGACTTGTCCCCGAATGGCTGTAACGATCCAGCCTGACCTGTTGTTGAAAGGGAGGAATGCCAATGACGACTGCAAGACTTATAAAGAGCGGGCTATCCGCCTGCGTGATCGCCGCTGCTGCGGCCGGTCTCGCTGTCCCGGCGCAAGCCGAATATCCCGAGCAGCCGATCACGCTGGTCATTGCCTACGGGCCGGGCGGCGCAACCGACATCTCCGCCCGCGCCCTGGTGCCGGCAATGGCCAAATTCGTGGATCAGCCCGTGCTGGCGGTCAACAGGACAGGCGCAGGCGGCGCGACCGGCTCGGCTTCCGTGGCCAACGCGGATTCGGACGGCTACACCATGATCGCCGCGCGCGTAGGCTCGCATACGGTGAACCCCGCAATGAAGGCGACGCTGCCTTACAAGATCGAAGACTTCGATTATGTGGGCGTTTACGAAATCAATCCGGTGGTCTGCGCTGTTGAGGCGAACTCGGACGTCAAGTCCATGGACGATCTCGTCGCCAAGGTGAAGGCCAATCCGGGTACGGTCAAATACAGCTCCTCCGGCGTCGGATCGCTGCTCCATATCGCCGGCGCGATGGTTCTCAGATCGTTCGGCATCGAAAATCCGCTTGAAGACGCCATCCACCTGCCGCTCAAAGGCGGCGGAGAGGCGGCTACGGCGGTTCTGACCGGCACGGCGGATTTCATCTGCACCAATTCGTCGGCTCTGGCCGGTTTCATCGCCAACGAGCAGCTCCGCCCGATCCTGGTTACGCCGCCGGAAGGCGTGGAAGGCGTGAACGCGCCGACCGCCCGCGACCTGGGCAAGCCGGAGCTTGAGCAACTGGTGGGCTGGACAGGCATTGCAGGGCCGAAGGGCCTGCCGGAAGAGGTCGCCGCGAAATGGCGCGAATGGCTGGCCAAGGTGGTCGAAGACGAGGAATTCAACGCCCAGATGAAGAAACTCGGTTCGATCATCCGCCTGATGTCGCCTGAAGAATCGCAGGACTTCATCCAGACCCAGTATGAGACGTTCCGCAAACTCGTGGACGATCTCGACATGCGGATCGAAGGATAACGGCAACTTTCGTGGAGCGGCGCGGCGCGCCGCTCCCGGTCTCCCGGGGCGTTTATCAAATGTCCAAACTCTCAACCGATGCTTGGCTGGGGATCGGCGTCATGGCCCTGGGCCTGTTTCTGCTTCTTGTGCTCATCCCCTATGGCATCACCTCCCCCGCAAATGTGCGCATCGCGGTTCTGTCCCCGACGATCTGGCCGAACATCATCGCCGGCGCGCTCGTGATCCTCGGCGCGATTCAGTTTGCGCGCTCGCTCGCGGCAGGGCGCGGCGGGGAAACCGGGACGGTCTCCGAAGCTGACGCAGCTGGCGAAGCAAATGGGTGGCAGCCCTGGGCGCGGATCGGCGCAGTCGCGCTCATCATGGCCGGACTGTTCTTTTCGCTGCCTCTGATCGGAATGCCCATTGCGGGTGTGCTTGCAATCCTGGCCTATGCGCTTCTGGTCCGCGCCGGACGGCCGGTTACGGCTGCGCTGACAGCAATCATCCTGCCACTGACGATCTACGCATTCTTCAATCATGTCGCCAAGGTTCCCATTCCCCAAGGCAAGATCGTGAGGCTTCCATGAGTTTTCTCGACAACGCCGCCGCGGCCTTTGCGCTGGTCGCCCAGTGGGGAAGCCTTCTTTCGCTCGCCGCAGGCGTCGTCATCGGCGTGATAGCCGGTGCGATACCCGGCATGTCCGCGACGATGGCGGTCGCGCTGGCGCTTCCGTTCACCTTCACGCTTCAGCCGATCTACGGCATCCTGCTGCTGCTGGGCGTCTACAAGGGCGGCATCTTCGGAGGGTCGATTCCGGCGATCCTCATCAAGACGCCGGGCACGCCCGCTTCAAGCGCCACCGTTCTCGACGGCTATCCGCTTGCAGAACAGGGCAAGGCAGGCAAGGCGCTCGACATGGCGCTGTATTCGTCGTGCACCGCCGACCTGATTTCGAACATGGCGCTCATCATGCTGACGGGATGGCTCGCCGCCTTCGCGCTCAGCTTCGGGCCGCCTGAATATTTCACGCTGATCGTTTTTTCGCTGACGATCATCGCAGGCGTTTCCGGCGACAGCCTCATCAAGGGAGTCATCGCGGCCTGTTGCGGTCTGCTTCTGGCAACGATCGGCCTCGATCTTGTCTACGGAACGGATCGTTTCATCTTCGGCGAAACCAACCTCATGGGCGGCCTGAATTTCATCGCCGTGCTGATCGGCCTCTTTGCGCTACCCGAGATCATAGCTTACGCCTGGGCGCCGAGAGACGGCCACGGCGCTGTGCGGGAGCTGGGCAACGATCACACAACGTTCGCCGAATACCGCCGTTGTTTCAAGAGCATAACGCGCGGCGGCCTTATCGGCGTCGCACTCGGGGCGATCCCCGGCATCGGAGCCGCGCCGGCCGCTTTCCTGTCCTACAGCGAGGCGCGGCGCAACAGTCCGAACCGCAAGAATTTCGGCAAGGGCGAACTCGAAGGCGTGGCGGCCTCCGAAGCCGGCAATAACGGCGTGGCCGGAGCGACGCTGATCCCGCTGCTCGCGCTCGGCGTGCC
>CAYOUE010000021.1:4566-20637 GCA_964407075.1 uncultured Hyphomicrobiaceae bacterium
CCCGGCGACGTCATTACCGCAATCATCATCGGCGCGTTCATGGTTCACGGGCTTCAGCCCGGACCGCTGATGTTCGTCCAGAACGCCAACATCATCTATGCGCTGTTCATGGGGCTGATGATTAGTTCCATCCTGCTGCTGATCTTCGGATTCATGGCCATCCGCCTGTTCCGATTCATCGCCGACGTGCCGAAATCGCTGCTGTTCCCGAGCGTGCTCGTGCTCTGTGTCTTCGGCGTCTATGCGGTCAACAACTCGGTCTTCGACATCGGCGTGATGTTCGTCATGGGCTGGCTTGGCTATCTGATGTTCCGGCTCGGCATCCCCGCCGCCCCGTTCCTGATCGCATTCATCCTCGGGCCGCTTCTGGAGGACAATTTCCGGCAGTCGATGCTGATGTCGGGAGGGAATCTGGAGATCCTGGCCCGCAGCCCGATCACCTGGGTGTTCTGGACGCTCACGGCGCTTGCGCTCGTCGCGCTCATCAGGCGCGGTCTGATGGACAGGCGCGACGCCGCGAGCCTTCCGCTCTAGCCGCATGACAGGGCTATTCGATCTGACCGCCGCGCAGACGGCCGCTCTGGCTTTCGCCTTCTTCCTCGGCGGATTTGCAAAGGGCGGAACCGGTTTCGCCTTCCCGCTGCTCGTGCTGCCGATCACCAACCGGTTCGTGCCGCTCGATCTCGCGCTCGCGATCATCGCGGTGCTTCAGCCTTTCATCAACACCTACCAGTTCGCCAATGGCGGCAAGATGCGGGAGACGCTGTTCCGCTACTGGCCCATGCTCGCAGGAATGACGCTGGGCGCGCCGGCCGGAGCTGCGCTGCTGCCGATCATGGACCGGCAGATGCTGGCGCTTGCCGTCGGCATTTTCATCGTTGCCTTCGTCCTTTGGGTCGTGCTGCGCCCGAATCTGCGCATACCATCGCGCCGGGAGCGGCCGATCGGGGGTGCGGCGGGCGTGCTGGCAGGCGCGCTCGGCACGCTGACGACGATCAACGGACCGGTCTTCGTGGCCTTTCTTCTGGGCGTGAACGCCGACAGGCAGACGATGATCTCCGCGCTCGGCCTGTTCTTCATCGTATCCGGCATCCTCATCAGCAGTTCCTATCTCGTCATCGGCGTGCTGAACGCGGAACGCGCGCTGATCGCGCTCGCCTGCGCCGCACCCTGCATACTGGGCGTTCTGGCCGGGAACGCCGCGGGACGCAGAATTTCCCCCGAGCTGTTCCGCAGGATCGTGCTGGCGCTGCTTTTCGCGCTCGGCGCGCACATGACGCTGACCAACGCCCTTGCCCTGTGACCCGTCAGAACCGTCACGAAGCGTTTCGGGCGAGGACCGGCTGCCCTGCCGCGGCGGCGAGCTCGGTGAACAGCAGGTCGGCCAGATGCGCGCGCGGGTTGGTCTTCATCTCCACCATGCCGATGCGCCGGGTCGGCGGCGGATCGTCGAAAGGCACGGTCCTGACATTGCCTGGAAACGGCTTCCGTCCGGGCCATACGGGCACGACGGAAACGCCCAGCCCTTCATCGACGAGCGTGACGACGCCGTCGAGCGTGTCGATTTCCATCTGCGACTTGACCGTGACGCCGCGTGCGGCAAGGGCGCGCTCAATGATCTGGCCGACACGCGCCTGCCGGTTGAAACGCAGATAGGGGTTTGCCTCAAGGATTGCGTGCGCGCCGCCCGAGGCGAGGCCGCGATGGCATATGACCGCGAGCGGCTCCTCGGCGAATCTGCGGTATCCGAACTCGTCCGAAAGGGTTTCCGGCTCGGTGACGATCCCCGCATCGAGCGTCCCGCGCCGCAGCTTTTCCTCAAGCTCATGCGAAAGCCCGGTCGTCAATTGAATATGAAGGTCGGGCTGGCGCTTGCGCAGACGCCGGAGTGCGGGCGGCACGATTCCGCTGACCGTGGTGTGCACCGCGCCGACGCGCAGAAGGCCGCCACGCACTTCGCGGGTGAAGTTTTCGTTGAGGCGCTCCCACTGGGCGAGCATCTCGCGCGCCTGGGCAATGAACGTCCGGCCATGTTCGGTGAGTGCCGGCGGACGGCTGCTCCGGTCGAAAAGCGCAAAGCCGAGTTCGGTTTCGAGCGTCCGGATCTGGACGCTGATCGCCGAGACCGACACGCCGAGCGCACGGGCGGCATTGGCGAAGCTGCCGAAATCGGCGGCCGTGACGGCGGTATGCAGCGATTTTATGTCCATCTGCGGAGCGTCCGATCAGGATAGTTGAAGCCAATATGTATATTGAAAAAATTTCAAACAAGAAAATACTTGATTGAATAATGTTCAACGCTAGGATTTCAGACCGTGAAGACAACAGTTCCGCGTAAGGGGGACAATTGACCAGAGGCGCCGATCTTCTCGCCGCGACGCTTCGCAAAGCGGGCGTATCGACCGTATTTTCCCTGTCCGGCAATCAGATCATGGCCGTCTACGACGCGGCGCTCGATCACGGGCTGCGCATCGTTCACACGCGTCATGAAGCGGGCGCGGTCTTCATGGCCGAGGGCTGGGCGCAGGCCTCCGGCGGGCTGGGCGTCGCGCTGGTGACGGCCGCGCCGGGCTTCGCCAATGCGCTCGGCGCGCTCTATTCGGCGCGGATGTCGGAAACGCCGCTCCTGCTGCTCAGCGGCGATTCGCCGGTCGCGCAGGACGGCATGGGCGCGTTTCAGGAGTTCGACCAGGTCTCGGCGGCTATGCCTTACGTGAAGTTGTCGCGCCGTTCCATGCGCGCGGAGAACCTTGCGAACGATGTCGCGGAGGCGATCCGCACCGCGCTCTCCGGACGGCCCGGCCCCGTGCATCTGGCGCTGCCCGCGGACGTTCTCACCGGCGATGCGGGGGCCGCCGTGATTCCGGGACCCGGCGCGTTCGAGCGCAAGCTTCATCCCCCGAAGCCTGAGGATCTGGAGACATTGGCCGGGCTGCTCGGAACCGGCGGGCGGGTCGTCATTCTGACCGGCCCTGCGCTCAACTGGACGCGAAAAGGCGATCTTCTGCGCCGTCTGACGGAAGCCTACGACGTTCCGGTCGTGCCGATGGAAAGCCCGCGCGGACTGCGCGATCCTGCTCTCGGCGCATTCGCCGATAGTCTGCGCGAGGCGGACTTCGTCGTCTATCTCGGCAAGCCTGCCGATTTCACGACCAATTTCGGCAGGGGCGGCGCGCTGGGCGACGCCGAAATCGTCTTCGTCGATCCGGACACGATGCCCCTCTATCGGGCCAAGCGGAACCTGGAACACCCTTTCCGCGCGTTTGCCGCTGACGCCGATCTGATGGCGGCGGCATTGATCGAAGCGGCCCCGACACCGAAGAAGCCGCGCTCCGCCTGGCGGGAAGACGTGGAGGCGGCGATCCGCGAGCGGACATTGATCGAGACGGCAAAGGTTGACGGCATCGGGCCGCAAGCCATCGGCGCGGCGCTGGCAAAAGCGATGGCGGAGCATCCTCGCGCGCTCGCCGTCATCGACGGCGGCGAATTCGGCCAATGGGCGCAGGCCTACGCGCCGACAGACCGCAGGATCATCAACGGTACGTCCGGCGCGATCGGCGGCAGCCTCTGTCAGGCCATCGGCGCAAAGCTCGCGCGGCCCGGCTCCCCGGTTTTCGCCGTCATGGGAGACGGAACGGCCGGTTTCTATCTCGCCGAGTTCGACACCGCCGTCCGCGCCGGCGCGCCTGTCATCGCGATCATCGGCAATGATGCGCGCTGGAACGCCGAATATCTGATCCAGCTTCGCGAATTCGGACCGGACCGGCTGACCGGCTGCGAGTTGAATCCCGACGCCCGCTACGATCTCGCCGCCGCCGCGCTCGGCTGTCACGGCGAATATGTGACGGCTGAAGCCGAACTGGCGCCCGCGCTCGCCCGGGCGGACGCAAGCGGCAAACCGGCCTGCGTCAACATCGCGATGACCGGGCTTCCCGCGCCGGTCTTCGCCCGCAAATTCATGACCGGAGACGCCCATTGACGAAAGCGCAAAAAACGCAAACGGACGAGTTGATTGTTCGCATCTGGCGCGGACGCGAAACCGGCGGCCTCGTCGAATACCGCGTGCCCGCGCGCTCGAACCAGACCATTCTCGATGTCGTCACCGAAGTGCAGCGCCGCCATGAGCCCGCGCTGGCCTATCGCTTCGCCTGCCGCGTCGGCGTGTGCGGCTCGTGCGCCATGACGGTGAACGGCGTCCCGCGCTGGACCTGCCGCACGCATGTCCGCAAGGTCGCCGCCGATGGCCGCCTGACCATCGAGCCTTTGCGCAACATGCCGCGCATCAAGGATCTTGCCTGCGACATGGCGGAGTTTTTCGGCAAATGGCAGAAGGCCGGCGGGCGCTTTCAGGGCAAGCGGACACGTCATGAGCCGCCTGCGAACGTCGATCCGCAGAGCCGCAAGCGCCGCGCCGCCGATGCCGGAATCGAATGCATCAATTGCGCCGTCTGCTACAGCGCCTGCGACGCGGTTGCCGCAAACCCGGATTACCTCGGCCCGGCCGCGCTCAATCGCGCCTGGACCCTGGTCAATGACGAGCGCCATGCCGCGCGGGACGAAACGCTCGACAAGGCGAACGGCGATGGCGGTTGCGGAAGCTGCCACACCATGGGAAGCTGCATCAAGCATTGTCCCATTGGCATCGTGCCGACCGCAGGCATCGCCGGGCTGAAGCGCATGTCGCTCCTGAGCTTTCTGGGGAGGACGCCCGAATGAACGAGCGCCAGCTTTTCATTCTTCAGCGGCTGTCCGCGCTCCTGCTCGGCCCGCTCGTCATCGTGCATCTGCTGCTGATCCTCTACGCCGTGCGGGACGGCCTGACCGCGGCCGAAATTCTGGGACGAACGCAGGGGAGTGCCCTGTGGGCAGCCTTTTACGGCACGTTTGTCCTTGCTGCTGCGATCCATGCGCCGATCGGGCTGCGCAATATCCTCAGGGAATGGACCGGACTTCCGCGCCGCGCCGTCGATTGGGGCATGGCCGCTTTCGCCCTGCTGCTTGCCGTGCTGGGCTTGCGCGCGGTCGTCGCCGTGGTGGGAGGCTGACATCATGATCCGCCATCGCCAGCACCGCGCCTATTGGGCCTTTCTCGGCCACCGCCTATCCGGCATCGCGCTCGCGCTGTTCCTGCCAGCCCATTTCCTGACGCTCGGCCTTGCGCTCGAAGGCGCGGCGGCGCTCGACACGGCGCTCAGCTTCGCCGAGTTGCCGATCGTCAAATTCGCCGAATGGGGGCTCGTCATTCTCCTGTCCATCCATCTGTTCTTCGGCGCGCGCGTTCTGGTGCTGGAGTTTCTGCCGTGGTCCGGACCGGCTGCGACACGCGCAAGCTGGATCGTGCCGAGCGCCGTGGCGGCTGTCCTGATAGGCTTCGTCTTTCTGGCAGGAGCGTTCTGATGCTGGTTGAGCGCCACAAGACGGACATTCTCATCCTCGGCTCGGGTGGCGCGGGCCTGTTTGCTGCGCTCCACGCGAAGCAGGCCAATCCCGATGCGGATGTCACCATCGTCGTCAAGGGGCTGCTCGGCAAATCCGGCTGTACACGGATGGTTCAGGGCGGCTACAATGTCGCGCTGGCGGCGGGCGACTCCGTCGAACGGCATTTCATGGACAGCATCGAGGGCGGCAAATGGCTGCCTCGGCAGGACCTTGCGTGGCGGCTTTGCGTCGGCGCGGTCGAGCGGGTGCGCGAGCTGGAAAATGAGGTCGGCTGCTTCTTCGACCGCAATCCGGACGGCTCGCTGCATCAGAAAGCCTTTGCCGGACAGACTTTCGACCGCACGGTTCACAAGGGCGACCTGACCGGCATCGAGATCATCAATCGCCTGATGGAGCAGGTGCTCGCGCTGGACGTCAACCGGCTGGAGGAACACCGCGCCATCGAACTCATTCCGGCGGCGGACGGCTCCAGCATTTCCGGCGCCCTGCTTATCGACATGCGCACCGGCGGCTATCGCTTCGTGCAGGCCAAGGCCGTGCTGCTGGCGACCGGCGGCGGGCCGACCATGTATCTCTATCACACGCCGTCGGGCGACAAGAGCTGCGACGGTCTGGCGATGGCGCTGCGGCTCGGCCTTCCCCTACGCGATATGGAGATGGTGCAATTCCATCCGACCGGCCTGCTCGGCGGCCCCGATACGCGCATGACCGGGACGGTGCTCGAAGAGGGCCTGCGCGGCGCGGGCGGCTATCTGCTTAATGGCGAGGGCGAGCGCTTCATGGCGCGCTATCATGAGCGCGGCGAGCGGGCGACACGCGACATCGTCAGCCGGGCGATCTATGCCGAAATGCGCGCCGGACGGACGACCCCGATGGGCGGCGTCTATATCGAGATGGCGCATCTCGGGGCCGAGAAGGTCGCCAAGGCGTTCCCCGGCATGGTCAAGCGCTGCGCCGACTGCGGTTTCGATCTCGCGGGCGGGCGCGTCGAAGTTGTTCCGACGGCGCATTATCTGATGGGCGGACTGGAGTTCGAGCCGGATGCAACGACCGCAATTCCGGGTCTGTTTGCTGCGGGCGAAGATTGTGGCGGTGTCCACGGCGCGAACCGTCTCGGGGGCAATGGCGTCGCCAATTCGACCGTGTTCGGAGGCATTGCCGGCGACTGCATGGCAGCATATGCTGGGGCAGCGAGCAGCAGCGCGGACCCGGATGAGAGCGTCATTGAAGCCGGCATTGCGCGGGCCGAAGCGCCTTTCGCCTTGAAGCCCGGTGACCTGCTCGGCGTCCGCGAGACTTTGTGGCGGGATATGTGGGACGATGTCGGCGTTCTGCGTGACCGCAACGGACTGGAACGCGGGCTGACAAAAATTGCGGATCGTGCGGTCGAGCTTCAGAGAACCGGCCTTGCCGATGGCGACCGCGCCTTCAACCTGACCTGGCATGACTGGCTCAATCTCGACAGTCTGCTGAGCATCAGTGAAGTTATCACCCATGCCGCGCTTGCCCGTGAAGACAGCCGCGGCGCGCATTTCCGCGAGGATTTCCCTGAAACGGGCGATCTGAAGAGCACAGCCTTCACCCGCGTTCGGAAGCAAGACGAAAAGCTCAGCGTCGAAATGGTGCCCGTCACGTTCGACATCGTGCGGCCGGGCGAGTCGCTGGTGGACGCGGACGGGCAGCCCCTTGCGCCGAGAACAGCGGCGGAATAGGAGAGTGACATGATCGAAAACGCAACGATCGAAACGGCCGCCTACGAGATCATGACCCAGGCCGCGATCGACATCCCGCAGGATTATCTGACCGGCATCAAGGGCATGATCGACCTTGAAAAGGGCGACCTGTCCTCCTTCGTGCTGAAGTCGATGGTCGACAACTGGGAAGCCGCAACCGAGGACCGCCGGCCGATGTGCGCCGATACCGGCCTGCCGCGCTACTATGTGAAGGTCGGCGACAACGCCAAGTTCGATGGCGGCTTTACCGGCTTCGAGCGCGCTCTGCGCAGCGCAACGGCGCGGGCGACGCAAGACGTGCCGCTCCGGCCCAACCGCGTGCATCCCCTCTGGCGAACCGAGCACAACAACAATGTCGGCGTGAATTCCCCCGAGATCGAATGGAGCTTCGAGCCGGATGCCGACTGGATCGACGTCACCACCGTGCACAAGGGCGGACTGTTCGGCACCGACTACCGGATGCTGTTCCCCGGCGACGGCATCGACGGCATCAAGCGCTTTTTCCTCGACACGCTGATCGCATTCGGCAAGCGCGGCCTTGCCTGCCAGCCCGCCATTGTCGGCGTTGGCCTTGGCGGCTCGAAGGATACCTGCATGCAACTCGGCAAGCAGGCGGCCTGCCTGCGCATCGTTGGCGACAGAAATCCGGACCCGAAGATCGCTGCGCTTGAGGCCGAGTTGATGGAGTTGGGCAACAATATCGGTATGGGGGCGATGGGATTCGTGGGCTCGTCGATGGTTGTCGATTGCCATATCGAGATCGGCTACACCCATACGGGCGGCATGCCGATCAGTATACACACATTCTGTCTGTCGTCGCGGCGCGCGACGGCGCGCATTCACGCGGACGGATCGGTCGAATACCGCACCGACCCGAAATGGTTTACCCCTTACATGCGGCGGGAGACAGTCGAATGGCCGAGCAAAACAGCCTTAAACAAGTCCGCGTAAACATCCCCGCTTCGCCGGAGGATATTGCCAGCCTTGAGTTGGGCAACATCGTCTTTCTCGACGGCGTCGTCTACACGGCGCGCGAAGGCGCGTACAAGAAGGTCATCGACGAGGGCGGCTCGCTTCCGGATGGCGTGACGGACGTCAGCAACGTAAATTTCCACTGCTCGCCTGCTGCTTCACGTAAACCCGAGGGCGGCTACAATATCGGCGGCGTGACCGCGACGGCGAGTTTCCGCTTTTCCAAATGGATGGCAGGCTGGCTGGACCTGACGAACACGAAGATCATCATCGGCAAGGGCGGTATGTCGCGCGAGGATTACCAGACTGTCCTGGCCCCGCGCGGCGCGATCTATCTGACCACGGTCGGTTACGGTACGGGCGCGCTGCTGGGGCGCGGCGTCAAGAATGTGCGCGATGTTCACTGGTTGGATGAGCTTGGCATCGCGCAGGCCATGTGGCTCTTCGAGGTGGAGAATTTCGGGCCGTTCATCGTGGACAGCGATCTGGCCGGCAATTCTCTGCTTGCCGATCATGGCGACACGGTGAACGAGCGGTTGGAGAAGCTCTATGAAGGTCTGAAGCCCCCCGCATTGCATCGCTATGGCGAGACCAGCGACCGCCGGGACGAAGTGCTCTAGTGGTTCGATTCAAACATTTGCATTCCAATTGCGGCGCCCTCATTTGCAAATGTTTGAATCTCAGGAACCACTAGAAAACTGTTGAGTCTAGTGGAGCTTTATGAATTTGACATTTGAAAACGCACCTCGCCGCAGCCGGGATTCAAATGTCAAATTCGCTCTACTAGGCCCTCCGCGGAACGGGCCGGAAAAGTTGAGGGCTGTCCGCCGAATCCGCGAAAAAAGATCCGGACTTGTTTATAATAAGCGAAAACGGAAGCCCGCCACGGCGCGGCTCCCGCGATAAGCGCACCTGCAGGGAGGAGAAGATGGCGCATACGGTTGTCAACGGCAAATTCCGTGACCTGATCGGCGAATACGAGCCTGTCCGTCAGCTTGGAAGCGGCTTCATCTTCACGGAAGGCCCGATCTGGCATCCGCTCGAGAAACATCTGCTGTTCTCCGATATGCCGGGCGACGTCCGCCGGAAATGGACCCCGGACGGGACGATCACGGAAGTCATGCGGCCCTCCAACAAGGGCAACGGCATGACCTATGACGCCGAGCTGAATCTGCTGGTGTGCGAACACGCCACAAGCTCCGTCGCGCGTTTCCGGCCCGACGGGACGCGCGAAGTCATGTGCTCGCATTTCGAGGGCAAGGAGCTGAACAGCCCGAACGACATCTGTGTCAAGTCCGACGGCTCGATCTACTTCACCGACCCGACCTACGGACGGATGCCGCATTACGGCGTCGAGCGGCCGTTGCAGCAGGGCTTTCAGGGCGTCTACATGATGCGACCCGGCCACCGTCCGGGCGACGAGCCGGTACTCGTCTCCGACCGCTACATGTTCACCCAGCCGAACGGCCTGTGCTTCAGCCCCTGTGAGCGCTGGATGTGGGTGAACGACACCGAGCAGGCCAATATCCGCATGTTCGACGTCGCACCGGACGGCCGCCTGACCAATGCGCGGCTGTTCGCCTCGGGCATCAAGGACGCGCTCAAACCGGGTGTGCCTGATGGCATGAAGGCCGACATAAACGGCAATGTGTGGGTTACTGCGCCCGGCGGTGTCTGGGTCTATTCTTTCGAAGGGCTGCTGATCGGCAAGATCGAGGTTCCCGAGATGGTCGCCAACCTGCATTGGGGCGGCGACGACTGGCAGACGCTCTTCATGTGCGCCTGCACCTCGCTCTATTCGGTGCGCACCAAGGTCCGCAACCGCAACGAGCCGTTCATGCATCCGAAGGCGCACGGCGCGGGCGCTGCGTCGTCCGCGGCTCCGGCGGCCGCCTCCGCGCCGCCTTCGTCCGCTGCGCCGCTTCGGGTCGATCCGCGCAGGACCGCGCTCATCATCCAGGACATGCAGAACGACGTCATCATGGACGGCGGCGCCTTCGCCGATAGCGGCTCGCCCGTTCATGCGCGGGAGCAGAACGTGATCGTCAATTCGCGCAGGCTCGCCGAAGCCTGTCGCCGCAAGGGCGTGATGGTGATCCATGTGTGGTTCGTCTGCGAACCGGGCCATCCCGCGATGATGCAGAACGCGCCGCTTTTCGAGGGCTTGAAATCGGCCAATGCGATGGTGCGCGGAACGTGGGGCGTCGCGCCAGTCGCCGGGCTGGAGCCGCAGAGCGGCGACCTCGTCGTGGAGAAGATGACGATGAGCGCCTGGGAGTCCGGCCGGCTGGAGAGCTATCTGCGCGGTGGCGGGATCGACACGATCATCAGCACCGGGGCATGGACGAACATGAGCGTGGAGCACACTGCGCGCACCGGTGCGGACAAGGGGTTCCGCGTGATCGTGCCCGAGGACGCCTGTTCGACGATGAACGCCGACTGGCATCGCGCCTCGATCGGCTACGCCATGCAGAACGTCGCCAGCGTGGTCAAGGTCGATGACGTGATCGCCGCGCTCGGTTAGAGCGCGACCGGGCCTGCTACGCGCCGTCAGCTCCGGCTGCGGACGGTGAGCGTGCCGGTGTCCGGGTCGGCGACAGCAAATTCGCCGCTGCGGACGGCGGCGGTTATGTCTTCATCGAAGCGGTCCATCATCGTGAGGTCGGCGAAGGCCGCGCCCTGCGCCATGATCGGATTGGCGAAATTGAGAATCAGCGCCGCCGGCGCAAGCCCGCGCGCCTTCATGTCGCGCAGCATCCAGGCTGTGGCGACGCCGCCTTTCGCCGCGTTCAGGATCAGTATCCTGCCGACGTAGCTCTGCCTGTAAAGAGCGTGCGCCGGTCTGGAGAAAACGCCCCTGACGAGATCGAGATCGTAGCGCGCGGAGAAATTATCGCTGGCGACGAGGGTTTCGCCCTCCGCACGCGGGCCGATCCCGATATGGCCACGGTAAATCCGTTCGCTCATGGGGTCAGCCTCCCTGCCACAGCGGCGTCGACGCACGCGCCCATATCCGCCAGATGGGTTTCGTAGCCGTAGCCGCCCAGAATGTTGACGATCTTGGCCGAGTTGGAGAGTAGCGAGCGCCATCCATTGGCCTCGCCGATCTCGCGCGCGTGCATCTGGTAGAAGCAGACGCCCTTGAGAACGATGCCGCCGGCCTCCTCGATCGTGGCGGTGAAGCCCATGCGGTCGGCGGCGGCCTTCATCTCAGGCGAGGTTGCGGCGATCAGCGTGACCTTGTCGCTGATCTTCCGGCCTTTCAGATGACCGGCCAGCATTTCCAGCTCGAACAGCGAAAGCTGCGGCGCGGCGAAAACGACGACGTCGAGACGGTCGTCCTTGGGGCCGAAATCCTTGTAGAAGCCCGCGACATCGGCGTCCGTGACGGCTTGCGCAGCGGGTGGCGGACCGTCGAATACTGCGCCTGTATCCGGTGCTTCAGGCGTGACCCCGGTCATATGGAAGAGCGGGGTGGAGCCGAAGCTGGCGAGCGCCGCGCCGAAATGCTTCATTTCGTCAGAGGTAGGCGTCCGGCTGACGCCCTCTATTACCGGTACGTCCCAGTAAGATTTCATCCGACGTCCGATGATACCGCCAAGCGCGCCCCAATCGCTGAGCCCCTTTGGCTCGGTCTCCAGCGTGAATCGCGCAGAGCCGCGCCGGCATTCGTCGAGATGAAAACCGTATCGGGGCACGCGCCCGGTGAGTGCGGCGGCGAGCGCGGAGGGGCCGCCCTCGAAATTCGTCCGTGCGCCGAGCACCGAATTTGCGTAGATCGACGATCCGGTGTCGCCGAAGGCGATATGCTCGCCCAGCACAGGCGGATTGATCGTCTGATAATTGATGCAGGTGTCGGTCATCATGAAGCCCAGCGCGCGGAAGGCGGCGTCCGCACGGCGCTCCAGATCGACGAAGCGCTCATCCTGCCTGATCTGCTTGTAGGCGGAAAAGTCGGCCCCGCGCGGATCGGTGACGGAAGGGATGACCACGCGCGCCTCGGCGGGGTCGTGAGAACCGATCCATTCGACGAAGCGCACGCCTTCCTCGCCGGTTGCTTCGGTATCGGCCATGAGATGAACCTGCGAGACCTCGACCATGTCCTGCGCGTCGAACATCCGTGCGACCTTCAGGAGCATCTCCATCGCCCATTGGCGCGGCGCGCCGTGCCGGCCCGCGAGCAGTTCCTGTTCGTAATCGGTGAGACGCATTGTCGTGCCTCCGGCTTCCTGACTGCTTCGCGCGCAGGCTCAGCGGTAAACGTAGATCGGGCTCGTCCAGGCCCGTGTTCCGTCTTCGAGCGTGACGCGGATGTAAAGCGGGTTGTCGCCCTCGGGCCTTAGACGTACTGGGCGGGTGAAGCGGAATGTTTCGGCGGCGTTCCGCTCGGGGAGGCGGTACACGCGGATGTTGCGCGGGAGCGCGCCGCCCGCGTCGTACACCCTGTCTTCGAGACCGATTTCGTCGAGCGGCGCCTCGAAGCTGACGAGAGGCGTCGAGACCTTGAGCCTTCCGCTGCGGCCGTCGTCGAGCAGCGCGTCGAAGCCACCGATATTGCCGGTCGTCAGCGCCCGCCAGCGCAGTCCGCCCGCGCCCGTCCGTTCGAGGGTCTTGTCGCGATTGAGGAAATTCACGGGCCGCGCCTCCCGGATCGACGCCCCGGTGAACTCCGCCGTCCCGTCCCAGATCACCTGGCGGAACCGCCCGCGATATTCCGCCCCTTCCCAGATCACGCGGATGCGCGCCCCAAGATCGGCTTCGCCATAGGGACGGATTGTCTCGACCAGTTCGAGGCCGTTAAAAAGATCGACCCGCTCGATGGGCGCGCCTGCCGATATGGCGGCGTGAAGCTGCACGCCTCCTTCCGGCAGATGCACGATGTCTCCCATGAGCGCATCGGCGCCGGAATGAGACTGCGCCGACGGGAAAAGGGCCGGATCGTCGTGATGGATGGACGCCTCGGCGTCGAAGCGGGCGCGCAGGTCGATCAGCATCCGCCCGGCCGGCCCGCCCGTCGTCCCGTAGTGATGCCTCTTGCGCAGACAGTCGAGAAGAGCGGGACGAGAAAGCTCGGGCATGAGATAGCAGGTGAGCCCGCCGATCGCGCCGAATTTGCCCGCGCCGGGATAGCTCGCGCCGGGGCGGCCCTTGTGCCCGTCCGAATTGGCGACGATGCCGACGCGGTAGCCCTGCCTGAAGGCGTCCTCGACCAGCCACTCGAAGGTTCCCCAGGATGAATGCACCTCGACCGAGCGCTCGAAGCGGCCGTCATGGGCCAGCATGATGTCGGCGTAACGCCCGCCGCAATGGGCGAAGCAGACCGCGTCCCATTCCCCGTTCGCCGCGAGCGCCTCGAACAGCTTCCCGGCCGTCACGCAGTCCGTTTCAATGTCCGAACGATCCTCGATCAGCGCGTGCGAAGAACGGCGAATGGTGCGGCCTTCGTCCGGGAAATAGACGTTACGGTCGCCGCCGAGTGCGGTGTTGCCGGACCATTCGTAGCCGGGCAGGGCGACGAAGCGCCCCGGCTCGTCGAATTCGGCGGTCAGCCGGTTGAGTTCGTCCCAGAACTGCTTCGTGATCTGGAAATCGTTGCCCTGATGCGCGCAGGCGTCGACGAAGGCGAGGTCTCGCGCGAAGGCGAAATACTGCCTGGCGCTGCCGGTTCCGATGGTTTCCTCCGACTGGCCGTGCAGGTCGCCCCAGAAATGGACGAAAGGCGAGTTCTCGACGATGCGCAGCGGGTTCGAGCGGGCGGCGACAGAGCCGTCGGCGCGCAACATCTCGATCGTGGCGTCGCCCGCAGCCTCACCGCGAAGGCCGCCGATCTCGAAGGCCCGCTTGCCCGGCATCAGGGTGACGCTTTCCGGCAGGCCCGTTACAGGTCCGGCGGCGCGCAGGGCGAAGGTCTCGCCGCAGCGGTCCGAGGGATTGCCCCAGCGGTCCTCGCCCTTGAGCTTCAGCGAGAACGTCTCGCCCGTGCGGCGCAACGTCGGCAGCACGGCGACGAAACGCTCCGGCTGCCCCGGAACGATGGCGATCTTCGGCTGCTCCGGCAGGGGCTGGAAATTGAACGTCGCGATCGGATCGGCGAGCACCCGGAACTCGAACGTGTCCTCGCAGAAGGTCTGCAGCCGCATTCCGGGCGATCCGCCGTCCCTGACGCCGAAGCGCACGGTGATCGTGTCGCCCTCGCTCAGATAGCCCTTGGCGACCTTGATATAGAGCGTACGGTCCCAGGGGCGGACATTGGCCTTCTGGTCGAAGCGGTATTCGAGCGTCGCGCCGTTCGAGGCCTCGACTGTGGTATAGTTCGGCGCTTGCGGATCGCTGAATTGCGGGTCGCTCTGGTCGGAAGCGAAGCGGAAGCAGATACGCAGCGCGCCGGAATCGTCGATGCCGTAGACGCCCGCGGTATAGGTCAGCGTGAAGGAAGCGTAGGAGCCGGCTTCGAAAGCCCCGGACGGGGTGAGCGCGGCGGTCCCGAGAAGCTCCGGCGCAATGGCGTGGCGTATCACGCCGCTGTCGATGGCCTCCCAGGGCCGTTCATCGTTCATCAGTCCCCCTTGTTTTCGTTAGCGTAAGTTGCCCGCCGCCGCTGCGCAACCGTTGCGGCTTCAATCCAGCCTGAAGCCGCGCCTTCGGACAAATGCGCCCCAATTGGCGCGCTCCGGGGAGGCGTATTGGCGGGCCTTGTCCTCCGACCAGCCGTAGAACTCGGCCTCGCCGAAGCGATCCGCCGCGCGCTGCGTCTTCATCGGCTGCGCGGCGTCGCGGCGGCGGTCATAGGCGTTCACGGCATCCTCGATTCCGTCTTCGCTGAAGCGGTTGCGGTGGACGGTGGCGGAAAGCGGCAGCCTCATGCTGACGCGCGGGCTTGGAAAGCGGGGCCAGCCGAGGCCAAGTCCCACGACGGGAAACACATGGTCCGGCAGGCCGACAAGCTCGCTGATTTCTTCTGCATGGTTTCGGATCGCGCTGATCGGCGTGCAGCCGAGTCCCTTGGCTTCGGCGGCGGCGATAAAAGCCATCATTGCGATGCCGGCGTCGACGGCGGCGTTGAAGAAGGCGTCGAGATGATCGTTGGCGAAAGGCTTGCCGCGCCATTCGTGGATCTGGCGCTGGCGGCGGTTGTTGCCGCAGAAGATCAGCAGCGACGGCGCGCCGCTTATCCACTCCTGCGCGAGCGGTCCCGTTGTGAGCAGTTCGTCGATGCGCCCACGGATCGCCCGGTCTTCAATGATGATGATGTCCCGCTGCTGGAGGTCGCTTTTCGACGGCGACGCCAGGGCGAGCGCGCACAGTGTCTCGATCAACTCCGGCGCAACGCTTTCCTCCCGGAAATGCCGGCACGAGCCGCGTGCTGCGAGTTGCATCCATTGTTCCGGGAAGGGGCCGGCCGCTTCTGCGCCTGCATGGTCCTCCGCCCGCCCGCTATATCGGAAGGCGAGAAGTTCGGCGAGCGTCTTCGGGTCATCAGTCATGCCGGCTCCTCAAGCCGGGAACCAATGGCGCGAGGGGACCGTCTCCGTCATCGGCCCCGGAATGGTCATGCCCAGACGTCCCGCCACGCGCTGATTTTCGATTTTCGCCGGACGGTCATGAATGGGTATCAGGAACTTGTAATTGCTGAGCAGTTTCTTGATGGCGGCCTTCTCGCCGCGGATCGAGCCGGCGCGGTTGCCGACGATGCGCGGCTCCATTTCGTTGTTGGTGTAGACGTGGTTCACGACCTGGTCGTTGAAATCGTAGATTACGTCGCCGCAGATGCACGCCAGACCTTCCGCCGTCTCCACGATGACGTTCATCGAGCCTTCCGTATGCGCATAGGCCGGCTCGCACCAAACGCCGGGAATGATTTCCTCGGCCCCGGTGATCTCCAGATCGAGGAAGCGGATCGCCTCCGGCTCGTAGATGCGCTCGACGA
>CAYOUE010000021.1:20647-26379 GCA_964407075.1 uncultured Hyphomicrobiaceae bacterium
ACGAGATGCAGGATGTCGGGCTTGGGATATTGCGGGTACATCAGGCCGGACACGGAGAACTCCATCTCGCGCCGGTTGAGGACGACAGTGGTGTTCAGCGGGAACTTGTCGTCCTTGCCCGCATGGTCGATATGCAGGTGGGTGTGGAGGATGTAGCGGATGTCGCCGAGCTTCAGGCCGTGGCGGGCGAGCTGGTTCTCGATCATGTTGTCATGATACTGAAGCCCGCGCATCCCGAGCGACTCCATGATCGCATTGTCGCGGTAGCCCGTATCGACAAGGATCGGATAGGTGCCGCCCAGGATCAGGCAGCCGTAAGTCGGCACGCGGCGCGTGCGCCCGCAATCATGGCCGAGAACGAGGAAACTCGCTTCCAGCTCGATATCGCCGTAGTCAAGCAGGTGGATGGTCAAAGCCATGATTTCACTCCCTTATTGTCTCCTGATATTCTACGAGGCGCCGCACTTCTCCCATGGGGTGAGGGCCGGGGTGAGGGGGTAAGGCACCGATTGATGGTCTCGATCCCCTCACCCGGAATTCTTGCGCATTCCGACCTCTCCCCATGGGAGAGGTAAGCGCGCCTGCAACTCGCATAGACTGGCTTCAGAAATTTGCTCACAGCCGGTAGACCCTTGCAGCGGTGTCCCTGAAGATTGCGTTTTTATCGGCTTCCGGAAGGCCGGCGGCCGCCGCCTGGAATGCGCCGAACAGTTCGCGGTAGCTGGTCCAGATCTTTTCGATCGGAAAGTTGGAGCCGTACATGCAGCGCTCCGCGCCGAAGATCGCGAGCGTTTCGGCAAGCAGAGTTGCGATGAATTCGGGATCGTTCTTATGGATGAACGTTCCGAAGGCGGAGAGTTTCGTGACCACATTGGGGCAGTCCGCCAGCATGGCCATGCCTTCGCGCCAGTTTGCCCATCCCTCCGCGCTCCGATCTTCGAGCATCCCCGCATGTTGGAGAACGAACGTCACCTGCGGGCAGGCGCGGGCAAGCAGCGCCGCGTGCGCCATCTGGCCGGAAAAGACCTGAAGATCGAACGTCCAGCCGTAATCGGCAAGCCGCGCAATGTTGCGGTGAACCGCAGGATCGGCAGGCAGATCGGGCCGCGCGGCAAAGCGGTAAGCCTGATTTTCATGCCAGTGGAACTGCTGGCGTACGCCGCGCATCAGCGGATAGGTGGAGAGCCAGCGCAACTGGTCGCAGGCGTCGTCGCTCGTGAAATCGGCATAACCGACGATGGCCTGCGGCCAGCCATGCTCGTCGGCGACCGACTGCACCCAGGCGGCTTCCTCGGCGAATTTCTGGGGCGGCCAGTTAGCCTGCACGTAGACGGATTTTTCAATGCCGGTCCCGGCGATATCGTCCAGATATTCCGTTATCGGATAATCTCGCCTGATCGCGCCGTAGCTGCCGAAGATGCGCGGCTGCTCCGGCCCCTGAAGCCAGGGCAGATCGGCCTGCCGCCAGATATGGTGATGCGCGTCGATCATGCCGCCCTCGCCATCCTGAGGAAATGATCGCAGAGCGCGGCCGTCCGGCTGCCGTCGCCGAACGAATCGAGCCAGGGCAGGATCTGCGCCAGCGCCTCCGTTTGGGGTGAGTAGTCCGGATCGGCGGCAAGCGGCGTCAGCCAGTCGAGCCGCCACGCCATGCGTGAAAGACGCGTTACGGCGTCGAGCAGCGTGAGCGCGTCGCCACGTTCCAGCCCGTCCGAAATGACAACGACCGCCGCACCGCGCGCAGCGCCCGCATAGCGCGGCACGTTCAGGAACGCCTGCAACGCATCGCCGATCCGCGTGCCGCCGTCGATGTCCGCGACCAGCGCGCCGACTCGGTCGAGCGCGCGATCCGTCTCGCGCAGGCCGAGCGCAGGCGTGATGCGCGTCAGCCGCGTGCCCAGCGTGAACGCCTCGAAGCGCTCCGCAGACTGCGCGAGCGCGTGGGAGAAGCGCAGCGCGCTTTCGGTATGCTCCTTCATCGAGCCGGACACGTCGATCAGCAGCACGATGCGGCGCTGGCGCGTCTTGCGGCGGACCTCGGAAAGCGTGAAAACCTCGCCGTCGCGTCTCACCGCCTCGCGGAGCGTGCGCCGCATGTCGAGCCTGCTGCCGTGCGCCGCGCGGGCGTAGCGATAGGAGCGGCGGCGGGGCAGGCGGCGCGGGGCGAGCCGCGCGAAACGCGCCAGCGCCTCGTCGTCGCGCAATGGCGGGAAGCTGCGGCGGCCCAAACGCTCCGCAAACGTCGCTTCCGCGCCGGCTTCCTCATCGCTTTCCGCCTCCTCGATTTCGATATCCCGGCCCGCCGCCTCGAACGCCTGCACCTCTTCGTCTTCATCCCCGCCGGGAACGGGCGCGGCGATCGTCTGCCCCATGAAGAACGCCCGGAACAGCGCCTCGAACTCGTCCGCGCGCTCGGGCGGAATGGCGAAGATGGCGCGGGCGGCGCGGTAGACATCTTCGATGCCGCGCGGCCCGAGCAGGCCGATAGCCTCGATGAAGCCGATGGTCTGGTCGGGCGACACGGTAAAGCCGTGCGCGCGCAGCAGAACGGCGAAATCGGCGAAAGGTTTTACGGCGCGCGGAAGCGTCATGCGGCCTCCCCCGGCAGGACGGCGGCAAGGCGCGGCGCCATGTAGGCCAGATCGTCCTGGTCCTTGAGCGCGACGCCGATGGAGCGGCGGAAAGCCTCCGGCCACGGATTGCCCTGGCTATGGAGCAGCGTCGCCGCCTCCGCCCATTCGACGGTCTCGGCGACGCCGGGCGGCTTGGCGAGCGGTTCGTTGCGGATGAGGCCGACGGAGGCGGTCACGGCGTCCGCCGTCGCCCGCGCCACGGAACTCGCGCGCATCATCACGATCTCGGCTTCCAGCGCCGCATCGGGATAGTCGATCCAGTGATAGACGCAGCGGCGGCGGATGGCTTCGTGCAGATCGCGTGTCCGGTTCGAGGTCAGCACCACGACCGGGTGCTGCGCCGCGCGCACTGTTCCGGTCTCAGGTATCGAGATCGTGAAATCGGACAGGAATTCCAGCAGAAACGCTTCGAATTCCAGATCGGAGCGGTCGATTTCGTCGATCAGCAGCAGGCTTGTCGCCGGATTGCGCAGCGCCGTCAGCAGGGGACGCTCCAGCAGGAATTCGTCCGAATAGATGTTGACGTAGGAATGCCCGGCCTGACGGATGGCGAGCATCTGGCGCGGGTAGTTCCATTCGTAAAGCGCCGCCGATGCGTCGATCCCCTCATAGCATTGCAGCCGGATCACCTGCCGGGCCAGCACTGCGCCAAGGGCTTTGGCCGCCTCGGTCTTGCCGACGCCGGGCGCGCCTTCGAGCAGCAGCGGCTTGCCGAGCGCAAGCGCCAGATAGGTGGCCGTCGCCAACCCTTCGCCGGCGAGATATTGCGCCCCGCGCAGCGCTTCGGCGAGCGCTTCGGGAGAGCCGATCCCGGCGATGACGCGGCGGACGGCCATCCTCTAGCGCCTTGCCTGCGGCCGCGCGCCGCCATTCGCCCGGATGCCGCGCAGGATCTTCTCCGGCGTGACCGGCAGCGTGTCGCAGCGCACCCCGACCGCGTTGTAGACGGCGTTGGCGATGGCGGGCATCACCGGATTGGCGCACATCTCGCCCGGCCCCTTGCCGCCGAACGGCGCGTCTTCGGCCGGCCGTTCGAGAATGGCGATGTTGTGCGGCACGGAATCGCCCGGCCCGGGCATCAGATAGGAATTGAAATCCACCGGCCCGTGGTCGCGCGCGGGGTAATAGGGCTCCGTCGTTTCGTAAAGCGTATGGCTGACGCCCATCCACGCGCCGCCGATGAGCTGCTGCTCGACAAGCCTCGGGTTGAGCGCGCGCCCGACCTCATAGGCCGAATTGATTTCCATGACCTCGACCTCGCCCGTCTCGTCATCGACTTCCAGATCGACCACGACGGCGGCATGTGCGAAGCAGCTCACCGGCGTCATCTCGCCGGTGTCGTGATCGACGCCGGACAGCGGGATCAGGAAGATGCCGCGCCCCGACAAGGTGCGTCCCTGCCTGAATTGCGCCGCGATCGCGGTGTCGGCGACCGTGATGCTGCGGGAAGGCGCGCCGCGCACATGGATGTTGCCCTTGCCGTCGGTTTCGAGATCGGCGGGGTTGACTTCGAGCTCCTCTGCTGCGGCTTCGAGCAACTGCCTGCGCGCCTCGGTCGCGGCGCGGATCACGGCGTTGCCGACGCGGTGCGTGCCGCGCGAGGCGAAGCTGCCCATGCAGTGCGGGCCGGTGTCGCTGTCGGCGGTGTCCACATAGACGTCGGAGACGGGGACGCCCAGAGTTTCCGCCGCGATCTGGCGCGTCACCGATTTCATGCCCTGGCCCAAGTCGATGGAGGACAGCGACACCATGAACTTGCCGTCCGGCGTCGAATGGACGAGGGCCTGCGACGGGTCGCCGCCGAGATTCATGCCGATGGGATAGTTGATGCAGGCAAAGCCGCGCCCCTTGTGGATCGCCATGACTAACGCCTCCTTGTGCCGGAGATGAAGCGGGATACGCCGGGCCGGTTGACGCCGCGCTGGAACGGCTGCTCCGGCTTGTAGGGCTGAGTTTCGCCCGGAGCCGGTTGCGGGCCGGGTTGAGCTGGAGGCTGCGCGGGCGGGCGCTGCGGCGGGGGTACCGGGCTGCGCGGCGGCGCTGCGGATTGCGGTGGCGCCTGATGCTGGCCGGGTGTGGAATAAGCCGCAGGCGGTAGCGGCGTAGCGGGCTCGCGCGGAGAAGCGGCCGGCGTGTGGGCGGGAGCCGGAGGCTGTGCAGCGGCTCCGGGTTTGCGGATGCCCATGCGGGCGAGATCGGTTTGCATGTCCTCGCGCTGCGGCGCGGCTGCGGCGATGGACGCGCCGGCCGTTCCCGCAGGCACCCGCCCGCGCGCCGTGCTGCCCGCGAAAGGCTCTACGGGAAGCTCTGAACGCCGCCGCTCTCCCTTCCTGCCGATCTGATCGGTGACGGTCTCCGGGATCAGCCCGCGCTCGCCCACGCCGCCGCCGATCAGGCTCGACATCTGCGCGTATTCCGGCGCGATCCGCCATCCGGCCTTGCCAGCCGCGACCTGGCAGCATTCGATGAGCGCGGTGTTCTTGGCCGTGCGGCGGTGGGCCTTCATGTCGCCGTCGCGATAGGCGTTGAGGATGCGGAACTCGACCGGGTCCATGCCCGCCGCCTCCGCACCGCGATCCATGTGGCACTCGATGGCGAAATCGACGCCAGTGATGCCGAAGCCGCGCATGGCCGTGGACGGCGTCCGGTTCGTCAGCACCATCATGACGTTGGCCGCAACGTTGGGGATCGTGTACGGCCCCGGCAGATGGCCCACGGCCTTCTGCACGGCGTAGGACGAAAGCCGGATATAGGCGCCGGAGTCGAAGAAGCCGGTGAAGAGTCGCGCGACGATGCGTCCGTCCCGCGCGATGCCGTCCTTGATCCGCCAGCGCTCGGCCCCGCGCGGCGCACCGACCTGCATCTCCTCCTCGCGGTCCCACATGAACTTGACCGGCCGCCCGGTCAGCATCGCGCCGAGCACCGACATCGGCTCGACGATCGAGTCCACCTTGCCGCCGAAGCCGCCGCCGACCGTGCCGCCGACGAAATGCAGGCGCGAGGACGCGATGTCGAGCAGTTTCGCCGTGGTGCCGAGCGAGAAGAACAGCGCCTGCGTGGAGGTGTAGCAGACATAGCGGTCGTTCGTCTCTGGCGCGG
>CAYOUE010000022.1:0-20247 GCA_964407075.1 uncultured Hyphomicrobiaceae bacterium
CCTCAAAGCCGGTGATGGAGGGCAAGGCGGTCCTGTTCAAGCGATTCGCCGACGTTGACTCGATCGACCTGGAGGTCGGCACCGAGGATGTCGATGAATTCATCAACGCCGTGCGCTATCTCGGCCCGTCCTTCGGCGGCATCAATCTGGAGGACATCAAGGCCCCGGACTGCTTCATCATCGAGCAGCGCCTGCGCGAGCTGATGGACATCCCCGTTTTCCACGACGACCAGCACGGAACGGCGATCATAGCGGCGGCCGGCGTCATCAACGCCCTGCATCTGACGAACCGCAAGCTCGAAGACATCAAGTTCGTCTGCAACGGCGCAGGCGCAGCGGGCATCGCCTGCCTCGAATTGCTGAAGACGATGGGCCTGCCCCACAACAACGCCATTCTCTGCGACACGAAAGGCGTCATCTATCAGGGCCGCGAGAAGGGCATGAACCAGTGGAAATCGGCGCACGCCGCCGACACGCCCGCCCGCACGCTCGCCGATGCGATGGTCGGCGCGGACGTGTTTTTCGGCGTGTCCGCCGCCGGTGCGCTGACCAGGGACATGGTCGCCAGCATGGCCGACAATCCGGTGATCTTCGCGATGGCGAATCCCGATCCGGAAATAACGCCGGAAGAGGTGGCGACGGTCCGCGACGACGCCATCATGGCGACCGGGCGCTCCGATTATCCGAACCAGGTCAACAACGTCCTCGGCTTCCCCTACATCTTCCGGGGCGCGCTCGACGTTCAGGCGACGACCATCAACGATGCGATGAAAATCGCCGCGGTCGAGGCGCTGGCCGAGCTGGCGCGCGAGGACGTACCGGACAAGGTCGCCGCCGCCTATCAGGGCCGCCGCCTGCGCTACGGCCGCGACTACATCATCCCCGCGCCGTTCGATCCGCGCCTCATCAGCCGCGTGCCCCTGCGCGTGGCGCAGGCGGCCATCGACTCCGGCGTCGCGCGCAAGCCGATCGTCGATATGGACGCCTACCGCGCCAAGCTGGACGCCAGGCTCGATCCGGCCGCGGCCTTTCTGCATTCCATCTTCGGCCAGGTCCGCGAGGCGCCCAGGCGCGTCGTCTTCGCCGAGGGCGAGGAGCAGCAGGTCGTGCGCGCCGCGAACGCCTATCTCAATGACGGGCTGGGCACACCGATCCTCGTCGGCCAGGAAAGCCAGGTCAAGGAAGCCTTCCTTGGCGCCGGCGTCGCCTATCGCGAGGACATCGAGATCCAGAACGCCCGGCTGTCGGAGCGGAACCTGCATTACGCCGAATTTCTGTATGGCCGTCTGCAGCGCAAGGGCTTCCTGTTCCGCGACTGTCAGCGCATGGTCAACACCGACCGCAACATCTTCGCCGCCTGTATGCTCGCCTGCGGCGACGCGGACGCGATGGTGACGGGCACGACGCGCAACTGGTCGACCGCCTTCGCCGACATCTGCCATGTGCTCGATCCCAAGCCGGCGCATACGGTCATCGGCGTTTCGCTGGTGATCTCGCGCGGACGCAGCGTCCTCGTCGCCGACACTTCCGTCCACGACATGCCGACGGCGGAGCAACTCGCAAACATCGCCGTGGAGGCCGCCCGCGTCGCAGCCCGTCTCGGCTTCCAGCCTCGCGTCGCAATGCTCGCCTATTCGTCCTTCGGCCACCGGCTCGGCGAGCGCTCGCGCCATGTCGCCGAAGCCGTCCGCATTCTCGACCGGCGCGGCGTCGATTTCGAGTATGACGGAGAAATGTCGGCCGATGTCGCACTGAGCCGGGATTCGATGGCGCTCTATCCCTTCTGCCGCCTGTCGGACACCGCCAATGTGCTCGTGATGCCGGCGTTCCACTCCGCAAGCATCTCCACCAAGATGCTGCAGGAACTCGGCGGAAGCACGGTGATCGGCCCGCTGCTTGTGGGAATATCGAAGCCGGTCCAGATCGCCTCGCTCGGCTCGACGGACAGCGACCTCGTGAACCTCGCCGCGCTCGCCGCCTACGACATTTGCGGTTGACGCGCGTTGAACCGAGGCGGACACGCGTTCACCTTTTCCGGCTGCGTCAATCCCGCCTGACCAGCCCGGACAGGATGACGCCGAACAGGATCGCGCCGACCGCGCCCAGGATATTGACGATCCAGATCACCACGTAGAGCGCCCCGGGCGGCATGGTGCGCACGCCCAGATAGGGGAAGTCGATGGTCAGGCTCTTCAGCATCGGCGCCCAGGTCGAGCGCTGCTGCAGGTCGATGATCGGCAGGAGCGTGTCGGCGGCGTAGGTGACGGCGTTGAAGGGGATCAAGGTCGCCACCTCCGGGCAGACCGTCCAGTCGGAACCCGCGCAGGCTTCAATGATTTTCTCATTGGTCCAGATCTCGGCGTCTCTTGGTGCGAAACCGCCTGCCTTTTCCGCCGCGTAGAAGAAAGCTGCGGACATCGCCCAGAGCGCGAACAGCGTCACGGCCAGCCGGTGCGGGCGGTATCCGTAGCCGCAGAACCCGCCCCACAGAATGCCGATGAACCCGACGAACGGGCGCACCCAGAACGAGGCACGCCGCAAACGGAGCGTCTGAAGCTCCTGTTCCTTCATGAGGCCGATGCGCCTGGCGTCCTGCTCGAAGCCCATATTGCGGAGGACGGCGATAAGCTGTTCGAAGGGCTGGGGCCGGAACGCGCCGGTGCCGCGGCGCGGCAACTGGCGCATCAGCCAGTTCCGCCGCTTTCGCGCCTGGAAGGGCGCCCCGGGCGCCAGCCGCTCATAGGTGAAGCCGTCGAGCGCAATCACGCAAGGGAGACGCTCGCCGTCCGCCGTCGTGATGCTCGCGACCGGCCAGGACTCCTCGTGATCGGCGAGCGTCGAGGCGTGGGCGCCCTGAAGATTGAGCGAACCTTCAATCAACGCCTGCTTGTCGTAAGGCTCCGTCCACGGACCGAGCCAGAGCACGGCCCTGATATTGGCGTTGGTGAGACTGAGCGCATAGTCAGCCCGGGGCCTGTCGCCGGGATCGGCCTTGCGGGCGGCCCGGCGCTGGACGAACCGGCCGCCGAAACAGCCCAGATCGCCGCCGATTTCAGCGCCGGTGAAACGCACCCCTCCCTCCGCGACGAAGCCGCTGCTGAGAAACACGCTTCTTTCGACGCGCAGCCTCCGGCAAGCGAGCGCATCGGCGTTGGGGTTGACAAGATGAGCCTTTTCAAAGTCCAGATCGCCGCCGATCTTCGCGCCGGTCAGGCGTATGGTCCCTTCGCAGTAAAAGTCCTTGGCCATGGAAACAGAGGCGGCGAATTCGGCATCGTCGAAAACCACATCGCGGCATTTGCTTCCATCGAGCGACAGGGCGGCAAAGCGTCCGCCGCGGCCTGCGATCCTGTCCTCGAACACGCAATGCACGAGCCTGAGCGGATTGGCGCAGCGCAGATAATCTAGTTCGAGCGGGCCGGCGATATACGCGCCCTGGAGATGAACGCCGCATTGCTCTATCGGAACGTCATCGTCGCCGCCAAGCGCAAGGAAGCGGATGAAGCCGGCCCTGACGGAATTTTCCTCCGTTGCGGCTTCCGGGCGCGTTTCGCCGATGATGCAGGGCTGCCCGGCCAGAACGGCGTCGAGCAGTTGCTCTTCGGCGGGCGGCAGCCCGTATCCCGGGCGCATCGGACCGGTCCGGAAATCGGCCAGCCGGCGCCCGAGCGCGCGCAACTCGCCCGTATCCGTTCCGGCGCGGGATGAAGGGGCGTCGAGCATGGGTGGGCCGCGCTTGAAGGGTTCGTTAGCCTCGAATGATAACAAGACATTCCCGGAACCGTAAGCGTAAAGGCTTTCCGGACAATGATTTCGGGCGGGTTGACGCGCGGTAAACCCGGTTGCGCTTCATGCTATAAGCAACGATATTCGCTTGGAGAGGCGAAGCCCATGAACGGCAAATCCATTCTGCTCATTATCGGCGGCGGCATTGCAGCCTACAAGTCGCTCGATCTGATCCGGCGCGCCCGGGAGCGTGGCGCGCGGGTCCGCGCCGTGCTGACCGGGAGTGCGCAGCATTTCGTAACGCCGCTTTCGGTCTCGACGCTGTGCGAGGAAAAGGCGTTCACCGACCTCTTCGACCTGAAGGACGAAACCGAGATCGGTCACATCAGGCTTTCCCGCGAGGCCGACATCATCATCATCGCCCCTGCAACGGCCAATCTGCTCGCCCGGATGGCGAACGGGCTGGCGGACGATCTCGCCTCGGCCGTACTGCTGGCGGCGGACAAGCCGGTGCTCGCCGCGCCCGCCATGAACTGGAAGATGTGGGAGAACCCGGCCACGCAGCGCAATCTCGCCCTGCTCCGCGCCGACGGCGTGACCTTCGCGGGCCCTGTGGAAGGCGCGATGGCCTGTAACGAATACGGCATGGGCCGCATGGCCGAACCTGCCGAAATTCTCGATGCGGCGGAAGCCATGTTGCGGGCAGGCGCGCTCCTGCCGCTGAAGGACATGCATGTTCTGGTCACGGCGGGGCCGACACATGAGCCGATCGAACCTGAGCGCTACATCGCCAACCGGTCCTCCGGCAAGCAGGGCTATGCGATCGCGCAGGCCGCGGCGGATCTCGGCGCCCGCGTCACTCTTGTCTCGGGTCCCGTTCACGAGCGCCCGCCTGCGGCGGCGCGGCTGATTCGCGTGGAAACCGCGAGTGAAATGCTCGCCGCCGTCAAGGATGCGCTGCCCGCCGACATTGGCGTCTTCGCCGCTGCTGTGGCCGATTGGCGCGTTTCGGGGAAAAACGCGCAGAAGATCAAAAAAGACGGGAAAGGCGGGCCGCCTGCGCTTACACTCGCTGAAAATCCGGATATTCTGCGCACCATAGCGAAACATCGCGCGCTGCGGCCGCGCCTGGTGATCGGTTTCGCCGCCGAGACCGGGAATGTTCTCACTCATGCGCGGAAAAAACTGGAAGCCAAGGGGTGCGACTGGATCGTCGCAAACGATGTGTCCGAAGGGACGGGCGTAATGGGCGGAAACGCGAACACTGTGCATCTGGTCAGCGCCGCGGGCGTCGAGAGCTGGCCGTCCATGCCCAAGACGCAGGTCGCCGAAACCCTGATGCGGCGCGCGGCGGAGATGCTCGGCGGCGCTGAGCCGGCAACAAGGGCAGCAGCCGAATAACTTACGGAGATTTCAGTGCTTTTTCAAAGTTTGCGGCGTCCGGTGATCCGTGTTCAACGTCTGCCGCATGGCGAGGGACTGCCGCTGCCGTCCTATCAGACGGACGGCTCCGCGGGCATGGACCTGATCGCGGCTCTCGCCGAGGAGGAAACGCTGTTTCTTCCGGCAGGCGAGCGCGCACTGGTGCCGACCGGCCTCGCGATGGAAATCCCGCCCGGCTATGAGGGGCAGATCCGGCCTCGCTCCGGCATCGCGCTGACCTATGGCGTGACGGTCCTCAACGCTCCCGGCACGATCGATTCCGACTACCGCGGCGAAATCCGTGTTATGGTCGTCAATCTCGGATTGGAGACTTTCGCCATCGAGCGCGGAACGCGGATCGCCCAGCTTATCATTGCGCCGGTTTCGCGGGCCACGCTCGAACTGGCCGATGGACTTGTCGAAACCGGGCGCGGCGCGGGCGGCTTCGGATCAACCGGGCAATAGCGCCCGGCAGTTTCCCGCCCGGATTTTGGACGGACCCATGGAATTCACCAAAGCGGAAATCGAACGCTACCGCCGGCATTTCGTCCTCAAGGAGGTCGGCGGCGCAGGGCAGCAGCGGCTCAAGCAGTCGCGCGTGCTGCTCATCGGCGCGGGCGGCCTCGGTTCGCCCATGCTGATGTATCTGGCGGCTGCGGGCGTCGGCCATATCGCCATCGCCGATGACGACGTGGTCTCGCTCGACAATCTTCAGCGCCAGATCGCCCATTCTACGGGGCGTGTCGGCGCGCCGAAAGTCACGAGCGCCGCCGAGACGGCCGCGCAGATCAACCCGCATGTGACCGTGGAGCCGATCCGGGCGCGGATCACGGCGGACAATGCGCTCGATCTCATCTCGCATTACGACGTCGTCGCCGACGGGTCGGACAATTTCAGCACGCGCTATCTGGTCAACGACGCCTGTTTCCTGGCGAAACGACCGCTTGTGTTCGCTGCTCTCGGGCCGTTCGACGGCTATCTCACGACCTTCCGCGCATATGAGACCGGACCGGACGGCAATCCGAACCCGTCCTATCGCTGCCTGTTTCCCGAAGCGCCGCCGCCCGGCTCGGTGGCGCGCTGCTCGGAGGCGGGCATACTCGGCGCGGTCGCCGGCGTGCTCGGCACGCTGCAGGCGACGGAAGTGCTCAAGGAACTGCTGGGAATCGGCGCGCCGATGATCGGACGTCTGCTGATTTATGACGCCCTGGGCGGACGGTTCGAGACGATGGCTTACGATTGGGACCCTGAGAACCCGCTCAACGGCGAGAAGCCGACGATCACGGATCTGAGCGTTCACCGGCAGGCGGTTGAGGCGGAAGCGGCGGGGTGAGGCTAGACGTGAGGAGGTATCGCCCGGATTGCAGTTTGACAGCAGATAATGTATTCTAAATTGTCGAAAGTGAGGATCACGGCCATGAAAAGTCCGATAACTCCTCCAATCCTAATTGCGTTAACCCTCCTTCCTTGATAAATGATTCGTGTTACCGGTTTTCGGCGACTTCCGATCATAATGATCGATGCAGTCGAATTCCGGTAACGCGTAATTCAAAGTAGAGCAGCGTCGTTAGGTTTCGCTCGTAAGCTGACCTGATGGTGCTGATTTCGACTCTCTTATCAAATTTGAGCTTATTGGAGCTTAACATGAACCGACGGGGCCCGATCGAACCGCCTTTTTCACGTTGACGAATGGCGGCGGTCAGATCGGTCTTGCCGTCAACAGCCGCCGCCATCCGATACGTTCGTGCAGTTCGGAATAGCGCTCGTCCGGTTCATGATTTTCCAGCTTCTCGTTGTATGCGGCCTGGCACATCCGGATTCCTTTAAGGATCTCTTCTCTGGCTTCTCCAAAAATAATGTAATAATAGCCCAAGGTATCCTTCACCGAAGCGCTTGGCAGACTTGATTGATTTTCAAGTTCCAACTCTTTAATCAGCTTGTCGCACTGCGACTTCAGATCATAGTAATGATGTGGTGTGTAACTTGCTTCTTCAATCAAATAATAAAGCAGATTGAATTTTATCACAGTAACGTCTTCTTCGCCCTCATACTTCTGTAGAAAATTCTTGATTTCATTGATCGCATTTCTTCGTTCACCGATCATGTGATACGCGAACGAAGCGTGCCAGCAGTTCTGCCGCGCGTCGGACTGCTTTTTCAGAAAATTCGCAAGATACTCCCTCGTCATGGCGTTCAGATGATTGTCTCTTCTGATACTCGCCAGGCACACCATCAGCAGCCATGCAGCGTCGAGGCCGTCCTCGGAATTACGCAAACCTTCCAGTTTTTCGATCAAATATTTCAACAGATTATCTGCAATACTACAGGATCTTATATGATCTTTCTTTGAATTTATTTCGTTCAGTATTGATTTATATTCATCTGATATAAACTGATTTGAAAATGACTTGGTCTTGAGCCAGTCTATCACATGCATTCGCGCGGAGTGGCGCAGTTCCTCCTCCTGCGTCCAATGCTGCGTTATCAGCGTTCGGATAACCTCGCTCTGAACTTCCAGCGCCTGAATGCTCTCGCCGAAGCTGTGCATCAAGCGGACAAGATCTTCGCCAAGTTCGCCCGGGGGTTTGTAAATCAGATCATGGGTCTTCGCGTGCCAGGCGTCGTGCAGGAGCGTCTTGATCTGAATTTCGCACTTCAATCCGATGTAAGGGAGATTCAAGGAAGAAATTACAAGGTGTTGAGCATAATACCCAAAATCAACGTATAATTTCTTTTCTTCTCCGTCGAGATATGGAATTATTTTAAAGTTATACTTGCTGCAATTTGATTTTATCAGTCTGAATATCGGCTCGATATCGCTTATATAGTATACAACAATTGTTATGCCTATGACATCATGAAGATCTTTTGGCTGAGATTCAGGGTTATAGACGGACCGCCATTTGATCAGTTTTTCAACAATCTTCTCTATGCTTTTAAACTCATCAGTTTCAGACTTGTTGTCTTTTCTTGAATATATACGGTATATATTTTCGCCTCCCTGCTCGTTCCGCAGCGATTTTATGAACAACTTGACTTCATTCAGTAATGACAGATAGTTATTTGAATTTTCATATAAGAAATCTTTTGCTTCTGATATAAGAAGTTGGTTGTAATTATCAGCCATCGGAAATAATTCGAACTTTCCTGATTTGTTTACGTATCCGGACGAGGCAGGCGTCTCAGGCGCAAAAGACTGATCCTGCCGGGATAAATCTCTATTCCACAAACTGCGAAATTAAATCAAAATTGTTTCAACTGCTCAAGAAATTATGACAGTTTTTTTAAGGCTGAAACGGCGGTTAAACGCTTGAAATGATGTCGCGGCGCGTGCTTGACAGCCCTGTATTAAAGCGACAATTTTCTCCACGCAGCCAGCGTGTCAGGAAGCCCCCCCAGCATCCCGCCCCATTTGAACCCGCCGTTTGCCGACTTGCGTCCCAGCAGCCGCTGCCCTACATAAAATCAACGAGTCGAGGAGTAGATGGAGTTGAAATCATTGGCCGGCGAGCGGCAGGAGAATAGCGCTGCGTTCACGCCGATCACTCCGGTCGCAGGAAACGAATTCGCCGCAGACGCCGCGACACTTGCGCTGATTCGAAAGCTCCGGACGCTGCATCGACATAGCCGCCTGCATCGGAAGGAGGACTTCGACCGCGCCTGTTTCCTGATCGCGGAAGACGACCAGACTTCAGCGGAGCGCTACGCGGCGGCTTTCTTTCTCGGCGCGCAGCTTTTCGGGCTGAAGCCCCTGGTTTTCTTCAACGCCAATGCATCGACCGTAAGCGCGGATGAAATGTGGCTGGCGCGCCTGCTGACGGCGCTACGAGGCGAGGATTACGTCAGCGCGCGGTATCTTCTTGCGATACGCGTCCAGGCGGCCGCCCTCCGCCGCATGATGTTCCTCGCAGGCGGTCTGGCGGAAGTTCTGGGCGCGAAACTATTGGGGGAATCCGGCGTTCAGCAAGAGAGCGCCTCACCTGATCGAGACTGAAACCGAAGGAGACTGACGTGAAAAACATTCAAGTCGACATCGCCCCGAATGCGAAGCAGGAAATCGTCGAGGGTCTGCATCAGTCGGTTGCGGAGACCGCCGTGCTGACCCTGAAGGCGCAGAACTACCACTGGAACGTCACAGGCATGGCGTTCGGTGCGCTCCACGATCTTTTCCAGAAAATCTACGAAGATCATTTCGCCGCGCAGGATGATCTGGCGGAGAGGATCAAGGCGCTCGGCGGATACGCCGACGGTCGCTATTCCGAATTCGTCAAGCGCAGCGCCATCAAGGAAGCCGGCGCCAAGGCGATTTCAGCCGAGGAGATGGTGAAGACGCTGAAGACCGACCAGGAAACGCTGTCCACCACCCTGCGCACACTTGCCGAACTGGCCGAGGAGCACGGCGATCTCGTGACCAACGACATTGCCATTGGCCGCGCCGAGACGCACGACAAGTTCGCCTGGATGCTGGATGCTCATCTGCAGGACTAAGATTGCGCCGCCGGGCGCCTGGAAGCTGGCCCGGCGATTCTCATCACGACCGGCGGCGGCGCTATTCAGACTTCGCCGCCGCCCGGCTTGAACATCGCCTCATAACGCCTCTGCATCTCTGCCGGCTCGACATCCTCTATGGCGTGGCCGATCATCCATTCATAGCCGTAGGGGTCGCGCACCGTACCCGAGCGTTCGCCGTAGAACGCATCCTGCGGCGCGCGAACGAGAGTTGCGCCTTCCTGCACCGCCCTGTCAATGAGAGCGTCCGCGTCGTCGACATGGAGATGGATGGTGAAGCGGGCCGCCGCATCCGGCGTTGGCGCATGGATGCCGTATTCGGGAAATTCATCGGAGATCATCACCGTCGCATCGCCGATCAGCAACTCGGCATGGCCGATCCGGCCGCCCGGCTCGGTCAGGCGGAACTTTTCCTTCGCATCGAATACGCGCATGTAATAGCCGATGGCCTCTTCCGCGCTTCTGGCGCGCAGATAAATGAACACTTCATTGATTTTCATGGTCCGACTCTCCCGTCGAGGCCGCTCCGGCTCCCTATAGCCTGAGGCAGGCCGGGACTCCCATTCCTCGTTCGCATATCCAATAACCGGCAATAAGACGGAACTCTGCGCTATTGCGAAAGCCGCCTGAGCGCGCCGGGTGTAATTCCAAGAAAGCGGCTGAATGCGCCGGCCATATGGCTCTGATGCGAAAAACCGGCTTCGAGCGCGATCTGGCTCAGCGGCAGCGCGCCGTCCTCGATGAGCCGCTTTGCGCGGTCGACGCGGCGCTGGAGCACATAGGCGTGGGGCGTGCAGCCGAAGCTGTTTCTGAACAGCGTCTTGAAGCGCGACAGGCCATACCCCGCAAGATCGGCAAGCGCCGCCAGCGACAGATCGTCCGCAAGGTTCGCTTCGATGAATTCGGCGAGCCGGCGCTGCTGGATGAAGGTGAACCGGTCCCGCCCGGCATCCTCTGCAGGCGCGCCTTCGGACTGAAGAACCATGAGCCGCGCGACCAGCGCGGTCATGACGCTCTCGCGATAAAGTCGCGCCGCGCCTTGCGAGGCCGAATTGTCGGCCATGAGCGCAAGCGCAAGTTGGCGCAGATGGGGATCGCGGATCTTGAGGCCGGGCCCGATACCGCGCCCGGAGACGTCCTGATCGCCGATCCTGTCCGCAAAGTCCTGCTCGATCTCGATCAGAAGCAGTTCGATTGCGCCTTCATTGCGCCAGTGTCCCGCCATGCCGAGCGGGATCACGTCGAAATCGCCGGCCTGCTGAATGCGCTGCTGAGTCTTGCCGTCCAGACTGCGGCGCGTGGCGGCCGGACCGCCAATATGCATACAGACATGGTGCCGTAATGCGGGCGAGGGCCGGACATCGCCCGGCGGCAAAAGATATTTCAGAGGCCGTCCCGGCTCCGCCGGAAGCGCCGCCTCGGCTCCGGCTGTGGCGGGCCGCTCCTGAAACGCCATTCCCATTCCATTCGCAAAGCAGCAGCCGCCCTCATCATTGGCCGGATTTGCAAATCAGCGGCTTTTTCTGAGCGACGGCGCGGCCGGAATTCCGTTTATCTCGATCTAAACATGGAGGCGCTCATGTGTCGATTGCCAGTTTTGCTGCTGCTTCTCGCGGCCTTTTCGCCGAACGCTCATGCAGGCGGCGCGAACGGACTCTACCGCGCCGAAGCCATCGTGACCGGAACGGAGGAGCCGGAGCGCACGCGCGGCTTCAGGTCGGGGCTGACCGACGTCATCGTCAAACTCACCGGCGACGCCCGCCTCGCCGGGAGTGCACGGATCGCTCCGCTTCTCGAAAAGCCGCATCAATATGTTGCGGCCTTCGAATATGAGGACCGCATGAAGGACATTCCGGTCCATGACGAGCAGGGAACGCGCGAGCGGCCGCATTTCCTGAGAATGCAATTCAAGCCGGAGCTTATCGACGGCGCATTGCGCGATCTGGGCTTGACGAAATGGGGGCCGGACCGTCCCGCGCTCGCCGTCTGGCTCGGGGTGAAGACGGCCGTGAACGAGTTCGTGCTGACCGCCGGGGGCGACGGTGGCTACGGGCAGCGCGCGGTCCTGCTGGAGACGGCCGAGCGCCGCGGACTCCCGGTGCTCCTGCCGGTCTCGGACGAAGCTACGGGCGGCGTCGGCGTAACAGACATTGCGGAGCAGAATTTGCCTGCAATGAAAAGCGCTTCGCCCGATGCGGATGCCTGGCTTTCGGGCATTCTCTCGATAACCGAGCGGGGCTACTGGAACCTAAGCTGGCGCCTGGACTGGATGGGCCGCACCCGCGTCTGGACAAAGGCGGAAGTCTCGTTCGATGCGGCGATCAAGGACGGACTGGATACGGCGGCGCTTATCTTCAGCGGCAATCAGGCCATGTGACCCTGCAGCCGCAAACCTTGCAGCTCGATGCGGAAACGTCGCGGTTGAGTCATGCAGCAATGTCCCGATACTTTGTCGGCATCGCAGGGCGCGAAACGTCCTACGCCTGTGCACAGCAAAGGAATCGGCAATGCAATACGCTCTACTCTGCTGCCATGACGAGAAAGTTGTGACATCCTGGACCAAAGAGCAGGACGACGCCGTCATGGCCCGGCTGGCCGTCGTCCATGAAAGGCTCAAGAAAGAAGGCAAGCTCGGCCCCGTCGTGCGGCTTCTGCCGACGACCGCGGCGGCGACGCTCAGGAACGACCGCGAGCCGCCCATCGTCATCGACGGCCCGTTCGCGGAAACGAAGGAACAACTGCTGGGCTTCTACATCGTCGATTGCGAGTCCCTCGAAGAGGCTCTGGACATCGCGCGCGAGCTTGGCGAGGCCAATCCCGGCGGGTCCTACGAGGTCAGGCCGGTCGCGCTTTCATTCGACGGAAAGGCCTCCTCTTGACAGGGAACTCGGCCTGGATCGGATCGGTGCTGACGGCGGCGCGGCCACAGGCCGTAGCGGCCCTGCTGCGGTATTTCCGCGATCTGGACACGGCCGAGGAAGCGTTTCAGGAAGCCTGCCTTAGAGCGTTGCGGACATGGCCGAAGAACGGCCCGCCCCGCAACGCCGCCGCATGGCTCATCATGGTCGGCAAGAACGCCGCCATCGACGCGGCCCGCCGCCGGAAGCGCGAGCAGCCCCTGCCCGGCGAGGATTCGCTGTCCGACCTCTCGGATGCAGAAGAGGCCGCCGCCGCCAGGATCGACGAAACGGACTACCGCGACGACATCCTCCGGCTTCTGTTCGTGTGCTGCCATCCCGAACTGCCGGCAACACAGCAGATCGCGCTGGCGCTGCGCGTCGTCGCCGGGCTGACGGTCCGGCAGATCGCCCAGGCTTTTCTTGTCAGCGAGTCCGCCATGGAGCAGCGCATCACCCGCGCCAAGCGGCAGATCGCCAGGGCCGGCGTGTCCTACGAAACGCCGGGCGCGGTGGAACGCAGCGAGCGGCTGGGAGCCGTGGCCGGCATCGTCTACCTCATCTTCAACGAAGGCTATTCCAAAGGCGTCGCCGAGGAAGGCGCGCGGGCCGCGTTATGCGAAGAAGCGATCCGGCTCGCCCGCCTGCTGCTGCGCCTGTTCCCCTCCGAACCGGAGATCATGGGGCTGCTTGCGCTGATGCTGCTTCAGCACGCCCGTTCGCCCGCGCGTTTCGACACCGACGGCGCGGCGGTGCTGCTGGAGGATCAGGACCGCGCTCTGTGGGACCGCAAACGGATAGCGGAGGGCCTGGCGCTGGTGGACAAGGCCATGCGCCACCGCGCGCCTGGCCCATACCAGATCCAGGCCGCCATCGCCGCGCTTCACGCCCGCGCCGGGAACGCCGGCGGCACCGACTGGGCGCAGATCGAGCTGCTTTACGCCGCGCTGGAGCATATGCAGCCATCGCCGGTCGTGACGCTGAACCGCGCCGTGGCGGTCTTCAAGGCGCGCGGCCCTGCCGAAGCGCTGGCGATGATCGAGCCGCTCTCGTCCAAGCTGGGCGGCTATTTCTATTTTCACGGCGCACGCGGCGCGTTCCTCAGCGAACTTGGACGCCATGACGAGGCGCGCAGCGCGTTCGGCATGGCGATTTCGCTGGCCGGAACCCCCGCCGAGGCAGCCCACATACGCAACCAGCTCGAACGCCTGAACGCCTCGCGCGCTTAGCTTTTCCCCAAATCCCTCCGGTTCGCCGCGAAAATTCCGCCTGCCCTGTCGGGATCGGACGTTTCCGGCCGTCCTTGGCTTGTGAAGCACGCGGATAACGAAAAGGAAAGGAAGACGTCATGGCGAAGACGAAAAAGAAGGCGAGTAAAGAGGTTCGCTCGAATCTTGCGCCACATCTTGTATGCGACGGGGCGGCGGAAGCGATCGAGTTCTACAAGCGCGCGTTCGGCGCGAAGGAGATGATGCGGCTGCCCGGACCTGACGGCAGGCTGATGCACGGAGCGGTCAGCATCAACGGCGCAATGGTGATGCTGGTCGACGAGAATGTCGGTTGCGGAGCGATCGGCCCGAAGACGCTGAAAGGCAGCCCGGTCACGATCCATCTGAACGTGGACGATGTCGATGCGGTCTTCGCAAGAGCCGTCAAGGCTGGCGCTATAGTCCGGATGCCTGTCGAAGACATGTTCTGGGGCGACCGTTACGGCATCATCGAGGACCCCTTCGGCCATAGCTGGTCGATCGCCACGCATCAGCGCGACATGACCGAGTCGGAACTGAAAGAAGCCGCGCGCAACGCGATGGCCGCGGAGGCGTCGTGAGGGACACGGAAAGATCCGATATGCAGAATGACGAGACGCAGATCCGGGCCCTGCTCGGCGATTTCACCCGCGCGCTCCGCGAGAAGGATGCTGCCGCTGCAATCGCAACGCTTGCGGAGGATGCCGTCGCGTACGATCTTGCGGCGCCGCTGCGGATCGGCCCTGAGACGGGACGCGATCCGTCATGGTATCAGGAATGGTTCGCGGCCTGGGAAGGGCCGATTGTCTCGGAATCGCACGATCTCGAAATCGCTGCGGGTGAAGACGTCGCCTACGCACATGCGTTGCAGCACATGACCGGAACCAGGATCGGCGGCGAAAAGGTTGATTTATGGTTCCGCGCAACGGCCTGCTTCCGGAAGAAGAACGGCCGCTGGCGCATCGCGCACATGCATAATTCCGTGCCGTTCGCCATGGACGGAAGCGAGAAGGCCCTGCTCACGCTGAAGCCCGAATAAGGAGAAAGGCTAACCAGTCATGAAACGGAAAATCACCCCCTGCTTCTGGTTCGAAAGCAAGGCTCTGGAAGCCGCCGAATTCTACGTTTCGGTCTTTCCGGATGCCCATATCGGCGAAGTCATGAGAGCGAGCGCCGATACGCCCGGCCCAAGGGAAGGCGGCGTCATTCTTGTCGAATTCACCATCGCCGGGCAGTCCTATCAGGCGCTGAATGGCGGGCCGCACGATGCGTTCAACGACGCGATCTCGCTCTCGGTCAGCTGCGCCGACCAGGCCGAGGTCGACAGATTATGGGACGCGCTGACAGCCGATGGCGGCAAGCCCGTCATGTGCGGCTGGCTGAAGGACAAATACGGTATTTCTTGGCAGATCGTGCCGGAGGCGCTACCTCGACTGCTGCGCAGCGGCGATGCGACGGCGGCGAAGCGCGTGATGGAGGCCATGATGCAGATGGTCAAGCTGGACGTCGCCAAACTCGAACAGGCCCACAAAGGGTGAACCCAATTGCATACAAACCCGGACAGGAGAGAGTAATGGCTTACGTGGATGGATTCGTCGCGGCGGTGCCGACCGCAAACCGCGAGAAATACAAGCAGCACGCCGAGGACGCCGCAGTGGTCTTCAAGGAGCACGGCGCGCTGAACGTCGTCGAGTGCTGGGGCGACGATGTCCCCGATGGCGAGATCACCTCGTTTCCGATGGCGGTGAAACGCAAGGACGATGAAACGGTGGTGCTCGCCTGGGTCACATGGCCGTCGAAGAAGGCCCGCGACGATGGCATGGCGAAAGTCATGGAAGATCCGCGCATGAGCGCGGAGCGGAATCCCATGCCGTTCGACGCCAGGCGGCTGATCTATGGAGGTTTCGAGGTGATCCTCGAAGCATGACGCTGCGCGTGCGGCAACAGGCGCGGCGGAGAGGTAGGACGTGACCGGAAGCGCGGTGACAGCCGCGACATTCGCTGCGGCGCTCGGCGCGGGGCTGATGGCGGGGCTGTTCTTCGCCTTCTCCGCCGCCGTCATGCCAGCCCTTGCGCGGATTGCGCCGGCCTGCGGGGCGGCGGCGATGCAGTCCGTCAACCGGGCGATCCTGAACCCTGTATTCTTTCTGGCCTTTTTCGGAACGGCGGCGCTGTCACTCGCGCTCGCCGCCGCAGCGTTTTTCGCACCCTATCCGGGATCGGGATACGCTCTTGCGGGAAGCCTGGCCTATCTCGCGGGCTGTATCGGCGTGACCGTCGCCCGGAACGTGCCGCTCAACGTACGGCTTGACGCAGCCGATCCTTCCAGCGCGGAAGGCGCGCGCCTCTGGAGCGTCTATCTGGCGGTCTGGACTAAGTGGAACCACCTGCGCGCGGTGGCCTGCCTCGCCGCCTCGGCCCTGTTCATCCTCGCATTGCGCTAAGCGGCTGCCGGATGCGATCCTGCGGGGCCGTTCGCCCGCCCGCAGCATATCCCCGAAAAGCCGGTTACGGCGCGACCTCCAGAACGGGACGCAACTCGACCCTGCCGAAAGGCAGCGGCCGGCGGCCCCGCTCTCACGCTGGCTGCGCCTGCGCGCCGGCCACGCCTTCCTCCGCCTCCCTCGGCCTGTGGTCCGAGGCGAACACCATGTAGATCGCTGGCAGAATGAACAGCGTGAAGATCGTGCCGATCGCCATCCCGCTGACCAGCATGATGCCGATGCTGTTGCGCGCCTCCGCGCCCGCGCCGGTCACGAAAACCAGCGGCATGTGGCCGAAGACCGTGGCCGCCGTCGTCATCAGGATCGGCCGCAGCCGCGTCACCGCAGCCTCGCGCACGGCGTCGAGCTTCGCGCGCCCTGCCCGCTGCAGCTCATTGGCGAAAGCCACGATCAGGATGCCGTTTTTGGCGATCAGACCGACCAGCGTGATAAGGCCGATCTGGCTGTAGATATTGATCGTGGTGAAGCCGAGGAACGTAAACAGCAGCGCCGCCGTCAGCGCCAGCGGGGCCGAGCCGAGCAGCACGACGAGCGGGTCGCGGAAGCTGCCGAACTGCGCGGCCAGGACGAGATAGATCAGCAATATGGCGAAGCCGAGCGTGCCGGCGAGCGTTGAACCCTCTTGCCGGAGCTGTCTGGACTCGCCCGCATAGTCGATCGTGTATCCGGCGGGCAGGACGCGGCTCGCGGCCTCTTCGAGCGTCGCCAGACCGTCGGCCTTGGTCACGCCGGGATTGACGCCGCCAAATACGCGGAAGCTGTCGGCCTGCTGAAAGCGCGCGAGCGTGCGCGGCGCGGTGAAGGTTTCCAGCGACGCGATCGCCGACACCGGCACCTGGGAGCCGTCGCGAAGGCGGATCTTGTAGTCGAGCAGCAATTCCGCCGCGGCGCGGGCGTCGCCGCCGACCTGCGCGATCACCTTGTAGGCCCGCCCGTCCAGCGCGAACCTGTTGGTATAGTTTCCCGCAAGCAGAATGCCGAGCTGGCGCCCGACCTCGGCAAGGTCGAGGCCGAGATCGGCCACGCGATCACGGTTCACCGCCACCCGCACCTGCGGCAGGTCGATCTTGAGATCGGTGTCGGCGAACATGAACTTGCCGCTGGCGAAGGCGGCCCCGACGAGCTGGGCGGCATAGTCGGCCATCTGTTCCGGCGTTCCCGGCCCCTTCAGCACCAGTTCGACGTCGTAATTCCCGGCGCCGGGCAGCGCAGGCGGGAGAACCGGGAAGATCTGCAACTCGTTGATCTGCGAGACCTCGCCGAAAACGTGTCCCTGGATCTCGTGAGCCGTGCGTTCGCGCTCATGCCAGTCCTTGAAGAGGTAGCCGGCGAATCCGCTCGACGGGAAAACCAGTTCGAACATGGCGTCGAATTCCGGGAGGCTTTTCCCGACCTCGTAGACCTTGTCCATATGCCCCGCCGTATAATTCAGCGAAGCGTCCGGCGCGGAATTCACGATCATGAAGATGAAGCCTTCATCCTCGACGGGCGCAAGTTCCTGTCCGGAGAACATGAATAGCGGCGCGGCGAGAATGCAGATGAAGGCCCCGAACGCCAGAACCTGCGCCTTCAGCCGCAGGAGCACGTCCAGCGCCCGGCCATAGGCCGCGGCGAGCCGGTCGAGCTGACGCCCGATGAAGCGCGCATACATGTTTTCGCGGCCGCCCTCGGGTGCGGTGTAGGCGCTCATGATCGGCGACAGGGTCAAGGCCACGAAGCCTGACACGATCACCGCAGTCGCCAGCGTGAAGGCGAATTCCTTGAAAAGCACGCCGGTCAGACCGGAGAGCAGACCGATCGGCGCATAGACGGCCGCGAGCGTGATCGTCATGGCGACGATAGGCCCGAAAAGCTGGCGCGCGCTGAGCAGCGCCGCCTCGATCCGGCCCTTGCCCTCGCGCATGTAGCGCGAGATGTTCTCCACCACCACGATGGCGTCGTCGACCACGATTCCGACCGAGAGCACGATCGCGAGCAGCGTAAGCAGGTTGAGCGAAAAGCCCATCGCCATCATCGCCCCCGTCGCGCCGATCAGCGAGATCGGAATTGTCACAAGCGGCACCAGTGCGCTGCGCCACGAACCGAGGAACAGGAACACGATCAGGCCGACGATCAGCACCGTCTCGACAAAGGTCGTGCCGATCTCCTTGATGGAGTTCTCCATGTAGACCGCGCCGTCATAGGCGAGCGCGATCTCCGTCTGCGGCGGCAGGAGCGGCCGTATCGCCTCGATCTCGGCCCTGAGCGCCTCGGCGACGGCGATTTCGTTGGTGCCGGGCAGCGGCCAGACCGAGAGATAGACCGCGTCCTTGCCGTTATGGCGCACATTGGCGGCGGCTTCTTCGGCGCCGAGTTCCACCTGCCCGAGATCGGACAGCCTGACGATCCTGCCGCCGTCCTCGCGAACAATGAGATTGCGGAACTCCTCCGCGCTGCGCAGATCGGTGTCGGCGAGGAGATCGACCTGGACTTCGTCGCCCTTGGCGCGGCCGACCGCGGCGAGGAAGTTGTTGCGGATCAGCGCCGTTTCGACATCCGCCGGGCTTATACCGAATGCGGCGAGACGGCGGGCGTCGAGCCAGATCCGCATCGCCTGCGGCCGCGCGCCTTCAAGGCCGACCCGCTGCACGTTGGGAATGGTGCTGAGCCGCGGCTGGATCGAGCGTGTGAGGTAGTCGGTAAGCTGGGGCGGCGTCAGGGTCTCCGACGTGACGCTCACATAGAAGGTCGCGTAAGGCCGGTCGGCGCGCTGCACCTCGACCGACGGGGACTCGGCTTCGGCGGGAAGCTCGTTCCGGATCTGGTCGAGGCGGTTGCCGACTTCGGCCAGCGCGACCGTGCTCGGATGGTTCAGATTGAGCCGCACCGTCACCGTGCTGAGGCCGGCGACGCTGCTCGACTCGACGTAATCGACGCCGGTGATCGACGACACCGCGCGCTCGACCGGCGTGGTCACGAAGCCGCGCACCACGTCGGCCGACGCGCCGATATAGGGCGTCGTGATGACGATCGAAGAGCTTTCGATCCGCGGATATTGCTGAACCGGAAGCTGCGTCGCGGCGCGCAGGCCGATCAGCACGAGCGCCAGGTTGACCACGACAGCAAGCACCGGCCGCCTGACGAATATTTCCATCGCACGCATGGCAAAAAGATCCTGACAATCAGTTGGAGACGAGCGCGCCCGTCGTTATCGGGGGAAAATCCGAGCGCACGAGAAGCCCTTCCCTGAGCTTGAACGACCCGGACGACGCTATGGTCTCGCCTGCCTGCAGCCCTTCGAGGATGACGACGGAGCCGTTCTGAACCGGCCCGGTCTTCACGATCCGCTGGCGTGCACGCAGCTTGCCGTCCTCATTGACGAGTACGTAGACATGCTCGCCGTGAGCGGAGCGGCGCACCGAGGTCAGCGGCGCGAGAACGACGGGCTGCAGCTCCGAGATCCGCGCGGTCACATTCACGAACATGCCCGGCCTCAGGCTTTCGCCATGCCCGTTCGCGACGGCCCGGAACCGCACCGTGCGGCTCTGGCTGTCGACGCTTTCGGACTCGGCGGCGATCACGGCCTCCGCTTCGCCGCCGGGAAGCCCCGGCGCGGAAATCGTGACTGCAACGCCCGTGCGCAGCATCGCCGCGCTGTCCTGCGGCAGCGAGAAATCCACGAAGGCATTGTCATCGACGCCCTGCAGGACGGCAATGCGCGTTCCCGCGTCCAGATAGGCGCCGGGCTGAAGGTCGGTGATGCCGATCCGGGCGCGAAACGGGGCGGCGATGCGCTTCTTCTCGATTGCGACCGCCAGGCTCTGCGCGCGGGCGCTGGCGGCGGCAAATTCCTCGCGCGCCTTGTCCAGTTCCTGCTGGGAGAAGGCGGGGCTGCCGCTCAGATTTTCCCGGCGTTCGAGGTTCAGCTTTGCGAGCCGAGCCTCGGCTTCGGCTGCCGCCAGC
>CAYOUE010000022.1:20257-26343 GCA_964407075.1 uncultured Hyphomicrobiaceae bacterium
GACGCCTTTTCCTGCCTGTCGTCCAGTTGCACGAGCAACTGCCCGGCTTCCACCGTCTCGCCCGAGGAAAAGCCGATCCCGGCGATCGCGCCGGCAATTTCGTTGCGGACTTCGAGCTGGCGAAGGGCGACGACGGTGCCGATCGTCTGGGCTTTCGCCGACCACTCGCCACGCATCGCACGTACGGCCGCCACGGACTCCGACGGCTCCGGATAGTTGCCGGCGGCCGCCGTTGCGGCGGCGAATTGCGAATATTTATAAAAGCCGAGCCCTCCGGCTATGCCCAGCGCCGCTGCTGCGACGATGAGCCATGCGGCCAATTGCTTGAACATGCTCTACCTCTGACCATCAAACCGGCCTCCGCAGTATTCATGCGGGGCCGCGGCTGTGTCTTCGATCGCTTACTTGATGTGCGCGGCGCGAAGTCAGGCGCCGCAGTTTGCAGTTTTCGGAAATCGGGGCACTTCTTAAACCACGGATTCCTTATACGGTCACGTGCGTTTTTTGCGGTGCAGACATGGCGATGCTGCATAGCAGCATTTCCGCGGCGCCGCGCCTTTTCGATCGCGCTCACGCCCATCGTCCCCTCCATCACGCTTCCGCTCCGCGTCCTAAGCCGTGCCGCATCGCATCAAGGACGGCGGAGACGGCCTGTCGCCGACAAACGGACGCGATTTTTTCAGGGACATTTCCCGGAAGCGCTTTCAGACCGTATCGTCCATCAGCCTGTCGCTGCGCTCGATGACGATGAGTCCGGCCTCGATGCGGATGACGCCCCGGCTCTGCAGGCGCGCAAGCATACTCGTCACCCATTGCCGGGTCGCGCCGACGATGCTGGCGAGCTGTTCGTGCGTGATCCGCCGGTTGACGATCATGCGGCCGTCCGCCTGTGCGCCGTCAAGCGTCGCCAGGATCAGCAGAAGCTGCGCGAGACGCTCGGCCGCGGAGCGCGTTCCCAGCATCTGCACCAGCGCGGAATAGCATTTGCCCTTGGCGACCAGCCCTTCGATCAGACAGATCGCGAAGGCGGGAACCGCGAGGGCGAGTTGCCGCACCGCCCCGCCCGGCAGATAGGCAAGGCGCGACGGCTCCATTGCGTTGGCCGACCAGACATGGAAACCGCCGCCGAAGACCTCCGGCCCGCCGACGAAATGCCCCGGCGTCCAGTAGGCCAGCGTGATCTCGCGGCCGGACGGGGCGGCGTAATAGGTTCTCACACGGCCGGATTCGATCAGATAGATGCCGGTATGCCGGTCGCCCTGTAGGAACACGGTCTCGCCCGCCCCGTAAACGTGGCTGGAGGCGATCCGGCGTACGGCGTTGATTTCCTCAAGCGAAAGCTGATCGAGAAAGGCCGCGCCCTCGTTGAGATAGACCGCCGAGGCTTCGCCCGCCATATCGTATGGCCGCGGCCGGCTTGCAGCCTTTGCGCGGCTATCGAGCGTTCTGGCCGTCATGGGACGCCTTCCGCGGTCTGGCGGCCAGCCACGCGGCCAGCGCTTCTATTTCCGATTCGGTGAGAGCTTTTGCGATCGCGGCCATGCTTCCCGTCCGGTCGTTGTTGCGATCGCCTCGCCGGAAATCGCGCAACTGCTTGGCAAGATAATCCGCATGTTGCGCGGTCAGATACGGCGCGATCCTGGCGGCAGGCGGCGGCTCGCCGGAGGGGTCCGGCATATGGCAGGATGCACAGGCGGGGACGCCGCGCGCCGCGTCGCCTTCGCCGAACAGCCTTGCCGCGGCCGGCTCCGGCGCGGCGTCCGCCTCGATGGGCGGCGGCGCGGGCAGCGTCGAGAAGTAGGCCGCGACTTCCGCGATCTGCGCCTCCTCGATCTCTGTCACGACCGACGCCATCTGCCCGCCGTCGTTCCGGCGCAGCCCCTCGCGGAAATCCCGCAGCTGCTTTTCGATATAGGCCGCCTTCTGCCCGGCCAGCCGGGGAAAGCGGCTCATGCGGCTTATGCCGTCGAGGCTGTGGCACAGCGCGCACATCTCATGCGGCGGCGCGCCGTCATAACCGAGACCGCTGGCCCCTGCGGGCGAAGCTGCGCCGAGCGCCAGCGCCGCAACCGCGCAAGGGAGCCATTCAATGCGTATGATGATGGCCGCCATGCCCGCAGTGACCTGTCTTGCCCGTCTCCATGCCCGGGGCTTTCGCCGTCGCCTGCGCGATGACGTCGAGGGCCGCGCCGGAGCGGAATGTCAGCGTGAGCGGAACGCTCCCGCCTTCCTCCAGCGGGACTTTCGGCTTCATCAACATCAGATGCAGGCCGCCGGGCCTGAACTCCACCGTCCCCCCGGCCGGGATCTCAACGGACTCAAGGCGCTGCATCGTGGCGACGCCGTCCGTGACCGACGAAAGATGGATCTGGACCTCCTCATAGGACGCGCTGGAAGCCGCGACGAGTTCCTGCGGATCGGCGCCTTCATTGACGATCGTGAAATATCCTCCATGCACGGCGAGCGTCGCCGGCGCGAGACGGACCCAGGCCTGCGAAACCGTCAGCCCGCTCTCCGCCGACGCTGGCGCATGAACGGCGGTCAGAACGAGGGCCGAAAGCAGCGCCGTGGCAAGGCTACGGACGAAATGACTCGAATGCATCGCATGTCTCCCCGATCGCATCAGTTGATCTCCCGCGCGTAGTCGCGCATCAGCGTGGCCAGAAAGAGCGCCGTCTCCTGCGGGTTCATCGGCGGGCTGAGACGCGCGGCCAGGCGTCCTTCAGGGTCGATCACCGAAACATAAGCGCTGTGAAAGACCTGATAATTGTCCTTGCCCGGCTCCTTGCCAGTGATGCGGACGGCTCCTTCGAGGTCTTCGACCAGTTTGACGATCTCGTCCCATTCGCCGGTGACGCCGACAAAATCCGGGCTGAACGTGTTGACGTATTCGCCGAGCGCGGGCTTGTCGCGGTCCGGATCGACGCCGACGAACACCACCTGCGGGAGCCGTTCGGGCCGGACCCGCAGCGACATCTGCTGAACGACTTCGGCCAGGTTATTCAACGTGAACGGACATATGTCGGGGCAATGGGTGAAGCCAAGCAGCACGAGACTCCATTTTCCCGTGAACCGTTCTTTCGCAAATCCCGCGCCGCGATGATCCTGAAGCGCGAACGCGCCTAGGGGCTTTGCGGGCGCGAACGTTTCCGGCGCGCCTTTGTTCGCATGAGAGGCCGGGGCAAGGGCCATGAGCGGCAGCATTGCCGCCAGCACGGGAAGAAGGATGCGATTCATGAGAAATCTCCTTTACGTATTCCGCCTTGCGAGGGTTCCCGCGCCGTGGCTTTCCATTGCGTCCCGTGCGGCTGCGTCCGTCTCGCTTGCGCGCATCGCCATGAGATATGCCGCGGCCAGCAGCAGCGCGAAGCCCGCCACGTTCAGCCAGACGCCGACAGGCTCAAGCCAGTTGGCCATCGCGACGCTTACGCCCAGCATGGTGAGTCCGACGATCCAGGATGGATAGGCGCAGCACACGACCCATGTCATCGTAGCGCCGGTCAGGGCGACGAGGCCGGCGCCGGCGCCCGCAGATGCGATGGCGGAGCCGCTTTCAGCCAGTCCGCAGGCGCGGGGCCGCGCGGCGTGGAGCGCCCAGATCGTCGCGACGATCATGCTCATGGCCAGGATCATCAGCATCTTTTCTGGCACGAGCGTCAGGCTCCATTCCGAAATGCCGTTGCCGAAAGCCGTGTTCAGATAGCCGATCTCCGCGACCCACTCCTCGCGCGCGATTGCGACGGCGTCGGTCAGCGACGGGGTCGAGGAGAAGATATGCGCGACGTTGCCGGGCCAATCGAAGACGTTCACGTAATTCGGCCATTCGCCGAACTGGACGATGAGCGCCGCCATGAGGCCCGCATAATAGACTGCGGCCAGCCCGAAGGAGAGTGCAAGCCACGCGCCCCTGCGCGCCCGGATCGCCCGCGCCATGTTTCCAAGCGGCCCCTTCATCGCGCCGCTCCCTGCCATTTCAGAAACGGGCGCGTGATCTGCCGGACGGCGTAGGTGGAGCCGGTGCCGAGCAGGCCGATGCAGAGCATCCCGACGACGATGTCGGGATAGTTGATGAGCGAATAGGCGTTCCAGGTGAAATAGCCGATGCCGTACTGGCCGGAGATGATCTCGCCCGCCAGCAGCGAGAACCACGACACGCCCATCCCGATCGCGAGACCGGCCGCGATGCTGGGAAGCGCGGCGGGCAGCACGACGTGGCGGAAGATCTGGGTGCGCCGCGCGCCGAGCGTCCGGGCGGCGCGGACGAGGACTTCGGGCGTCTGCTCGACGCCGTGCAGCGTGTTCAGGATGATCGGGAACAGCGCGCCGAGGAACGTGATGTAGATGATCGAGCTTTCCTCGGTCGGCCACATGAGGATGGCGAGCGGGATCCAGGCAACCGCCGGAATGGGCCGCACGATCTCCACATAGGGCATGATGAGATCGCGCGCGATCCGGGAACGGCCCATGACGAGGCCAGCCGCAATGCCGAAGGCGGCGGCGAGCGCGTAGCCGATCATGATGCGCTCCATGCTGACGGCGATGTGGATGTAGAACTCGCTGCCTCCGAGGTGATCGAGAAAGGACGCCATGACTGCAGCCGGCCCGGGCACGTTCTGGAAGTTGATGTAGAAATTGAACTTCATCGCGACCGCCAGGTGCCAGATCATGACGCCGAGACCGAGCGCGCCGAGCCGCATCGCCCAGGCGCCGATCCATTCCGGAAGCCGCCGCCTGGCGGTCCTGCGGCCCGGCGTGCCGGCGCTGTCCGGAGGCATTGCGCCAGCAGCTTCCGCATTACCCTTCATTCTCTCACTCCGTGCCGGAACGGGGCTCGCGCCTGCGCTGTCGAAAGCCGCGCTTCTCGATTGTATTGCGCTGCCTGTCATGCTCGCCTTCCTTCGCTGAATGCCTTTCCGGCGCGGACCGCCCGCAAGCTGCCCGCGCCGTTGTCCGACTGGCTCCCGCGCCTTACGAGGCGAAGCCGGCCAGCGCGCCTTCGAAGGTCATGACTTCCCCTTCGACTTCGGCGGCACGTTTCTCGGCTTCGCCCTTGCGGAGAAAGGTCGAGAAGGTCCCGTCGGCGGATTTCACGTAGAAGGCGGTTTTCCCGAACAGCTTGAGCCCGGTTTCCACGTCGTAGACATAGGTGGCGTTGAGCTTGGCGCCGGTGGCGTTGAACTCGGCGACCGCCTTGAGGAAGGACTCCAGATCCGGATAGGTCGAGATGCCGTCGCGGGAATGCCAGATTTCCATCGGCAGCCCGGAATTGGCTTCGACCGGATCAACGATTCTGGCTTTCTCGGCTTCATAGTCGAGACCGAGATCCGCATAGGCCGCCTTGAGATAATCCTCGGTGATCCAGGCGTCGAGATCGAGCGGCGGGATCGCCTGCTCCTTGACCAGAACGCCGTGATCGAGGGCAAGCGCGTCGATCCACGGATCCTTGATGGTCGGGTCGAGCGTGAGATGGCCGCCCTTGGAGAAATAGAGGTAAAGCACTTCCTTCTCCACGCCAGTCCATTTCTCCATCAGTTCGGTCGCCGCCAGCGGATCGGCCTCGATCCACTTGCCGGCGTCATAGACCGCTTTGATGAATGCCGTGACCACTTCAGGATATTGCTCGGCGAAATCCTTGCGGACGACAACTCCGTGCAGGTATGGCACGCCGGTTTCGCTGCCGTCATAGATCTTCCGGCCGGTCCCGCGGAACTCCATAAGCTCCGACCACGGACAGAAATCCGCGTGTGCGTCGATCTTGCCCGCCGCGATATTCGCCGCGCCAACCGCCGGGGCCTGGTTCTTGAGTTCGAACTTGCCCTGCAGGCCGTTGTCCTGAGCGGCTTTCAGGAGCATCCCCCAGGCGGCGCTGCCGACGGGAGTCGAAACCGACTTGCCCTCGATGTCGGCGAGCGAATAGAGATCGGAGGCGACCGGAACGACGATGGCGTTGCCGGAGCCTTTCAGATTATAGCCGGTGCCCGACACATAGATGGTGCGGAGGCTTTCCGTCTCCTGGAACTTGGCGCCGTTCACGACGAGCGGATAGTCGCCCATCACGCCGAAATTCAGCTTGTTGGCCAGCATCT
>CAYOUE010000023.1:0-5757 GCA_964407075.1 uncultured Hyphomicrobiaceae bacterium
TGATGTGGCTGTCGATGGTGCGGTCGTCCACATAGACCTGATCGTCATAGGCCGCGTCCATCAGCGCATCGCGGCTTTTCACCACGCCGGGCCGCTGTGCGAGCGCCTGAAGGATCAGGAACTCGGTCACTGTCAGCGTCACGGGCTTTTCGTCCCAGACGCAGCTATGGCGTTCCGGATCGAGCTTGAGCTTGCCGCGCTCGATGATGTTCGCCGGATCGTCCGATCCCATGCCCCCTTCGCGCGGCGCGGCGCGGCGCAGGATCGCCTTGACGCGCTCGACGAGCAGGCGCTGCGAGAAAGGCTTGTGGATGAAATCGTCGGCACCCATCTTGAGGCCGAAAAGTTCGTCGATCTCGTCATCCTTCGACGTCAGGAAGATCACCGGCATCTCGGTATGCTGGCGCAGGCGGCGGAGCAGCTCCATCCCGTCCATGCGCGGCATCTTGATGTCCAGTATCGCCAGCGCCGGCAGTTCGGCCAGAATGCCGTCGAGAGCGGAAGCGCCGTCGGTGTAGGCCTGGATCTTGTATCCTTCGGCTTCAAGCGCAATGCGCAGCGACGTTACGATATTGCGGTCATCGTCAACAAGAGCGATCGTAGGCATCGTTTTCCTGGGACCTCGCCAATCCTTGTCAGGTCTTCATCCGGTCGGAACAAATTTGTGGCAAGATCATCACATCCTAATGCTAATCGCATCCTAGAGGAGTGTCTCGCCATTTCAAACCGGGAAATCATGTCCGTTCATAGCTCTTCCGAATCAGGCTTAATTGTGACGGAGATCCGCAAGTTAATCCGCGGCGCACGAATTGCAACGCTGGCGACGCTGGACGCAGAAACAGGCGCTCCTTACGCATCACTGATCGCAACCGCCACCGATCCCTCCGGCGCTCCCGTGACTCTGGTGTCCGGCCTTGCCGTTCACACCCGCAACCTGAATGTCGATCCGCACGCCTCGATCCTGTTCGCCCGCGCCGGGGTGGATGGCGCGGATCCGCTCGACGCGCCGCGGGTCAGCTTGACAGGCACAGCCGAACCCGCCGATGACGCCCATATCCGCGAGCGCTTTCTCGCCCGACATCCCGCGGCGGCGCAATATGCGGATTTCGCAGATTTCGCGTTTGTCCGTCTGCGCCCGGAAAAGGCACATTTCGTCGGCGGCTTCGGCCGCATTGCCTCGATCGGCGCAGATGCATTTCTTCTTGGCGAAGGTGATGCAAGGCTCTGGAAGACTGAAGCGGCGGCTGTCATCGAGGACGTCAACGCCCGGATGGCCGGCTTGCTGCGGCGTCTGGCGGGCGCAGAAGGGCGGGATGCGGAGTCTTTCCGGATGGCTGCCTGCGATCCGGAGGGGTGCGACCTGCTCATCGGCGAAAGCGGTGGGCGCCTACGCGCCTTGCGGCTCGATTTTTCCGGCAGTCTGTCCTCTCCAAGCGGCGTTCCCGGAGCGCTCGGGGCGCTAGAGACAAATGTGACAAATTGATCCATCGCCCGGCTCGACGCCGCGAGCCGGGTGGCACTCCCCCAATTATCCGAATACGCAGTAAGTATATGTGCGGCGGCGTCTGGACAGCGCTGCGCGCGGATGGCAGATTGCGTAAGCGCCACAGCACTTACTTTCTTTTGGCCATAAACCTCTGGACTGCCGGCATTATGCGCCGTGCAGATGCGTGGTGTTGACAAGGAGTACTTCGTGACCCACGACCCGGCAGGCGTTGACGCCTCGAACCTGTCTTCCTTTCTTTCCGGCATCCTTTCTCCGCGCCATGTCAATCCGAGCGCCGCGCGCCTTTACGAACTCGCCATCAGCCGTGGCGAGGGACGCGTCGCCGCGTCCGGCGCATTCGTCGCCGAAACGGGAGCGCATACCGGCCGCTCAGCCGCCGACAAGTACGTCGTCCGCGACGCCGCAAGCGAGCACACGGTCTGGTGGGACAGGAATAAAGGCATGTCGCGCGAGCATTTCGAGGTCCTGTTCAGGGATTTCCTGGCGCACGCCGGCTCATGCGAACTGGTCGCGCAGGATCTGTACGCCGGAGCAGATCCGGACTACCGGCTCCGCGCGCGCATCTATACCGAACTGGCCTGGCACGCCCTTTTCATCCGGCATCTGCTGATCGCGCCCGGCGCCGCCGAACTGTCCGGGTTCGCGCCGGAATTCACGATCATAAACCTGCCGGGCTTCCGCGCCGATCCTCAACGCCACGGCTGCCGGTCCGAAACCGTGATCGCCTGCGATTTCACGCGCAAGCTGGTGCTGATCGGGGGAACGTCCTACGCCGGCGAGACGAAGAAGGCGGTTTTCACCTATCTGAACTACGTCCTGCCGGAAAGAGGCGTCATGCCCATGCACTGCTCGGCGAGCGAAGAGAAGGGCGGCGGCAACGCGGCGATCTTTTTCGGGCTTTCGGGCACCGGCAAGACCACGCTATCCAACGATCCGGCGCGAATGCTGATCGGCGACGACGAGCATGGCTGGTCGGACCGCGGCATCTACAATTTCGAGGGCGGCTGCTACGCCAAGACCATCAAGCTGTCGCGCGAGGCCGAGCCTGAAATCTGGGCGGCGACGAACAGCTGGGGCGCAGTGCTGGAGAATGTCGCAATAGACCCCGAAAACCGCATCCCCGATTTCGACGACGGCTCGCGCACCGAGAACACCCGCGCCGCCTATCCGCTCAGCGCCGTGCCCAACGCCAGTTCCTCCGGCCGCGCAGGGCATCCGCGCAATGTCGTCATGCTCACGGCCGACGCCTTCGGCGTTCTGCCACCGATTGCGAAGCTCACGCCTTCCCAGGCGATGTATCACTTTCTTTCAGGCTACACCGCGAAGGTCGCGGGCACGGAGAAAGGCGTCTCCGAGCCGTCAGCTACCTTCTCGACCTGCTTCGGCGCGCCGTTCATGCCGCGCCATCCGCGCGTCTATGGCGACATGCTGCGGAAGCTGATCGCGTTGCACGGCGCCGATTGCTGGCTCATGAACACCGGCTGGACCGGCGGCAGATACGGCGTCGGCCAGAGGATGCCGCTGCAATTCACCCGCGCGCTTCTGAACGCAGCCCTGTCCGGCGAACTGGCCAGAGCCTCGTTCCGGCGCGATCCAATCTTCGGCTTCGACGTGCCGCTCGACGTGCCGGGCGTTCCGCCGCATCTGCTCGATCCGCGCCGCACCTGGGCCGACAAGCTCGCTTTCGATAATCAGGCGAAGGAGCTGGTCGCAATGTTCGCCGAAAACTTCAGGATATTCGAGGTCGATGTCGACGCCGAGATTCTGAATGCGGGCCCGGCCTGCGCGGTCGCGTGAGGCCGGCCCGGGCGTTAACCGAAATGCCACGAAGCCGGGCGCGTTTCATGCAGGCTCGCCCGCTTTCCCTTGCGTCCCGCCCGGATTGCGCTACAAGGCGCTGAATTGTCAGGGAATTACGGATGCAGGACACGCTCGCCCGGATCGACGAGCTTTTCGAGGATGGGCTGGGTTGGCTGGCTGCGCGCCCGGCCATTGCCGCCGCTTTCCTGATAGCGCTCTGCCTTGCGCTGTACCTGCCGGGCTCGGCATCGCTTCCCGTGACCGACCGCGACGAGGCGCGTTTCGCCCAGGCCACCAAGCAGATGCTGGAGACGGGCGATTTCATCGACATCCGCTTTCAGGACGAGCCGCGCTACAAGAAGCCGATAGGCATCTACTGGCTTCAGGCGCTTTCGGTCAGCATCGCCTCGCCTGACGATCTCACGCAGATCCGGACCTACCGTATTCCCTCGCTGATCGGCATTGTCGCCGCCGTCCTGCTCACCTGGTGGGCGGCGCGGCCGGTTTTCGGGCGGCGAACCGCATTGCTGGCCGCGATCCTCCTGGCCGGCGCTTTCACGCTGACGCTGGAAGCCCGCATCGCCAAGTCCGACGCAGCGCTTTTCGCCTTCATCGTGCTGGCGCAGGGCGCGCTCGCCCGGCTCTATCTGTTCCGGAGGAAACGGCAGGACATGGTTGCGGTTGCGGCCGTGTTCTGGGCCGCGCTCGGCATTGGCATTCTCATCAAGGGACCGGTCGCCCCGGCTCTGGCGGCGCTCACAGTCATCCCGCTCGTCATTTTCGACCGCGACCGGAGCTGGCTGAAAAACCTGCACGCCGCATGGGGCGTCCCGGTGATGCTGACCATAACCTTGCCCTGGTTCATCGCCATCGGCGTTCTTTCGGACTGGGAGTTCTTCCGTCTCGCGCTCGGCGACGATTTCCTCGCCAAGATCCAGAGCGGGCAGGAAAAGCACTGGGGACCGCCGGGCTTCTATTTCATTCTGTTCTGGTGGAGTTTCTGGCCCGCCGCGCTCGTCGCTGTGGGCGGCGCGGCGCTCTGGCTCTGGCGCGGGCGGACGGGACGGCGGGCTCTGTTCCTGCTCGCCTGGATCATTCCGTTCTGGATCGCGCTCGAAGCGACGCCGACGAAATTGCCGCATTATGTCATGGTCGTCTATCCGGCGATCGCAATGGCCGCCGCCTGGGCATTGAGAGAGGCGGCCATACCGGGCGTGATCCCGATGCGCACCTACAAACAGGGCGCGGCTATCTTTCTCTTCGTCGCCGGGCTGCAACTGGCCTTCCTGATCTTCCTGCACGCCTGGTTCTGGATTGCGCCCTCGATCTGGCTGGTTCCAGCCATCGCCGGGGCCGGAGTTCTCGCCTGGCTCGCCGCCCGAGCCTCATGGACCCGCTGCTTCCACGCCGCCATCGCGCTGGCGCTCGCGTCGGCCATGCTGCTCTACGCAGCCGCATTCCGCCTCGTGCTGCCGTCCATCGACCCGCTCTGGATCAGCCGGCAGGCCGCGGAACTGGTCAGCGCCATGAAGCCATGCGCACCCGGCGCTGTCATACTCACGCGCTATCGGGAGCCGAGCGCGGTCTTCCTGCTCGGCACCGACACCGCGATGATGACGCCGGAGGAAGCTAACACGGCGCTCAGCGAAGGCGCGGGCTCACTGGCGCTGTTGCGCGCGCAGGACGCCGGCAAGCTGCCGCTCGTCGAGCCCGCGCCGCGTCCCATCGCCTGCATCGAAGGATTCAACATCAATGGCGGCGATGATCTGCTGCTTCAAGTGATGACGGCGCGGCCCGAGGCTGACTTCGTCTCCTGCCCGACGCCCGAACGCTTCGTCTGCCCGCCGCCGGAAAAGGATTAGCGCGGGCGCGCGACTATCGGGCCAGCTTCTCGAAATGCGCGATCAGCAGGCCGACCTCGTCCACGTCGAACACGAATTCCGGCATTTCGTCATGCCCGGTCGTGATGCCTTCGGCGAAACTCTCCGCAAGGCTTTCGGGCGGATAGCGCTGCGCGATTTCCCGGAAAGGCGGCGCTTCGGGCAGTGCACTGTCGCCTGTCTCGCCAATGGCGTGGCAGCGTGCGCAATGCCGCTCGGCCAGCGCCTCGCCATCGTCAGCCTTTGCCGGCGCGGCCAAGAGCAATGCAGCGCAGAAAGCTGAGCGTATGATTACGGTAAACATGGATCGCCTCCCTCTGAGAACGCCGCGAGCCGAAGCTGCAGCTTCATGGGTATTTACGGTCAGGCATATCGCCGCTCCGCGATCCTCACAAGAGGTCTTATGAGCGGATTCACGCAGATCGAAACCGCCGTCCCGGCCATGATGAGCGCGAACAGAGCGGGGGAAATCATCTCGAACGCAAACGCCGCGCCCGCAATCATGACGGCGAACTCGCCTGCCTGCGCGAACGATCCGGCCAAGGCGAGCCTCTCAGCCATCGGCAGGCG
>CAYOUE010000023.1:5767-17396 GCA_964407075.1 uncultured Hyphomicrobiaceae bacterium
GCCCACGCGCCGAGAAAAGCCGCCGCGGCGTTTCCGGCCGTCATGACGCCCGCCACGACAGCCAGAGCGCCCGCCTGCTGTGTAATTGCGCCCTGATCGAGGCTCATGCCGAGAGCGACGAAGAATAGCGCCGCGCAAGCGTCGCGGAACGGGATCAAATCGCCCCCCGCACGCCGGCTCAGATCCGACTGGCTGAGCGCGAGTCCCGCCAGGAATGCGCCGGGCGCGAAACCTGCGCCCAGGAGCGCATAGGCAGCCCAGGCGAGACCCAGAGCCGCCGCCAGCACGGCGAGCGAAAAGGCCTCGCGGGATTTTGCCCGCGCAGCGAACACGAGCACAGGGGGCAGCACACGCCGCGAAAGAACCACCAGCGCGACCACAAATCCACCGAGCAAAGCTGCTTTCTCGCCGAGCGCGTTCCATAAAGGCGCGCCGGCGCCGGGCGAGCGCGCAAGCGCCGTTACGGCCAGGAGCGCGATCATGGCCAGAGCGGCCTGAACGCCCAGCCAGTACGCCGTCGATCGTTCCGGCTCCGAAGCCGCGCCGCCGCGCCAGTCCATTGCTGACAGCAGCGCAAAAGCGCTTGCGAATGGCACTGAAACGGCCAGGACCAGCGTCTCGGCCGATCCCAATCCAAGCCCCAGACCCGCGCCGTAACCGAGAGCACCCGACGCCGCAACCTGTACAAGCGGGCCCGGCAACGCCGTCCGCCGGAGCGGCCCGCGCTGCGGCGGCGGAAACCGAAGGCCCAGACCGAAAAGCAGCAGTATGAGGCCCAAGTCCCGCAATTCCCCAATCAGGGCGGGATCTTCAGCCCAGCCGAGCACATACGGCCCCGCCAGAGCCCCCGCGGCGATATAAGCAGGTATTAGCGGCGCCCTCAGACGCGCGGCCAGATAGGCGAATGCGAATGCAAGTGCAATCCCTCCAACAAGCGCCGTCGCCAGCGGGTCCGTCTCCATGACGCCCTGCCCTCCCCGTTCCGGCCGCAACACAGCGCGAAAACGCGCAAAAATCAAACATTAAGAAACCGTTCGCCGCTTCCTGGCCGCACAGGCTTTTGACATCTTCGCCGTCTGGCGTGTATTTAGCCTGACCGCATGGCCGGCCGGAGGCAAGTCCGGCGAAGCCGCAGCGCAGATCCGGGATGACGGCCGCTCCATGAGACTTCTGGAACTTTTCCTGCCGCGCGAAGACCTGCAACTCGTCTGGCGGCTCCTCCGCGAAAAGGCGCGGGAATTCGCACCGCGCTATGCGATCGCCTTCATCTTCATGTTCATCGTCGCCGGAACGACGGCGCTGAGCGCCTGGCTCATGAAGGACGTCGTCAACCTGATCTTCGTGGACAGGCAGGAAAGCGCGCTGGTCTGGCTGCCCGCCGTCATTATCGGGATCTTTCTCGCCAAGGGCTTCGCGTCCTATTTCCAGGAAGTCATCCTCGCGCGGATCGGCAACCGCATGGTGGCGGACACGCAGAACCGCATGTTCAGCCATCTGCTCAGCCAGGATCTGTCCTTCTTCCAGCGCGTCCAGTCGAGCGACCTGATTACGCGAATTACGCATAACGCCCAGGCGACGCGCCAGGCCGTCAACCTGCTCGCTACCAGCCTCGGGCGCGACCTCATAACGCTGATCGGCCTCGTCGTGGTGATGGTCATCCAGCAGCCCATGCTGTTCCTGATCTGCGCGCTGGGCGCGCCCATCGGCATCCTCATCCAGCAAAGGCTGGTCGGGCGCATCCGCAAGGCCGCGAAACGCGAGGTCGACACCCAGGGCAGCATCGTCAAGACAATGCGCGAGACCGCCCAGGGCGTCAGGGTCGTCAAGGCCTTCACGCTGGAGCCGCAGATGCGCAAACGCATGGGCGAGTCCGTCAACGCGGTCGAACGGGTCTCGAACAAGATCGTCACCATCAACGCCGGCGTTAACCCGCTGGTCGATACGCTCGGCGGTTTCGCCGTCGCGGGAGTGATCTTCTATGCGGGCTGGCGCAGCCTCACATACAACGAAACGCCAGGCGAATTCTTCTCCTTCATGACCGCTCTGCTGATGGCTTACGAGCCGGCGCGGCGCCTTGCGCGGCTGCAGGTGCAACTCGGCAAGGCCTGCGTCGGCGTGCGCATGATGTACGACCTGATCGATTCCAAACCGGTCCTCACCGACAGCCCCGGAGCCGCCCCGCTCGCCGTTCCCGCAGGGCGGATCGAATTCGTGAATGTGAGTTTCGGCTACAAGCCGGAAACGCCGGTGCTGAAATCGCTCGACATGACGATCGAGGCCGGATGGACGACGGCGCTCGTCGGGCTCTCCGGCAGCGGAAAGAGCACGATCATGAACCTCATCATGCGGTTCTGGGACCCGCAGGACGGCGTTATAGCCATAGACGGGCAGGATCTGCGCGATGTGACGCTGCATTCGCTGCGCACCCAGATCTCGCTGGTCAGTCAGGATGTGTTCCTGTTCGACGGCACGATCCGCGAGAACATAGCCGCAGGCGTGGAAAATCCTGGCGAGGATGCCGTGATCGCAGCAGCCAAGGCAGCATATGCTCATCATTTCATCGAGTCGCTTCCGGAAGGCTACGACACCCGGGTCGGCGAACTCGGCGGCGAACTGTCCGGCGGCCAGCGCCAGCGGATCTCCATCGCGCGCGCCTTTCTGAAGAATGCCCCCATCATCCTGCTCGATGAACCGACTTCGGCGCTCGACAGCGAGTCCGAACAGGCCATACAGCGTGCGCTCTCGCAACTCACGAGGCGGCGGACGACGCTTGTGATCGCGCACCGCCTCGCCACGATCCTGAACGCCGACCGCATCCATGTGATCGAAGACGGCCGGCTTGTGGAAAGCGGCGCACATGACGATCTGCTCGACCGTGGCGGCATCTATGCCCGTCTCTACGAAATCCAATATGCGCAAAAGGACCGCGAGGCGGTCTGAATCGATACGCGCAAACCCGGATCCGCTCAATTTTTAGTTGAACAATTCCTGTGCGCCCGCATATGGTGCGCCGGAAGACGGACCGGCGTTGATGACCATATTCCCTTGCCCGGACCGATTTTCCGCACCTTCCTTTTCGGGGGCCGCCGATGAAGATACGCACTTTCCAGATCGAAGGCCCGTTGCTTGTCGAGCCCAGGCGCGTTCATGACCTGAGGGGCTTCTCCAGCACGGTCTACGCCGCGCAGGAGTTTGCGTCGCAAGGCGTGGAGACGCGCTTCGTCGAGGACCATGTCGTGCTTTCCACTGCAAGCGGCACGGTTCGCGGGCTGCACTTTCAGACTCCTCCTCATGCGCAGGCAAGGCTGATCCGCGTTATCCGCGGAGCCATCTTCGCGGCCGCCGTCGACCTGCGCGCCGAATCGACCTGCTACGGAAGGAGTGTCAGCGCCGAACTTACCGCCGAAAGCGGTCTCCAGCTCTACATTCCCGAAGGTTTCGCGCATGGCTACGCAACGCTCCGACCACTCACCGAAATATCTTGCAGAACAAGCTCGCCGCGCGCGCCCGGCCATGAAGCCGGCATTTTCTGGGATGATCCTGCTCTCCGCATCTACTGGCCGGTGACATCCGAGGAAGCAGTCATGTCTCCGGAGGACAAGGCGCTTCCGCTTCTGCGCGATTGCAAGACCGCTCTCGCATCAACTGCCCCCTCGAGCGGGGTAGCAGCCTGATCCAGGCGCGCCAGTTGGAACGGAACGCCGCCATATGGGTTAATTCTTGCGGGACACGCAAAATCTGCCTGTATTAGATGCATCACTGATGCATAATTGTGCAAAGCTGCTATCCCAACTAAACCTTACGCCCATGGCAATTGCTTGCTATAAGGGCGCGTCAGGACAACTGAGCCATTTTAGGACATAGGGGGATAGAATGATCTTACCAGCGGAATATGCCTGGCTCGAACCCGTTATCGTCGCGTCCATCGTCGTCTTTTTCGTCGACTGGATCGGCAATTCGATCACCTTCAGCAACCGCTTCATCAACGCGCTCGTGACCGCAATTCTGTTCGGTCTGATCTTCGGCGCGCTGACCTATTTCGGCTATGGCGGCGTGGAAATGAGACTCGACACCGTACCCGCGGCAGACGCTCCGGCATCGTTGTCGGCGCCTGCCGAACCGGGCACGCAGGACGCGACGACACCGAACACGACAACTCCAAATTAAGAGCGATAACTCTTGAGTTTACAGCACGGAAGAGCCGCTTTCAGACCGGGAAGCGGCTCTTTTGCATTAGTTGACCGCCAGCAACTCGCGCCAGAAAAGGCGCTGGCTCCGCTTTCCTTTCCGCCATGCCGGCCGCTGCCAGTTCCTCGCTGAAAGGCGCAGCGGCGCAGGGGGATCGCGCAACGCTCACAATGAGTCTCGCCGATGGCCGCATCCTGGGCTATGGCGAATATGGCGCGCCGGACGGGGCGCCTGTCCTCGGTTTCCACGGCACTCCCGGCTCCAGACTGATGTTCAGGATCGCCCATCGCCCTGCGCTCGAAGCTGGCGTTCGGCTCATTGCGCCCGACAGGCCGGGTTTCGGCGTCTCGAGCCCTCATCCGGGCAGGAGCCTGGCGAGCTGCGCCTTCGATATGGCCGAATTCGCTGACCGGCTTGGCCTTTCTCGCTTTGCGGTCGCAGGAGTTTCGGGCGGCGGCCCATACGCTGCGGCCTGCGCCGCATTCCTGCGCGAGCGTATCAGCGCACTCGCTCTCGTCAGCCCGGTCGGACCGATGTGCAGACCGGAAATGACACAGAAAATCGGCCCCGGCCATTACTTCGCATTCCAGGTCATGCCGCGTGTGCCGCCGTTGTCGGCGCTGGTCTGCGGTGCCGGCCGGGCCGCTTTCCTCCATGCGCCGGCGCTCATATACGCGTTTCTGCTTAGGCGGGCCTCACAGGCCGACCGGCGGGTGCTGTCCCGTCAGGACGTGCGCCGCAACCTGCTGGAAGGGGTCGCGGAGGGCTGCCGTCCAGGCCTTGGGGCGACCATGCAGGAACTGGCCATCTTCGCCCGTCCCTGGAATGTCCCCTTTCGCGATATCACGGCTGCGGCCACGCTCTGGCAGGGTCTCAGCGACCGTAATGTGCCTGTTTCCGCTGCGCTGCGCCTCGGCGCATTGATACCGGGCTGCAGGGTCGAAACCATTCCGGACGCCGGACATTATTGGATTTTCGAGAATATGAGCGCGGTCCTTGGCGCGGTTTCAGATGCCGCGCATCAGCAGTCCGACGCAACCGCCAGTGGTCGTGACGGCGATGCGGAAATTTGATATGACGAGTCTTGGACCGAATGGTTGAACGGGGCGGCGGATGTCTGTGTTCTCAGGGATACGCTCACGAAGTTAGTTCTCACCATGCAGCCATTTAGGGGGATCAGATGGCCTGCGACTTGCTATATACTGGATAAAACTATTTTTCGCGAAGAGGGCGCTAGCTTTTGTGGGCTTTCACATTTCGTATTCTGAATTCATCCTCAATGGAACCGGCTTTGCGGAATTTGTGTTCCATTGCAAGTCCTGTATTCGTCAGGAACCGCCTCATAAATGCCTACATATCCGACAAAGTTGACATGCGAGGCGTCCCGGTGAACCATTCGCTCGATATTTTTTTCTGCTCCCAGGGAAGCTTTGGTCGTGGCACATCCGGCTGATTTGGAAAAACTCCGCGAAGGTCCCGCTGCCTGGAACTCCTGGCGGCAGGAAGACCCGGATCATATCCCCGATCTCAGGGACGCCGAACTGCCCCTCAACCAACGCCAGTTCGGACCGGGAAATGGCGGGCCCATAAACCTCAGCGACGCCGACATGCAGGGGATCGTCCTTCGCAACTCCACGCTCAGCGAGGCTTCTTTCGTTCGAGCGAATGTAGCCGCCGCGGACCTCGTACAGGCAAGGCTCGATGGCGCGGATCTGACCGGGGCGGATCTGACCGACGCCATGCTCGACTACGCCGATCTTACCGGCGCGAATCTGAACGGAACCATTCTGGTCGGAGCAAGCCTCGTCAACGTAACCGGAATGACGCAGGATCAGATATCACGCGCGCATGGCGACGCCAGCACTGCCCTCCCTGCTTATCTGCTGCCGCCGGAAAACTGGTTTCCCTCATTCGACGGCGATATTTTCGGCGATTACATGCCGGAGACCGATCTGTCGCCGCTGTCAAACGATCCTTATGACGTGCTCGGCGTTGACCGGGACGCGACGTTCGACGAAATCCGCGCCTCGTTCCGCACACTCGTAAAGCGTCTGCATCCCGATCTGAATCCCGACGACGCCGCAGCGCAGGAACGCTTCAAACGGGTTTCGATCGCTTACCGCATACTCGGCGACCCCGTAAAGCGCGACCGCTACAACCGGGGAGAAATCGACGCCAATGGAGACGTAAGGCCGGAATTCGAGGCGAGAAAGGAATTCCGGCGCTACGCCTTCAGATATTATGCCGCTGCAGCCGCATCGCTCTTCCTTGCCGTCGGTATTCTCGCCGCTGTCTGGTACGCCTTCTGGACGCAGGATCTGTCCAATCCCGGCACGACGCAGACCGCTTCGGAAGACGCAGCACCCAAACAGACCGAACGGCTGATCGCGCTACAGCCCCAGACCGGAGCCGCGTCATCGGGAGAAACTTCCGAACCTGCGGTGAAGCCTTCACAGATCGCCGCTGTAACGACAGCGATCCGCGAGGCGGGCGTCTATGGCGGCGCGGAGGAAGCCGGAGCGTCATTGCAGTCCGCTCCCGCATCGGAGGACGCCGGAGACAGCGTTGCTGAAGCCGCGGCCCTTGGCGCAAGCCCGGCGCGCAAGGATCCGGATACGAAGCAGACTACGGTTGCCAGTCTGGGAAACGGCCAGCCGTCCGCGCCCGCCGAAACCGGACAGACCGGAGAGGAACCGGTCCGCAGACTCGCGACGCTGGGCAATCCCGACTACGCCGATGTCGCCGAAACAAGCACGGATCTGGAAAAGAACGCAGCAGCCAAAGCCGAGGCTGACAAGCTCTTCACTCTGTTCAAGGATGAAGGCCTTGTTGAATCCGCCCGCCCGATGTCTGTTTTCATCCCGGTCTTTGCTGCAGCCCATGGAGAGATCTTCGGCGCAAGGCTGACGGGAACGTCAATCGTGTCCGACACGGCCTCACAGCAATTCCGCAACAGTTTTCTAGAACGGATCGGGCTCACCGAAGAAACGCATATGGCTCGGACGATCGATTCCCTGCAGGTTCTGCGCGAGGAAGACGGGTTCGGCATCGACTTCACCGCTCTTGCAAACGAACTGGCTGACATGGCCGAGCCTGACACCGGCTTTGCCCTGAAAGACAACGCCGCAGCGCTGTTTCTCACCGAATTGCCGCCCGGATCGATTACGGAGGAAACGGCCGCGATCGAGACCAAAACCGCGGCTCCTGTCGCGGAAGATCCGCCATCCGGCTTACCCAGATAGAACTGCCCGCGCGCCCCATTCCTTGGGTTGCACGCCTATAGCGGCATCCTGATAGTCGCCTTCAGGCCCCCCATGCGGCTCTCGCTGAGATGGATCTCGCCGCCATGAGCGCGGATGATGTCGCGCGTAATCGCCAGTCCCAACCCGGTACTCTTGACGTTCTGGTTGCGCGATTTATCGAGGCTGTAGAAAGGTCTGAACGCCTGCTCGCGCAACTCGGGCGGAATGCCGGGGCCGTCATCCTCGACAGTCACAACGAGATTTCGCCGCGAAGCGCTCGCCGTAATCAGGATCCTTTTGCCGAAGCGCGTAGCGTTGCTTACGAGGTTGGTAATTGCGCGCTTGAACGCATTTCGCCGCACTATGGCGAAAAAATGATGGTTCGGCGCGTTGAGCATCACGACACGATTACGGTTGTCGGAATAGGCCTCCTGAATTTCGCTCAGCAGACCGTAAATATCCGTGCGCGTTGCTTCCTCCCCGCCTGCGCCGCGCGAGAAAGCCAGATAGTCCTCCAGCATTTGCTGCATTTCATCGACATCGGAAGCCAGTTCCTTCAGCTCCGGCGTGTCGCCCAGCATGGCTATCTGCAGCTTGAAGCGGGTCAGCACTGTGCGAAGATCGTGACTGACGCCGGCCAGCATTGTCGTGCGCTGCTCGACATGACGCTCGATGCGGTCGCGCATCTCCAGAAAGGCCGCGGAAGCCTGGCGGACCTCGCGCGCGCCGCGAATGCGGAATTCCTCCGGAACCGGCTGGCCGCGCCCGAACGCTTCCGCCGCCTGCGCCAGAGCGAGGATCGGACGGATCTGGTTGCGCAGGAAAAGAATGGCGACGGTCAGAAGAATCAGCGAGGTCGTGACCATCCACATCAGAAAAATATGCGTATTCGAGGCGTAGGTATTGCTGCGCCGGGCAAGAACCTTCATGACCGCATCATCGAGCTGGATCCGGATATCGACATAATCCGACGCCCCCACCGTGTCGATCCAGTAGGGCCGGCTGATCCTGCTGCGGATGGTCTTCGAAAGCGTGCGGTCCAGAAATCCGAAGAAGGGCCTTTCTTTCGGCTCAGGCAAAGCGCCGCCTGGAATGATCTGGGTAACGAGACCGAGTTCCTCGCGCGCCATGTCCGTAAGCTGTACGTAGCCGTCCCTGAAGGGATAGGTCTCGTAAAGCGAGATCAGCATCGAGATGTTCTGCACGGTGGCGTTCGACAGCCGCCGGGTGACGAATTCCCAGTGACGGTCCATGAAGACGAGAACGAGAACCGACTGCAGGATGACGATCGGCGTGATGATGATAAGGAGCGCGCGCGTGTAAAGGCCCTTTGGCAGGAGCGAAAGCCCTGCTCGGCCGAGATTTTTGAAGAACCTCCGCTTTTTCTGGCCCAGGGTAAGCGGCCGTCCGGCCGGTTGTTCCGATATTGTCGCCATCAGTCCGTATAAAAAATGTATCCGCGCCCGCGCACGGTCTGCAGGTAGGCCGGGTTGGCGGGATCGGACTCGATCTTGCGCCGCAGCCTGTTGATCTGCACGTCGACCGCGCGTTCGCTGTCATGACCGGAAAGACGGGCGAGGTCTTCACGCTCGACCGGCGCTCCCGGATGAAGGGCGAAATGGCGCAGGAGGTTGCGTTCGATCTCGGTCAGCTTGATCGGCTCGCCATCCATGCGCAGCTCGCCGCGCATCGGATAGAAGGAATACGGCCCGAAAGTGATCTCTTCGGGGCCGCTCGCAACTTCGGCGCGGCGCGAGATGATGTTCTTCATGCGAAGGAGAAGCTCGCGCGGCTCGAAAGGCTTGGCGAGATAGTCGTCGACGCCGATCTCAAGGCCGGTAATACGGTCGTCGGGTTCGGTGCGCGCGGTCAGCATGAGGATCGGGACCTGCGAAGAGCGGCGAAGATCCTCCGCAAAGGCAAAGCCGGTCTCGCCGGGCATCATCACATCGAGAATGATGAGATCAAATGAGAAGCCGCCCATCTTGACGCGCGCGGTCTGCGCATCCTCGGCAACGGTAACGCGATAGCCGTTTTCGTTCAGAAAGCGCGCGATCAGATCGCGGATGCGCTTGTCGTCGTCAACGACGAGGATATGCTGTGCGTCGTCGGGCAGGCTGTGAGACGCCTGATCCGTGTTGAATGAATCCGTCATCATGCTCCTGCAGGCGGTTCGTCATCGCTATAGGCCGGACTGGCCATGCGTTTATGCGGCAGATCCTTCGCGCTGCCAATCATCGCGTCGAGAAATCGGGCGACTGCTTCCTGCCCGCCTGCCCCAGCGGCCTGCAGCCCTTTTTCGATTCGCCTGATCTGGGGGGCGGCCAGGCGATCCATGAGTTCTGTGCCCTTTTCAGTCGCATAAAGCAGCCGTTCCCGTTTGTCCTCCAGCCCGGCCTGTTGCTCGATATAGTCCTTTTCCACCAGTTCGCGCAGCACGCGCGACAGGCTCTGCTTGGTGATCTGAAGAATGTCGAGCAGATCGGCTACGCGCAGGCCGGGGTAACGGCAGACAAAAAACAGCGCGCGGTGATGGGCGCGGCCAAAGCCGTAATTCTTCAGAATCCGGTCCGGCTCGGCGATGAATTCACGATAGGCGAAGAACAGCGCCTCGGCATAGCGCAGCGCATCCGGCATCCGGACGCTGTCGCGCCTCATGGCCTTTTCGCTAGCAGTCTGGGCGGTCGAATTCTGCATATCAGAGATGCGTCAGCATTGTTGACGTATATTCGCTTGTCTGCTACATCCAGCAGGCTTAATCTGAAGCATTACACCGTTCTTGACAGAAGCTGCAAAAAAACGCGAGGGGATGTCTGATATTATGGCTTTTTTCGCCGCCTTTCAAAGCCGCGAAAGAACGTCCCCGGTGGAGGAAAATATGGCACAGGATCCTTACGATCAACGCGACGGATTTATCTGGTTCGACGGCGAGATGGTTCCCTGGCGCGAGGCTAAGGTGCATGTGCTGACCCACGGCCTGCATTATGCGAGCGCCGTTTTCGAGGGCGAACGCGCCTATGGCGGCGAAATCTTCAAGCTGACGGAACACACCGAGCGGCTGCGCAATTCGGCTAGACTGCTCGGCTTCGAGCTGCCCTATACGGTCGCGGAAATCGACCAGGCCTGCCGCGATGCGATCCGCGTCAACAATATCGTGGACGGCTATGTCCGCCCGATCGCCTGGCGCGGCTCGGAACAGATGGGCGTCTCGGCGCAGCACAACACGATCCATGTGGCGGTCGCCGCCTGGTATTGGGGCGCCTATTTCGCTCGCGAGGAGCGGCTGAAGGGCATCAAGCTGGCGATGGCCGAGTACCGCCGTCCCGATCCGCGCACCGCGCCGTCTAAATCCAAGGCGACCGGGCTCTACATGATCTGCACCATCGAGAAGCACAAGGCCGAGGCGAAGGGTTTCGCCGATGCGCTGATGCTCGACTGGCGCGGCCATGTCGCGGAATCAACCGGGGCGAACATCTTCCTCGTGAGGGGCGACGAGATCCACACGCCGACCCCCGACTGCTTCCTCGACGGCATCACCCGGCGCACCGTGATCGGCCTGGCGAAGAAACGCGGCTGGCAGGTCATCGAGCGCACCATCATGCCGGATGAGCTGGGCAGCTTCGAGCAATGCTTTCTGACCGGCACCGCGGCGGAAGTCACGCCGGTGTCGCAGATCGAAGACGTCGCCTTCACGGTCGGCGAAATCACGCGCACGCTCATGGACGATTATGACGCCGTAGTGCGCCCAGCCCAGGCGAAAATGGCAGCGGCCGGCTGAGTCCTTCTTACGCCTCGGTCCGGTCCGGCGATGTAAGCGTCATGACGCCGATCTCGGGCGGCGTCATGAATCGCACCGGCAGTCCGCTGAGACCCAGCCCCGAAGACACGAGCAGATGCCTGCCGTCCTCAACGATATGGCCGTAGGCGAAGCGCTGGCCGTATTTCGAGGGAATGACGGGCCGGCCGATGAACGGCAGGTTGACCTGCCCTCCATGCGTGTGCCCGGAAAGCGTCACGGTCACACGCTCGGGTACGCTCACGAATATGTCCGGCTCATGCGCGAGCAGGATATAGGGATCGCGGTCGGCGGCGGCGGGCGCCAGCGTCGCAGGCAGGTCATGCACGCCGCGCCAGGACCGTCCGACACGGATCGCGAGTTGATCGCCCAGCCCGCCGAGCCAGAAATGTCCGCCATGCAC
>CAYOUE010000023.1:17406-26037 GCA_964407075.1 uncultured Hyphomicrobiaceae bacterium
GGATTCCCGAGCGCTCAAGGCCCTCACGTACCTCTTGCGGGTCTTCCCACCAGTCATGATTGCCCAGAACGGCATAGACACCCAGGGGAGCGTCCAGCCGGGCGAGCGGCGCGGCCCACTCCGCAACCGGAACCGGCGTTCCGATGCGCAGGCGGCGCATGGAGGCGACGTAGTCGCCGAGAAGCACGATCATGTCGCCGCCGACAGCATTCGCCGTCTCCACGATTTCCCGGATGCGCGGCACCGGCATCCAGGGCTCATTGGCGTGCAGATCGGTCAGGATGACGACGCGGAGCGGCGGCATGTCCGCCGGCCAGTGCGCGTGAGGGATCGTCCATTCGCTGACGACGAGCCGGAACCGCGGCTCGATCCCGACCGCATAGGCCGTGCCGCCCGCGCCGAGCGCCAGCGCGCCGCCCGCGCCTTGCAGAAAACGCCGTCTCGTTAGCTTCAATCGCATCTCTATCCTGTCTGTCGGCCTTCATTCATTGGCGGACTTTACTGAAAGATCATGAAGATGGGCCATATAAATGTCTCGCCCTTGGCCCTGCATGGGCCTTTGGGCTAAACTTCATGCAAGATACGCGCCTCTCGAACCACCAGGGTTTTGGGGCGGATTGTCAGGTACCGGGAACACGGGGTTGCTCATGCGCTCATTGCTTATCCTGATCGCGGCTGTCTTTCTCGCCGCGCCGGCCGCACTGGCGCAGGGGAACGCTGGGCCGGCCGCCGTTGCAAAAGAGATTTTCGGACGCCAGAAGGCTCCCGCCCCGGTCGAGGCGCGCGCGATCGGCAGCTATGCGCGCGGATGCCTCGCAGGGGCAAAGCCGCTGCCCGTGGACGGCCCCGCATGGCAGGCCATGCGGCTGTCGCGAAACCGCAATTGGGGGCATCCTGCGCTGATAGATTATCTGGAGCGGCTGGCAGTCGCCGCGAAGGAAGAAGACGGCTGGCCCGGCCTTCTCGTCGGCGATCTCGCCCAGCCGATGGGCGGGCCGATGCTCACCGGACACGCCAGCCACCAGATCGGGCTGGACGCCGACATCTGGCTCAATCCGATGCCTGACCACAGGCTGTCGCGGGCGGAGCGCGAAAACCGCTCGGCCGTCTCGATGCTGGCGGAAGACAAGGTTTCCGTCGATCCGCAGAAATGGACCGCGGAGCACGCCAAGCTGATCCGCCGCGCCGCGTCCTATCCGGAAGTCGCCCGCATTTTCGTGCACCCCGCGATCAAGAAGACACTGTGCGACTGGGCGGACAAGGAAGAGCGCGGCTGGCTCAGCAAGGTTCGCCCCTGGTGGGGGCATCACTACCATTTCCACATCCGCCTTGCCTGCCCGCCAGGCTCGGAAGGCTGCGTGAACCAGCCGCCGGTCGGCGCGGAGGACGGCTGCGGCCGCGAGGTCGAAGGCTGGCTGCGCAAGGTGCGCCCGCCTGAAGTCGTGGTCGTGAAGCCGAAGACGCCTGCCCAGCCGAAACGGCAGATGACAATCGCGCAATTGCCTGGCGACTGCGCTGCGCTGGTCGGCGTCGACCAGACAGCTTCAGGCGCCGCCGTTCCTGACGGCCCCGTGCCTATGCCGGGTAGGAAGCCGGCGGCACCGGATGCAAAGGCGGAGCGTGGTTAGGCAGAGCGCATCAATATCAAGCGTGCAGATCGCCCCCTTCGCGCCATGAATTCTTTGCCTTTACCCGGGGGAGACGCCAGCACGGGTACTTTCGCCGCGCAGCCTCACCCCGCCGGATCGGCCAGCCATCCGGCACGCGTCGGCCTCGGCTCGATCGCGCCAAGCGTTTCGAAGCCGCCATCGGCCTTGCGGCGCATGACCACCATTTCCCCGGAACCGGGATAGATGTCTGAAAAGCCGGTGACATTGACCTGATGCGTCACAAGGATGACCGGACGCGACAGGTCCATCTGCGCAAGATCGCGCTCTAACTGCCGGAGCAGCGCCGGACCTTGCGCGCGGTCTCCGAAGAAGGAGTTGAGCGAGGGCAGTGGCGTCACATCGCCCAGATCGAGCAGCCGCGCGGTTTCCAGGCAGCGGCACCATTGGCTTGAGTAGATCGCCGCGTTTTCAATGCCGTTGGCGCGGAATGCCTCGCCCGTACGGCGCGCCTGCCGGCGGCCGGCCTCGGACAGGTTCCGCTGAGTGGAGCAATCGCCGAGACGGAAATTTACGGGATCGCCCGTGCCGGGCGCATATGCGTGCCGCATCAGCACGATATGGCCGGGTTCGCGTAATGCGGCCCAGAGCGCGGCTTCGGACTGTGCGGCGGCAGGACGCATGGCCCCCAGGACGGCGAGCGTGGCGAGGATGAGGATTGGCGCGGCGCGGCGGGCAAGGCGCATATGCGCGTCAGGGTAGAACACGAGGAAAACTCCTTCGCAGCGAACAATTCTTGCCGGAGGATGGGTGCAGGCGCAAGTTGCGTCAACGCGGTGAAGCGCCGCCCCAAGTTGCGGCGCTGGTCATTTCCTTTTCAGGCGAATGCGGCTATCGTCAGATCATGATCCAATATGGTGACGATGTGAGCAACTGGCGGGCCGATATGGCGGGACCGGAACGGAGCGTTCTGCGGGCGATGCTGCGCGGCGCGCGCGGGCGCTGCCCGAGATGCGGCGTCGGGCGGCTTTACGCGCGCTATCTCAAAGCTGCGGAACGCTGCGGACATTGCGGAGAGGCGCTGGACGGCCACCGCGCGGACGATGCGCCGCCCTATTTCACGATCTTCATCGCCGGACACCTGCTCTTGCCGGCCGTGCTCGCCTTCGAGACCGCATTCCGTCCGCCGCTCTGGCTTCATGCCGCGGTCTGGGGGCCTGCGACGATTGCGCTGTGCCTTGCCCTGCTCCCGCCCGTCAAGGGCGCTGTCATCGGCCTGCAATGGGCCAATTCCATGCACGGCTTCGGCCCGGGCGAAGCGGACGGCGCTGCGCCCGGCACTCACGCAAGCCTTGCCGGCCCCGCCTCGCGAAACCGCACATGACATGCCGCAAGATCACAGCACGCCCGAAACGCTCGCCCACAGCCGCAGCCTGACGAAGGACATCCTGACCAGCAGGCATCCGAACGTCCACCCGCGCGACGCCGCAACGCTCATCGTGCTGGACCGTAGCGGCACGCAGCCGGCTGTCCTGATGGGAAGGCGGCGGCCTGACCTGAAATTCATGCCCGGAAAATACGTGTTTCCCGGCGGACGGGTCGAGGCGATCGACTATCTCGCAACAGCCGGGTCGGCCATGCCGGAGCCGATGAGAGCCAAGCTCCTCTCGCGTGTGCCGAAGTTGCGCCATCCGCAGCGCGCTCTGGCGCTTGCGCACGCGGCTCTGCGCGAAACCGAGGAGGAAACCGGACTTGTCATCGGCGAAGGCGCGCATCTTGCGCCTTTCTCCGGCAAGGCGCCGCCATCTTTCGAGGGCTGGTCGTTTCTCGCCCGCGCGATCACGCCGCCGCGACGCCCGCGCCGGTTCGACACCCGCTTTTTCATAGTGCCTGCGGAGATGATAAGCGCGCATGGGCCGATCACGGACGGGGAATTCATCGCCACCAACTGGATGACCCTGACGGAGGCGCGCGCGCAGGATCTGGCCAGCATCACCCTGCTCATTCTTGCCGACCTGGAAAGCCGCATCGAGGCGGGCCTGTCTGACGGAAAGGACACGACGATACCGTTTTATTTCATGCGGGGCGCTTGTTTCCACCGTGTTATGCTCTGAAAGGCAGCGTACTTGACACGACGGGCGATGCAGCTAATGTGCGCTCCAGATATGTGATTGCAGATCAAGCAGGATGCCGCCGCGATGGCCAAGCCGATTACCCAGAAGATCAAGCTCGTCAGCTCAGCCAAGACGGGATATTTTTATGTGGCCAAGAAAAATCCGCGCAACATGACCGAGAAGCTCAAGCTGAAAAAATACGATCCGGTCGTGCGCAAGCACGTTGAATTCACAGAATCCAAGATAAAGTAGCAATTGCCTTTCAGGGCTTGGGCTTTGCATTGCGTAAGTCATGCGAAATGGCAATAGCTTCAGCGCATCTGCAGACGAAGCGTGAGATAGGTGATTGTTTTTGCGTGATGCAGAACGGGACCAGCCCCGCGCCGATCGGCAGCGGGGTGTTTCCGATAAAAGCACGGGGCTGGTCTTCAAGTCATGACCAAAGAGGGCATTGGCCAACGACTTGTTGGCCGATTCCGATGGCAGTAACGAGGAGGCCACTCAAACCATCTTCCTCGGCCTAACCCTACGACGCCAGGAGATGCGGCGGACCTGAGCGAGCCGTAGGGAAACAATTCGTCTTATCAATCAGTAGAAGGAAAAAAGAGGCGATTGCAAGTCAGGTCGTATACAATCTGTGCCGCATATCCCTCCGCAGAATTCCCATCCTCGTAATTGAATATCGTCCAATGCGTCAAAATCATGGACAATTTCCGCCGTGATTACGGATGTATTAAGCGCGGTTTACCCAGAAAACGCAACAAGATTCGCGAATAAGGTTAAGCTGAAGGACGGCGGGAACAGAATTTTATGCGTCATTACGCCGCAGATGTCCGCGCACCCTTATCCCCAGCTTTCACCGCGTTTCAGTCCCAATGAATTGCCGGATTGTTTCGAGAAAATTCGACACTGTAATGGGCTTGGAAATATAGGCTTCGCAGCCGCCCTCCCTGATGCGCTCCTCGTCGCCCTTCATGGCGAAGGCGGTTACCGCGATGACGGGAATGTCGCGGAGCGCCTCGTCATCCTTCAGCCATTTGGTGACGTCGAGGCCTGAAACTTCAGGCAACTGGATATCCATCAGGATAAGGTCCGGCTGATGCTCGCGGGCCAGCGACAACGCCTCGATGCCATTGCGCGTCTGCAGCGTCGCATAGCCATGCGCCTCAAGCAGATCGCGAAACAGCTTCATGTTCAGTTCGTTGTCTTCGACAATCAGAACGGTCTTCGCCATGCCTGCGCATCGTCCCGCCGGGCCGGCAGCCTTGACCCGGCATTGTGAGCTGTATCCTGAAAGCGTTAAACTATGCGGGATTCTCCCTGCTTGCTACAGGATAATCCTGTAACAAATAGATAACCGCGGGAAAGGACGAAGCCATGCCTATCCGGCTGTCATGGGCGGCGACATGAGAACGGGAACGCAACGCCGTCCTGTCATGGGGCGCGAGGCGGCGGCTGAGCTTGCGGTCGAGGCGCTGCTGTTCATAGCCGCGGAGGCAAGTCGCCTCGCGCGTTTCCTCAACCTTTCAGGCTACCGACCGGAAGATATCCGCGCGCAGGCCTCTTCAGACGAATTTCTGGCCGGCGTGCTCGATTTTCTGCTCGAAGACGAGTCGCTGCTGCTGGTGTTCGCCAGCCATTCCGGACGCGATCCGGCGCAGGCCGCGGCGGCCAGGCGCGCCCTGTCGCCGGCAGGCGGAGCGGATTGAGGGATCATGTCGCAGCGCATAAGGCTCGGTATCGATCTGGGCGGCACAAAAATCGCAATCACCGCGCTCGACGACAGTGATAACGCCATATTCAACAAGCGCATCTTGACGCCGCGCGGGGATTACGGCGCAACGCTCGCCGCCCTCGCATCGCTGATTGCGGACGCCGAAAGCGCGCTCGGCTGCCCGGGCGGTGCGAGCGTCGGCTTGTCGATGCCCGGCTCAATTTCGCCAGGCACCGGCGTTGTGCAGAATGCCAACTCGACCTGGCTGAACGGACGCCGCCTCGACGCCGATCTTGCGGATCTCCTTGGCCGTCCGGTCCGCTGCGCCAACGACGCCAACTGCTTCGCCCTGTCCGAAGCCGCAGATGGCGCAGCCCAGGGCGCGGGTTCGGTTTTCGGTGTTATCATCGGCACGGGATGCGGCGGCGGGCTTGTCGTGAACGGCGCGCTCCTCGACGGCCCGAGAAGCTGCGCCGGAGAATGGGGACACAATCCCCTGCCCTGGGCCGGGCCGGACGAAACACCCGGGCCGGATTGCTGGTGCGGCCTGCGGGGGTGCCTGGAATGCTGGATCTCCGGACCGGCATTGCATCGCGACTATCTCGATGGCGGCGGGGACGCCGCTCTCGCAGTCTCAGGCGCGGATGTCAGCCGGCTTGCCGAACTGGGCGACCCCTCGGCTAGCGCCGCGCTGGAGCGTTACGCTTCAAGGCTTGCGCGCGGTCTGGCGAGCGTCGTCAATCTCTTCGATCCGGCAGTCATCGTTCTCGGAGGCGGTCTTTCGCAGATCCCTAGCCTCTACGACAAGACTCCCCGCCTCATGGAGCGCTACATTTTCGCCGATACGCCCTGCGTCTCGATCCGGCCGCCCGTGCACGGCGACGCAAGCGGGGCACGCGGCGCGGCGCGGCTTTGGGATCGCGGATGATGCGCCTTGACTATCACTGCGCGGCGGGGGGGCATTCCGCGGTTTCGTTGAAATCGAGCCGCCTGAGTTTGCCGCCGATCAGAAAGTCGCCGTAATTGATCGTCAGATCGCCGCTGACGCCGTTCGAGAACAGCTGAAAACTCAATTCGTAGGTCGGCAGACCTTCATCGCGTTCGCCCGGCTGGCGCATGTCGAAGAAGCTGATGGATACCGGCCATGACTTAAGGTTCTTCAGCGGAGCGGCATTGTCTATCGCGTCGAGGGCCTTTTCGTCCTGCTCGGACGGCAGAACGGGCTGACCGATGAACGCGGTTGTGCTGTAGAGCTTGTCGCCCTGCTCCGAGCCGTCATAGACGTCGGCCTGAACGAGACGCTCGCCGCGCTGCGCCGCATCGAGTATCGCGATCGAGTGCTGCGTGGGAAAAAGCGCGCTTCGGTCAAATTCCACCGACCCCTTGGCCGGTTTTTCGAGGCTGACCGCGATCTTCGCTCCGGCGCCCTCGCGAGAAGCCGAGCCGGAGACGACCGAGGTCTGCTGAAATCCGTTATACTCCGTATTCTCGAAGCGGAAGCGCTGCCCTTCAGCATCCTCCCAGGTCGAGGTTCTCATGTCGGTGACGAAAGATCCCCCGTCCTGATCCGTCATTTCGGTCACCAGGCGCGAAGTATAGGAATAGCCGGCGCAGGGAGAGCCGGAGAAGTCCAGAACGAGCCTCCCGCGAAGGCCCGACACGCTCGATGAAGCCGAAGCGTTCTGCAGGCTCAGATCATAGATCGCTCGGTGCGGAGACAACTCGACCTTGGGCGCCAGCGGCCGGGCTGCAAGCGGCGCCCCCGTCAACAGCGCCAATGTCATCACAACGGCGGAATAAGCAAAAATTTTGATCATCTCGGTCCGATTTCCACAGCAACGGCGGCAAGCGCCACAGCGTATGCAATTCATGCATTCCAGCTTATTGCAGCGAAAATGCGAAGTGTCAGCAAATTCGCTGTCCAGCGCCGATATCCTTGAAACCCGCCTGTTCAAAAAGCCTAACGTGACCTATGCTTCGCGTAAACTGCCGAATTGCCACGATAGGAAAGGCTCATGACCGACATCTACGAGACGCGGCTCGCCGAACTCGGGCTGGTTCTGCCGGAAGCGCCCAGCCCCGCCGCCAATTATTCGCCAACGATGATCGCGGGAAATTTCCTGCACGTGTCCGGCCAGCTTTCCGCAGGTCCTGAAGGACGCATAACAGGCAAACTCGGCGATGACGTCAGTGTCGAGGAAGGGCAGAAAGCTGCGCGTCTCGCCTGCCTCAACATCCTGGCGCAGGCGCGGGCCGCGCTCGGCTCGCTCGACCGTATCGAGCAGACCATGCGGCTCACGGGGTTCGTCAACGCCGCGCCGGACTTCACCGATCACCCGAAGGTCGTCAACGGCGCGTCCGATCTCATGGTCGCCGTGCTTGGCGACCGGGGGCGGCATACACGGGCGGCGATCGGCGTCGCCAGCCTGCCTTTCGGCGTCGCGGTGGAAGTGGACGCGATCTTCGCGATCCGCGATCAGTAAGCTGGAGCGGAATGAAGCACGGAAAACCGGCGCCGGCATTTCCTTTCACGCTGCGGCGGAGAAGGACGTGAGATTTCCACAGATCCCTGCGATTGCGCATCGCGGCCTTCATCATGCGCGCCGCGGGGTGATCGAGAACACTGCCTCTGCCTTCGAGGCGGCGATCAGGGCGCGCTATGCCATTGAAACCGACATCCAGGCGGCCGAAGACGGCGAGCCGGTGATTTTTCACGACTGGCGGCTCGAACGGCTGACCGAAGCCGAGGGCGATGTGCGCGGGTTTTCCGCCGCGGCGCTCTCCCGGATAAGGATGCGCGGCACGGAAGACCGCATACTCAGCCTGCGCGAATTGCTGGAACTCACCGCCGGGCGAACGCTGCTGTTTCTGGAGATCAAGAGCGCAGGCGGGCCGGACCGCACACTGGAACGGCGCGTTGCGGACGAGTTGTCTCGTTATCGAGGGCCGGTCTGCGTCATGGGCTTCGACCCGGACAGCCTGCGCGCCATGCGACGCCTCGCGCCGCAAATCCCACGCGGTCTGTCGGCTTACCGCTACGCGCGCCGCCCGGCGATGCGGCTTGCCCCCGCCGCCTGCTTCCGGCTGACGCATATGCTGGACTTTTATGGCGTCCAACCCGATTTCCTCACCTACGACATTCAGGATCTCCCCGTCATGGCGCCGGGCATCAGACGCCGGCATCCCGGCCTGCCGC
>CAYOUE010000024.1:0-26029 GCA_964407075.1 uncultured Hyphomicrobiaceae bacterium
CTGTCCACGCCGAGCCGCGTTCCATGCATCATGGCGCGCGCAGCCGCGTCCGCCGTCGGGCCGTCCGCCCCGGCGGCGGCGAGGATCTCGCGGCAGAAACTGTCGAGCGCGCCGAGTGGCGCGACGGCCGCGATCTTTCCGATTTCAGTCGGCGTTGACGCGCTCAGAGCTTTTGCCCTCCATCAAACAAAGGGGTACGCCGATTGGACGTTCCGCCATAGGTCAATCCCTCGTCTTGCGTTCCGGCTCGCTTTTTCAGGCGCTGGATTATCGTCTTGTGTGTACACTAAACAAATATCCGGATTTGACAACAGGAATTTCTGGATCGGACGCATCAGCGCAAGCTATCCTGCAGCGACATGACCGGGAGGACGAAGATGACAAGCCAATTGCAGGCCTTTTCTCTGGATGGACGGACCGCGCTGGTTCTCGGCGGATCGAGCGGCATCGGACGCGAAATCGCGCTCGGCTTCAGGAACGCCGGGGCACGGAGCATCGTGGTCGGGCGCAATGCCGGAAAGCTGAGCCGCGTATCGGGCGAACTCGGAGGCGACGGGACGCCGCCCGTCACCTACGCCGCGGACCTGCGAAGCGTCGGCGGTATCCATCAACTGCGCGACCGCATCCTCGCCGATCACGGGCCGGTGCGAATACTCGTGAACTGTCAGGGAACGACCGCCATCAAACCGGCTCTCGATCTGACCGAGGACGAATATGACGAAATCCTCGACACCAATCTGAAGAGCCTCTATTTCGCCTGCATGGCGTTCGCCCCCTCCATGATCGCCGAAGGCGGCGGCTCGATCATCAACATCTCCTCGATCGCGGCGCATATGGGATGGGCAAACGCGGCAGCCTATGGCGCGAGCAAATGGGCCGTTGCCGGGCTGACCCAGAGCCTGGCGGCGGAATGGGGCGAGAAGGGGCTGCGGGTGAACGCCATCGCGCCGGGATTCTTCCTCACCGATATCAACCGTGAACGGATGTCCGCGGAGCGAAAGGCGGAAGCCAGCCGCCGGAACGCCATGAAAAGGATGGGCGAATTGCACGAGCTTGTCGGAGCGGCTATCTTTCTGGCGTCGGACGCCTCGCAATTCGTGACCGGAGCGACGCTGAAAGTGGATGGAGGCTATCTCGCTTCCGGAATATAGGACCGGTTCGCCGCCCATGCGCAGATCGCCATCAAATCCGAAAAGGGATCGTGCTCCCTCCGCTGGCTTGGCCGCGACCGACGTCCCCCTGCGTCCGCAGCCGGAGGCGAACGCGCCGCTGGGCGCGGCTCCGCGGCTTTACGAACGCGTCTACGGGATATTGGCAAGGCAGATCCGGGATGGCGAGCGACCGCATGGCGAGCGTCTCGGGGAGTCGAGCGTCGCGGCGCAGTTCGGCGTCAGCCGCGCTCCCGTCCGTCAGGCGCTGGCGGATCTGGAGCGCGACGGACTGATCGAGAAATCTGCCGGCCGCGGCTATGCCGTGCGCAGGTTAAGACGCAAGCGGCAGAGTGCGGGAGCAGAGCCGTCCGCGCCCTCCGCTCATGCCGATCTTCGGCTCGTCTCCGCGGCAAGCTGGGAGCGGATCTACGCCGAGGTCGAAAGCGAGATCGCCGCGCGCATCTCCTTCGGATGCTGGCGTCTCAACGAAGCGGAACTGGCGCGGCGCTATCATGTCAGCCGTACGGTCGCGCGCGACGTCGCCGGGCGGCTGCAGCAGCGCGGCATCCTGCGCAAGGACGACCGCTCGCGCTGGTATGCGCCCGCACTCACGCCCGGGCATATCGGCGAGCTCTATGAAATGCGCTGGCTGCTGGAGCCGGTCGCGCTCTCGAAGGCCGCGCCGAACGCGCCGCCCGGCTTCATCGCCGCCATGCGCGCCAGGCTCGAAGACGCGATCGCCAACGCCCACAACCTCGACGGCGACGCGCTCGACAGCCTCGAAACCGAGATGCATATCGACCTGCTCGGCTTTTGCGGCAACCAGACGCTCATGCAGGCGATCACGCTCCCGCAATCGCTCCTTATCGCGCACCGCTTTCTCTACAAATGGACGCCGCGCCTCTTCGACACGGAACCGTTCCTGCCCGAGCATCTGCACATCGCGCGGAAGCTGGAGGCGGGCGAAACCGGCAAGGCGGCGGCCCTGCTGCGCAAGCATCTGCGCGATTCCCGGGAACGCGCGATCGAGCGCGTGCAATTCATCATCCGCAGGTTCGAACCCGATCCGCTTCCCTATCTGACGATGCTGTCCTCCGTTTGAATGCGGCGTCCGCGCCCGTATCGGTGTAGGATCGGGACCTGCCCGGCCGGAGCGTGGCGGGAGCAGACAAGCAGGACAAATCCGGGAGGAGACGCAAGATGCCAACGGATCATCTGTTTCCGGCGACCGTCGCCGGGAGCCTGCCGAAACCGCGCTGGCTCGCGGAGCCGGAAAAACTCTGGGCCGGCTGGCGCGCAAGCGGGGAGGAACTTGACGAAGCCAAACGGGACGCCGCCCTGATCTGGCTCAAGGAGCAGGAGGACGCCGGGATCGACATCGTGTCCGACGGCGAGCAGTTCCGCATCCATTTCGTTCACGGCTTCCTGGAGCGGATCGAGGGCATCGACTGGGGCCTCAAGACCAAAATGGGAATCCGCGACAACCGCTACGAAGCGGAAGTGCCCACCGTCACCGGCCCGATCGTCCGCCCGCGGCCCATCCATGTCGATGACGTGCGCTATGTGAGGGCGCATACGGGGCGCAAGCTCAAATTCACCCTGCCCGGACCGATGACCATCTGCGACACCATCGCGGACGCCCATTACGGACGCCGCGCCGACATGGCGATGGCCTTCGCGAAGGTTCTCAACGCCGAAGCGCGCGAGATCGAGGCGCTCGGCGTCGATGTGATCCAGTTCGACGAACCGGCGTTCAACGTCTTCATGAACGATGTAAAGGACTGGGGGATCGCCGCGCTCGAAGCCGCTGCGGAGGGCCTGCAATGCGCGACCGCCGTCCATATCTGCTACGGTTACGGCATCGAGGCGAACATCAAGTGGAAGGAGACGCTCGGCTCCGAATGGCGCCAGTATGAGGAAATCTTTCCGGCGCTGAACGAATGCCGGATCGAACAGGTTTCGCTCGAATGCCAGGGTTCGAAAGTGCCGGTCTCGCTGATCCGGCTGCTCGACCGCAAGACCATTCTCGTCGGCGCGATCGACGTGGCGAACCATGCGGTCGAAACGCCCGAAGCCGTCGCCGCCATCCTGACCGAAGCTGCGAAATACGCCGACGCCGAGCGGATCCAGGCCTGCACCAATTGCGGCATGGCCCCGCTGCCCCGGCAGGTGGCTGCAGGCAAGCTCAAGGCGCTCGGAGACGGAGCGGCCCTGATGCGGGCGCGCGCGGGCGCATAGCCCATTTCAGCACACGGGCCGGAACGAGACCTGCGCTCATCCCGGCCCGGATCCATGCCGGACATGCGGCGTCAGGCAGCAAGGCGCATACCCGCGCTCCGCTCCGGCGCCGCTGATGTTGCGGGTGCGATGCCGTCTGCGGAAGAAAGCAGGCAGGTCCGGTCGTACCACTTGCGGAATTGCGTAAAATCGGCTTCGCGCATCTGCTTTTCGAAACCGAAGCCATAATCCTGCCTTGAGGCGTCCTGCGCCAGGTTTTGCGTGCTCGTCATGATCCATCTCCTGTGATGCGGGTCTGTCGGGGACCGCCCCCGGCTCATGCGGCGCCGGTCCTGCCGCAAACCTCTTCCTATTACGTGGGTCTCAACGTGTGACGGGCCGTGGAAATGCGATCTGACGGCGATTTTTCCCTCAGCGACCCGGCGAAACCCGGTCTCTGCACAAATTCCACGCTCGCGCCAACGCGCAATTCCATTCCCCTCCGCCACAAGCGGCTCCGCAACAACCGGACAGAACCGGGCACAGTCGGAGCAGGATCATGGCATACGCAACTACACTCGGGCGGCCCGCCTCCGCCGCAATGGCGGGCTGGGCTTTTCCTTCCGTTCCCAGACGGTGGGCCGTCGCCGCGGCCGCAACGGTCGGCGTGGCGGCGGGATATGGGGCAATCAGCACGATCGGCGTCCTCATGGCGCCGTTCCAGGCCGAATTCGGGCGGCTGAAGGCGGATATTTCCTTCGCCTACACGCTGCTCGCCATCGGAGCGGCGCTCGGCGGCCTTCTCGCCGGACGCCTGGCCGACCGTTATTCGGTCCGCCCCATCGTCATGGGAGGCAGCGCAATGCTCGGCCTGGGCATGGCGGCGGTCGGTTTCATGTCGAGCGTCGAAGAGATGTTCGCGATCTATTTCGCGATGGGCTTCTTCGGCTTCGCCTGCCTTTATGCGCCGTTGCTGACGGCCGTTTCACTCTGGTTCGACAAGAGCCAGGGACTGGCGATCGGCATCGTCACGGCTGGCGGCGCGCTTGGGCAGGCCATCGTACCGCCGGTCTTTCAGGAGCTTGTTGCGTCAATAGGCTGGCGGGAGGCGTGCATCATTCTCGGCTGCGCCTATGTCGCCGGGCTGACGCCGGTCATGGCGCTGATCGGCAAGCCTCGATCCGCTGCCCCGGGCGCGAACCGGGACGATGCGGATGCGCCCGCGCGTTATCCGGTGAACCCGGTCATCGGCGTCGGTCTCATCAGCGCCGCGGCGGCGTTCTGCTGTATCCTCATGGCCGTGCCTTCGGTTCACCTGATCTCCTTCGCGACCGAAAGCGGTTTTACCGCTAGCGAGGGCGCAAGTCTGCTGACGGCGGCGATGCTGTCGGGCTGCTTCGGGCGGATCGCGACCGGCATCGTGATCGACAGGCTGGGCGCGCTGCGCAGCTACATGCTGGTTTCGGCCATCCAGACCGCGGCGGTGTTCTGCTTCCCCTACGCCGGTTCGCTCCCGGCGCTCTACGCCGTCGCCATCGTCTACGGTTTCGGGTTCGGCGGCGTGATGACCGCGATGGTGTGCGCCACCAGCGATGCGGCGCCAAGGCGGCACACCGGGCGTGCGATGGCCATTGTCGGCCTGTTCGCATGGCTGGGCATGGGAGCCGGCGGCTATCAGGGCGGACTGTGCTTCGACCTGAGCGGCGACTACACGCTGTCCTTCATGTCGGCCGCCGCTGCGGGAGCCGCAAATCTCGCCTCGCTCGCCATTCTCGGGGCGCTGATCGTCCGCGGGCGGCGGGCGGGCGCTCAGGCCCGGTAATTCGGCTTAGTAAGCCAGGTCTCGTTGCAGGGCAGGCCCGTCATCCGGTTCGCGACGCGTATGGATTCAAGGTCCGGGGCTGCATAGATGCAGATCATCTTCCGACGGTCGAAGGAGAAGTAGCTGCGGATGAAGCGAACCCGGTGCATGATGAGGCAGGCGGATTTCTCGTCCTCTATCGCCTGAGCGTCCTCGAAGGCGACAGGCTCGCCGAAGCAGCGGTCCACCATGCCGAGAACCGCTTCGCCGGGCTGCATGGCTGGCGATCTTCCGGGATCGTCGCCCGGCCCCGGATGCACGGTCGCAACCCAGACAGCGGGAGGGTCAGGCTGGCCGCTGGTGCGCAGCGCGCGGCGCATCGCCTCCGCGTCGCGGGCCTCATAGACGCAGAGCGAGCGCAGCCCGTCACCGGAAACGGCGTGGAATCGCGCTGAGGCAGTGTCGATCTTCAGGCACCAGCCCATCTGCCGGTCGGCCGCGAAAATATCCTCCAGCCTGATCGGCGAAGCGTACGCTCCCTCGATTATCACCGCGACCATGATTCACAACGCCTTTCCGGCGAGACCGCCGTCAGCCGCCAGAGCCGTCTCGACGGCCTTTTTCGCCGAAGCCGAGAGCTGCGCAAGATCCAGTCCGCCAAGCTGGATAGCGAAAGCCTTCGCGCCGCGGGCGTCTTTCCCGGCCCGCGCGATACGGCAGAGCAAGGCGAGGGACGCAGCCATGTCGCTCGGACGGTTCAGCAGCTCCGCCGCCGAAAGCGCCTCTTCGGCAAGACGTTTGGCGATGTTCAGATCTCCGCGCTCCAGGAGCAGACCGGCCGCCGCAATGCAGATTTCCGCAAGCCGCTGCTTGGTGTCGGCGATGCGCAGCGCGCCGAGAGCCGTCTCCAGTCCCGCCATCGCGTCCGCTTCGCCGTTCGCACAGCGGCACAAAGCGTCGAGCGCGCTGGCGTAAGGCAACTCGCTGCCGTGCCGCATCTTTTCGGCGAGCAGCAGCATCTCCCCGCAGATGGCCTTCACTTCGCCGTAACGCTTCCGCGCAATCTCCAGCGCGGCCAGATGCTCCAGAGCCAGAAATTCGCTGATGCGGTCGCCATCGCGGCGGGCAAGCGTCCGGGCGCGCTGAAACTGCTCCGCCGCCGCCTCGAACTCGCCGCGATGAAACTGCAAAAGCCCGGCTGCGTCAGCGATGGCGTTCGGCTCCGTATTGCTCCGCCGGGCGAGCGCAGCGGCTTCGAGCGCCATCGCTTCCGCAAGCGGCAGATCGCGCTCCAGCATTGCAAGGCAGCGCGCAGCCTCGCCAAGAGCGACGACGCGCTGCGGTCCTTCGACCGAGCGGCTGACGAGTTCGGCGCGCAGCGTCTCACGCTGGGCGTCATGCCATGCGCCTTCTTCCCAGCGCAGGTTGGCGAGCATGGTATAGGCGCGCCTGGCGTGGTCGGGAAGATCGTGGTCGAGCGCCTGCCCGGCGAGCGCCTCGAGGCGGTCCAGAAAGCCCTGAACGTCGTCGGGGCGCATCACGCTGGTTTCGATCTGGAGCAGCTCGATCGTGCGCTGGACACGCTCCGCGACGGGTAGCTTCTCCGCGTAATGCAGCCCGCGGCGGACAAGCGCCCTTGCCTCGGCATTGGCGAAGACGCGGATACAGCGCCGTCCCGCCGACACGCAGGCCGCAGCCGCCATGCCGCTGTCGCCGCCGGCGGCGGCGTGATGGGCGATTTCGAGCGCAAGCGCTTCATCGCTCTCGCGCATTTCGTCGAGCATCCGTGCGATCTTCAGATGCATCAGACGGCGGCGCGGCTCCGAAAGGCTCGTGTAGATCGCCCGCCTCACCAGATCGTGGCTGAAGACATAGGATCCCGCCGCATCCCCGGTCTCGACGGGCGCGAACATCCCATGCCTTTCCAGCAGCTCCAGCCCCGCCATGAATTCATCGAGGTCGAGCGGCGCGATCCGGCGCAACTTTTCGATGTCGACCGAGGGACCCAGCACGCTCGCCCAGCGCAGCAGCTCTGCCGCGCCGGATGGCAGACGCTCGACCCGGCCGCGCACCAGCTCGCGCAGTGATAGCGGCACGCCGCCCGGCGCCTCGGCCTGGTTGCGGGCAAGCTCGATGGCGTAGAGCGGATTGCCCCCGCACAACGCCACGATGCGCGCGCAATCGGCGCCGCATTCGTCGCCACCGATAAGCGCGCGCAGATCCTCCTCCGCCAGCGGCGCGAGCCGAAGCTCCTCCGCAATCCCTTCATGGCGAAGGCTGCGCAACACGCCGCTGACGGCGGGATTGTCCGGCAATTCGCCCTCCCGCGCGGTCAGAACGATGGTGAGCGGATGATTGCGCCCGGCCCGCACGATATGGTGCAGCAGGCTGGCCGAGGCCTCGTCGATCCAGTGAACGTCCTCCAGAACCAGTAGCGCGGGCATGGCTCCGGGAAGGATCCTGGCCGCAACGGCGGCGAACAGCTTCTCTCGGCCCGCTACAGGCGCGGCCGCTTCGCCATTCTGCGGCAGACCGCCGAGCGCCTCGCTCCAGGGCCCGTAGGCGGGACCGAGTCCGGCGTCATAGCAGCGTCCGATGAAAACCTCGACGCCGCAGGATCTTGCGCTTTCGGCCAGTTCGGCGCAAAGGCGGCTCTTGCCGATCCCAGGTTCGCCCAGAATCGCAACGACGCGGACCGCATATCCAGAGGACGCGCTATTGAGCGTTGCCAGCAGATGCTGCAATTCGCGCGCGCGTCCGACCAGCTTCGTCCTCTCCGGCAGGCGGGCGACGATCCGGTCCCTGGAATACGCGGCGGTCACAGCCTCCGGGTGGGGCGGCGTCTCGCGCGCCGAAGCGGCAGGGGCTGGCGCGATCGCGCCCTCGCGCAGCCGTACCATGTCGCGCCAGGCCCGCTTGAGCCGGTAAGGCGCTTCCTCGTCGATGTCGCGAAAAAGCCTTTCGGCGGTCTCGAAATGGCTTTCCGCTTCCTGCCGCCGCCCGGAAACCAGAAGCAGGCGGAGCAGCTCGATGCGCGCCGCTTCGTTGAACGGATCGATCTGCACGAGCTGACGCACCGCCTGCGCGGCCTCTTCCGGCGTCCCGGCCAGCCGCTCCGCAAGCAGAGTGAGAATCCTGATCTGCAGACGCCGGAGATCCTCGCGCTCAGCGATGCACCAGGACTGGAAATCGTGGAGATCGGGAAGGTCGAGCCCTTCGAGGAACTCGCCCCGGAACAGAGACGCCAGCGTCTGCAGCCTGCCGGTGGCCAGTGTTTCGAAGCCCTCGGCCGCCGCCTCCCGGATCCTGAGAAGGTCGATCTCTGCGCCTTCGCCCGAGAATGCTACCGCTTCCCGGCTCGCCTGCATATGCAGCTCGCCCGGCGCATCCACAATGGCGCGCAGACGGCTTACACTCCAGCGCAGTGCGCCGCGCGGGTCGTTGGGGATTTCCCAGAACATCGAGCAAAGACGCTCCCGCCGATGCGGCCGGCCCGTCGCGGCCAGAAAAGCCAGAAGCGCGCGCGTTTTCTTCGAGGGCGGCAGCGGCAGACGCTCGTCGCCGCGCAGCACCTCCAGTTCGCCAAGCAAACGCAGGCGCAGCGCAGGCGGCGCAGGCGATATGGCGCGCCCTGGCGATTTTGCCGTTTTCGGCGCAGCCCCTGTCATTTCCACCCTCGCTTCCACCCTGATTCAAACGATCCGGCATCAGAACGATCTGCGTCGGGCCTTGGAGCCAGACTTGGGAAATCAGCATTATGGAGAATAAAATGGAAAATCAGCCGCAGCAAACGAAAGCGCCGCGTCCCCCGCTCAACGGCGTGGATACGCCCAACCTTCTGGCCACGATCAATGCGGTCGGGGGACAGCCGGACCTGGCCAAATTCCAGTTCCGCGCCAGGAACCAGTGGATCAGCGGAACCAACAGCCGCAGCGAAATCATGACCTTCTACGGCGCGGGCGGCGAGCAGTCGCACGCCAGGCCGACCCATGCCGAAGGCGATCACCCCGCCGTGCTTCGCGGCGAGGACAACGGCCCCACGCCGGTCGAATGGCTGCTGCACGCACTCGCAAGCTGCATTACAGCGGGCATCGGCAATATCGCTGCGGTCCGCGGCGTGAAGCTCACCAAGGTGCGCTCCTATGTCGAGGGCGACATCGACCTGCGCGGCATTCTCGGCCTCTCCGACGAGGTCCGCAACGGCTATGAGAACATCCGCATCATGTTCGAGATCGAAGGCGACGCGCCGCCCGAGAAGCTGGCCGAAATCGTCGAGCAGAGCCGCGCCCGCTCCGCCGTTTTCGACGTGTTCACGCGCGGCGTGCCCGTCGAGGTCAGCGTCAAGACCGTTCAGTAACCGCATTCGGCCCGTCCGGTTCCGGCTTTCCTCCCCTCCCCCAGCCGGAACCGGGGGCCGGCCTCTTTTCAGGGCGCCATGTCATGAGCAAAATCGACGTCGCGATCATCGGAGCCGGGCAGGCCGGGCTGGCGATGAGCCATTGCCTCGCATCCAGAGGCATCGGCCACATCCTGTTCGAGCGCGGGCGGATCGCCGAGCGCTGGCGGAGCGCGGCATGGGACTCGCTGCGCACGCTGACGCCGAACTGGATGACGCGGCTGCCGGGTTTCACCTATCGCGGCGGCGATCCCGACGGCTACATGACAAGGGCCGAACTCGTCGGCTTTTTCGAAGGCTACGCGGCCAGCATACAGGCCCCGGTCCTCGAAGCCACACAGATTCTGGGCGTGGAGGCCGTGCCGCAGGGCTACCGCGTGACGACCTCGCGCGGCGTCTGGACTGCGCGGGCCGTCGTGATCGCCACCGGTCACTGCGACCTGCCGTTGATACCGCCATTCGCCCGCGCCCTGGACGGTGTCCGCCAGATCCACTCGTCCCAGTACCGTTCGCCGGACTTCATCGTTCCGGGGAATGTCGTTGTCGCCGGGGCGTCGTCTTCGGGCGCGCAGATCGCCCGGGAATTGCAGCGAGCCGGCCGGCAGGTCATTCTGTCCGCAGGCAAACATATCCGGCTGCCCCGGCTCTATCGGGAACGAGATATCTTCTGGTGGCTGCAGCGGGCGGGACTGCTCGACCAGGCGCTGAGCGACGTTGCCGATCCCGCCGCAGCGCAGCGCCAGCCTTCGCTGCAGCTTGCGGGCACCCCGGAACGCGCCGATCTCGACCTTGCCGCCCTGCAGGATGACGGCGTTCGGATAACGGGCCGCATCCGCGCCGCGGCCGGCGACAGGGTTTCCTTCGCGCCCGACCTGCGTCATTCGATCGAAGCGGCGGAAGCCAAGCAGACGCGCCTGCTGGAGCAGTTCGGCGCGCTGGCGGAGACCGACCCCACACTTTCCCGCATCCCGGCGGAGCCGGTTCGACCTGTCGCGGTTCCGGACTATCCGGGCGAAATCTCGCTGAAGGGCGAGGGCGTGGGCACGGTGATATGGGCGACAGGTTACCGGCGGGCCTTCCCCTGGTTGCGCCTGCCCGTCATCGGCGCGGATGGGGAGATCGCCCATCGGGGCGGCGTCACCGCCCTGCCCGGCGTCTACGCCCTCGGCTTCCGTTTCCTGCGCAAGCGGGACTCCAGTTTCATCGGCGGCGTCGGAGCTGACGCGATCGCCCTGTCCGACCACATTGCGGAGCATCTCGGACGCAGCGCCGCGCGGGCGGCATAGGACAGACCGGCTACCGTTCGGGAACGAGCAGCGACAGAAGCACGCCGGCGTCGGGCAACGCCTCCAGCGTCCGGATCGCCTCCAACGCCTCACCGACGCGCGCCTCGCCGAGCAGGCCGGCGGCGCAGTCGCGGAATTTCGCCTCGACTTCGGCGTCGCTCAGCGGATTGTGCGGGCTGCCGCGGTAATTTTCGTCGGCCCACCGCTCCAGCGTCCTTCCGTCCCTCGTCTCGACGACGACCTTCGAACGTATGCGCTCCCAGCCCATATCCTCGATGGACTGGTCGAAGGCGGTTTCGACGCGCTCCTGCATTGCCTGGCACTCCGGCGAGGACACGAATGCGTCGGCGAACTCGGCCTTGCCGCAGCGGCCACGCAGGATGATTGCGGAAAGGAGAAACGCAAAGCTGAACTTGCCTTCGAGTCCGGTCCGGGCGATGCGGTAGCGGATCGGTCCGAGCACGTTGCGTCCCGCACGCAGGATCACTCGCTCGATGTCGCCCGCGCCGAGATTTTCCTCGCGCATCAGGAACAGTAGCGCGTCCATGCTCGGATGCGTCAGCACACCCGACGGATAGGGCTTGATGGAAACGCCGGGGCTGACCATGCTGAAAGGCGCACCGAAACGGTCCCGCACCAGCGCGGGTTCGCCGCCAGGCCCGGCGACCGCCAGATAGCCCCATTTGCCGTCCAGCGCCTCCTCGTTCGCGGTGAAGCCGCCGCGGACAAGAAGCGCCGCGGTGACGCCGTTTTCCGCCGCCCGGCCGACATGCAGGGGCTTGGTCATGGTGCCGAAGCCTGCGCGGATGCCGGCGGACATCGACGCGGCGACGCCTATCGCCCGCGCGATTCTACGCCTGTCAAGCCCGAGCAATAGGCCAGCAGCGGCTGCCGCGCCGAAAACGCCGATGGTGCCGGAAGTGTGGAAACCGCGCATGTAATGGTCGGGATTGATCGCCTCCGCGATCTTGCAGCAGACTTCGAAACCGGCGTTGAACGCAGTCAGGAAGCGCCTGCCGTTCACGGGGCGGCCTTCCTCCGCGGCCACGAGATCGTTGACGGCCAGTGCAGCGGCCAGCGGCGGGACCGTTGGATGCATCAACAGGCCGTAAGGCCGGCCCGGCCCCTCGGCGAGCTGCGTGTCGTCCCAGTCCATCGCGTGCCCGCAGGTCCCGTGCCAGAGCGCGGCGCGCGTCGCGGGAAGGCGGCGCTCCGCCCGGCCCACGAGACGGCTTTGCGGCGCTCCGCCCTCGGCGGCGATGAAATTCTCAAGCGGGGTCATGCCTGGCTGATCGCTCCCGGCCAGCATCACGCCCAGACCGTCCATGACGCAGCGCCTCGCCAGATTCAGATGCTCCGCATCGAATGCGCCGAAGTCGAGGCCGGCGGCAAAGCCCGCGGCGGCTTCGGTCAGCCCGCCGAGATCCTCCGGCGCAGTCGCATGACTCGCGGAGCCGTCCGTTTCGCTTTGAGCCATACCGTTGTCTCCTCCCGCTCCTGGACGCCTGCTTCAGGCGGAGTTCTCCGCGCGCCCCATAGCCGCCAGAAGCCTTGCTTTCGCGCGCTCGACGTGACGCCAGTGAGCGGCGTGTGCGCGCTCGACGTCGCCAGACGCCAGAGCGTTCACCATCTCGCGGTGCTCACTGTTGGAAACGGCAAGCCCCCCGCCCTGCACGAGGCTCCTGGCGCGGAACAGATGCATCTTCTTGACGAAGCGCTGATACTCGGCGACCAGCGTCCTGTTGCCGGACGAGGTGACGATGAGCTGATGAAATTGCAGATTGAGCGGATAATAGCGCTCGAAATCAGCGCCTCGCGCTGCGTCCTCCATGGCTTCGAGGAATGCGTTCAACTCCGCCAGCAACGAGTCGTTCATCTTCCCCGCTAGCAGCCGCCCAGCCAGTCCGAACAGCGACGCCCGCACGTCGTAGATTTCCATCGCCTCCTCGACGCTGAGTTCGCGCACGAAGACGCCGCGGTTGCGGACGACCTCGACGAAACCTTTCGCCGCAAGGCTGCGCGTCGCCTCCCGCAACGGGCCGCGGCTGGTCCCGAACCGCACGGCGAGCTGATTTTCGTTGAGACGCTCGCCCGGTGCGAGTTCGCCGTCGATAATCAGCCGCTCGATCTGCTGTTCGAGCGCATTGGTGAGCGAAACGGTCCTGACGACCGTGAGTTCATCGAGAGGTTGCACCGGATTTCTTTCCGTCGGAATCACTTGTCGTAAACCTTATATATGTTTGTCCTGGTCCGGCTCATGCATTCTTTCCCGCCAGCGCTTCCAGAACGCCTCCCGTCATCGCGGCCAGATCGCCGGTCCCGGCTATGTCCCGCGTGCGCGTGGCCGGATCGGCGAGCGCCGCATCGAGCGCCCGGCGCATCGCTTCCGCCGCCTCGACCGCCGCGGCCAGACCATGCGCGCACCCGAGCCAGTCGAGCAGCATCCTCGCCGACTCGATCATGGCGTAAGGATTGGCGACGCTCTTGCCGGCGATGTCCGGCGCGGAGCCGTGCGTGGCCTGCGCCATCGCCAAAGAGCCGCGGCCGATGCACAGCCCCGGCGCCATGCCGAGGCCCCCGACGAGGCCGGCCGCTTCATCGGTCAGGATGTCGCCGAACATGTTCGTCGTGACGACAGTGTCGAAAGCATGCGGCTCGCGCACGAGGCGCATGGCGAAGGTGTCGACGATCGCTTCGTCGACGGCAACGTCCGGGAAATCCCTTCCGGCCTCGTAGCAGGCGTCTACGAACATGCCGCAGCCGAGCTTGAAGACCGTGTTCTTGTGCACCAGCGTCAGGCGCTTGCGCCGCGAGCGCGCGATCTCGAACGCCGCGCGGGCGACCTTGCGGGAGCCTTCGCGCGTGATGACCCGCACCGAAATCGTCACGTCATGGGTCGGGCGGAATTCGCCGGACCCCATGACGACGTTGCGGTCGGGCTGGAAGCCTTCGTTGTTCTCGCGCACGATGACGAGATCGACATTGTCGTGAAGGCAGCCGATGCCGGGATAGGAGCGGGTCGGGCGCACATTGGCGAACAGATCGAAATGCTTGCGCAGGATCGGATGCGGGTTGACCGCTCCGGGGACTTCCGGATAGTCCCGGTGCCCGATCGGACCGAGGATCCAGCCGTCGAGCGCGGCGAGAGCCTCCAGCGTGCCCCCGGGCAGCGTCGAGCCGTGGCTGTCGAGCGCGCTGCGCCCGATCGGCAGCGGCGTCCACTCCACGGTGAGGCCGGTTTTCGCCGCCGCAGCCTTCACGATGCGCACGGCGGCCGGCACGACCTCATGGCCGATGTCGTCGCCCTCCAGAACGCCCAGCCGCAACCCTTTTCCGCTCATGACGCGCTCCCGTTCACCCGCCGGCGCTTCATTGCGGCACGGAGGCGCGCGCAACCTCGGCGGCATCGCCGAGTTCGCCGATCCGCCAGGACAGGGCCAGGAGATCGCGCGCCTGCGCCTCGCCTATGACGAGTTTCGCCTGATCCATGAACTTGTCGTCGAGCTGCGCGTTCGTGAGCGGACGTTCGAGACTGCCGATCGCGTGCTCGACATGCTTCGTCAGCGCCGATCCGTCCCTGAACGTCACCTCGACCGTGACGGACGCTTCGTGACATCCGGGATCTGCCTCGGCCTTCACCCTGTCCCGCATGGCGACGATCTCGGGCATGTTGACGACTTCGTCGGTGAAGGCGGTCGGCGATCCGTCGCCGCGCAGCAGCGCACAGGCCGCGGCGTGATAGACGCTGAACTTGCCTTCCAGCCCGGTTTTCGGCGCTGTCTTGTTCGTCAGCTCCAGCACCAGCGGATGCGTCTTCAGCTTCACAGCCTCGATGTCCCTCACCCTGTCCCCGATCTCCTCGCGGATCTGCCTGCAACCGTCGATGGCCGGATGAATGACGATGCCGCAGGCGAACGGCTTGTAGCTGTTGAGCCCTGCCTCCCAGCGCTCGCCGAGACCGTCCAGGATCTCGCCATAGTCCTGCTTGTCGGACATGACGTTGGCGAAGCCCCGCGGCGCTTCGATTCCGCGCTCCGAAGAGTCGAAGCCGGCTTCGGCCAGGAACGCGGCGAATGCGCCGTTCTGCGCCGCCCGGCCGGGATGGAACGATTTCGTCATCGTGCCGAACATCTCCCTGAGGCCGGAGGACTGGGTCGCAGCAAGTCCGAGCGCCCAGCTCATGCGCTGCGCATCGAGGCCGATGGCGCGGCCCACGGCTGCGGCGGCTCCGAACACACCGGCCGTGCCGGTGATGTGCCAGCCGCGGTCGTAATGATCGGGATATACGGCGTTGCCGATGCGGCATTCGACCTCCACCCCGATAATCATCGCGGTCAGGAAATCGCGGCCGGACAGGGGGCGGGACTCGGCAAGCGCCAGCAGCGCGGACGCGACCGGGCCGGCGGGATGAATGATCGTCTTCAGATGCGTGTCGTCATAATCGAGCACATGCGAGGTGACGCCGTTCAGCAGCGCGGCGTGCAGAACATCGAGCCTTTCGCGCCTGCCAAGGACCGTCGCCACGCGCGGCCCGGAGAAAGGCGATACGGCGGCGATAGCGCGATCCGCGGTTTCGTGGCCGGCGCCGCCGACGGCGCATCCGACCCAGTTGACGAACGTTCTGGTCCCTTCCTGCCGGACATTTTCGGGGATCATGGAGGCGTCGGCGCCGGCGATCCAGCCGGCCAGTTCCGCCGTAACTTTGGGCGCGCTCATCTGGTATCCTTTCCTAAAGCAGACTGCGGGCGATGCCGCCGTCGACATTGACGGCCTGACCCGTCACATAGCTGGCGAGCGGGCTTGCGAGCCAGGCCACCATCACCGCGACTTCCTCCGGACGCCCGAAGCGCCGCAGCGGAATTTCACGCGAGAACTCATTCAGCACCTCATCCTCGCCGACGCCCCGCTCCGCCGCCATTGCGGCCGCGCGCTTCGTCCAGAGCGGCGTCAGCGTCCGGCCCGGCGCCACGCAGTTGACCCGGACGCCCTTGTCCGCAAGCTCGCTGGCGAGAGTCTTTGTGAGGCCCAGAAGCCCGGCCTTGTGGACGTTGGAGACGATCTGATGGGCGTAGGGCATTTTCGACGCCGCCGCGCCGAGCGTGACGATGGCCGGCCTGTCGCCTTTCTCCAGGGCAGGCAGCAGGGCGCGGATCGCGCGGACGGCGGAGAGCACGTTGAAGGCGTAATTGCCGAGCCAGTCCTCGTCGCTGAGCGCCGAGAACTCCGAACGGATGCTGCCGCCGACGGCCGTCACCAGCACGTCGAGCGCACCCCAGCGCTCCCCGACGGCGCTTGCAAGGGTGTCGCCGCAGACGGCCTCGGTCATGTCGGCGGCGACCGTCGCCGGGCTTTTCCCGCACGCCTTCGCGATCTCCGAGGCGGCCCGTTCCAGGTTTTCCGCCGAGCGCGAAGCGATCATCACATCCGCGCCCTCCCTTGCGCACAGCTTCGCCGCCGCCAGCCCGATCCCGTAGCTGCCGCCGACGACGAGCGTGCGCCTTCCTTCATATCCGAGGTCCATGCGCGGCTCCTGTCAGTCGGTTGTAGAGTTTGAAGACGATCAGAATGGTCGAGCAGATGATCGAAATCCGCAGGACGTGAAACGCCGTCACGATTTCGGCGTCGAGGTTCATGACCTTCGCGGTAATGACCATTTCGGTCACTGCCGCCGGAGCGAGGCCGAGGAATGCGGTCGTGAAAGGCAGCTCGGTCGTCGCGGACAGCGCGAAAGCTCCCAGCAGCGCGGCGGCGATCATGAAAAGCGAAACCAGAAACCCCGACGCTGCGACGCGCGGCACGGCCAGCAGCACTTCGCGCCTGAACTGGCACCCCAGCCAGGTTCCGATCGCGACCTGCGCCGCCACGATCAGGACCGGGGGCACGGCGAAACGCATGAGGCCCGAGGCGCCCAGCGCTATGCCGAGCAGCATCGGTCCGACCAGCCAGGGATTGGGGAGCGGCGTCGGCTTGAGCAGCCTCGCAACGGCGTAGGAGGCCATGAGCGCGAGGCCGAGCAGAAGCATGTTCTCGTCCGCGGCGGCGCTGGCTGGGACCGCCGCACCGGGCGCTCCGAAGGTAATGACGAGAACGGGAACGATGGCCACCACCGTCGAGACCCGGAGCGCGTGCGTGAGGGCGACCGAACCGGCGTCGCCGCCTCGCTCACGCGCGACCACCGCCATATCGGCCACGCCTCCGGCTGCGGTGGCGAAGAACGCCGTTATCCGGCTCACCCCCGCCAGAGGCCGGAACATCAGCGCGGCGGCGAAGGTGAAGACGATGATGTAGACGGTGCCCAACAGCATGACGGGCAGCAGGGAAGCGGTGGCGAGCAATGTTGCGGGCGTGAAGCGCAGCCCGACGGCAAGTCCGACGGCGAGCTGGGCCAGTTCGCGGCCCATCGGCAGATAGACGAGGCGCACGCCCGAGGCCGAAAGCGCGCCGCAGAGAAAGAACGGCCCCAGCATCCAAGGCAACGGCACGGACAGGCGCAAGGCGGCGTAACCGCCCGCAGCGGCGAAGGAATATGTCATCGCGCAGCGCAGCCACCACGAGGCGTCGCGCCACCACGGCGCCAGGTTAGCCTGCGTCTTGTCCGGTTCCTTGTCGGTTATCGTCGCCATGAGCGGGCTAGCCTGCAAACCCGTCAACGGGCGAGCGCCCTCATCAGCGCATCGAGCGTGGGCAGGGTTTCGAAGTCGCGCACCATCCCGACGACCTCGCCGGCGCGGCCTTTATCCCATTTCGCGAATTCGGCGCATTCATGGAACTTGGCCGCGACCTCGTCGAAACTCATCGGATTGGCGGGGCTTCCCTTGCCGAAATCGGCCATGCCGGAAATCCGGGTTCCGTCCGTCAGCGTGATGTCGATATAGGTCGTCATCTTGTGATAACCCGCGGCTTCGGCGCGCTCGTCGACGACGAATTCGACCCTCTCGATCATCGCCTTCACATCCGGCCGGTTCACCACCTCGTCGGTGAATTCGTTCAGCCCCGCGCGCCCTTCCAGCAGCAGGATGGCCATGCAGAACTCCATCGAGAACTTGCCCTGAAGCTCGTTGGACGGGCGGTGGTGGATCAGCGCGTTCGGCATGTTGGAATTGGTCCCGACGCGTATATGGGCGACATTTTCTGCCTTGAGGCCATGCTCATGGATGAGACGCAGCATCTCGGTCATGCCGGGATGCGTGAGCGAGCCGGACGGATGCGGCTTGATCGAGACGCCGGGGGACTCGAACGTCCAGGGCGCGCCGAGCTTTCCGGCGATGGCCCCCGCGTCGTAGCCGCCGCCCGCAGCGCTGAAGAAGCCGCGCGGGGCTTCGAGAATCCTGTCCGTCGCCGTCCAGCCGCTGGAGGCGAACTGCGCCGCTGCCACGCCGCTTTCCGACGAGCGTCCGGCGTGAAACGGCTTGGTCATGGTGCCGAAATTTTCGCGCAGACCCGCCGACTGGCTGCCGGCGATCGCCAACGCGCGCTGCATCGCCTCCGCGTCGAGGCCCATGAGCCGCCCGGCCGCCGCTGCGGCGGCGAATACGCCGCAGGTCGCGGTCGAATGAAATCCGGTCTGATAATGGCGCGGATTGATTGCTTCCGCGATCTTGCATTCGATCTCCACACCGATGTGATAAGCCGTCATGACGTCCGCACCCGAGGACGATCCCGCCTCCCCTATCGCCAGCGCGGCCGGCAGCGCGGGGGCGGTCGGATGGGTCAGAAGGCCATAAACCCGGTCCCTGGCGACGGCAAGCTGGGTGTCGTCATAGTCGTCGGCGTGGATGCCCACGCCATTGGCGAAAGCGGCAAAGCGGGGCGCAACCTTCAGGCCGGAGCCGATCACTGTCGCCGGCCCGGCGCCGAGGCCGAGTTCGCCAAGATGACGGCGCACGAGTTCGCCGGACTTCGCCACCGACCCCGAAAGCGCAAGACCCAGCCCGTCGAGGATCGACTTCTTGCCGTTCTCGATCACGATGTCCGGTATCCCGGCCAGCGTCGCGCCGAGTGCGAATTCCGCGACCTCGCGGGTCAGCCCTTCCCCCCCGGTCCGAGCGCCGGGCGCGTTCGCAGGATCGGGTCTTGCCGTCATAATGCTTCCTCATGGGTTATTGTTGTCGTCAACGGTTCCGTAGCGGCGGCGGCCATCGGCATCCCCCGTTATCCGGTGTCGGAAACGCGCGGCCGCCTGTAGAGGTAAAAATCAAAATTGTATATTGTCAACATTTAGCTCCAGCTTGCTGGCGCGTCCCGCACCCACCCGGTCCGGAAGCAGCATGAGCATATAAAGGCGAAATGCAATAAGACCATACTCGCAAGGCATGAAACACGATGCGTCCGCTTTTTGTAATTGTTGACAGTTGACGGTATCCTTTCTAGCTTGTGCGAAACAGCCGCCCGCAGATCGCTGGCCGAACAGCTTCGACGCCGCAGAACCTGCTCCGCGGCGCCACACGGCAATAAAATCAGGGAGGAAAAATCAAATGGCTCACAGAATAAGCCGCCGTAATGTCTTGAAGATCGGGGCCGGCAGCTTCGCTGCTGCGGCGATCGGAATGCCGGCCGTCCTGCGCGCCGCGAATTATCCGGAGCGCCCCATCACTATCGTCGTCCCTTTCGATACGGGCGGCTATAACGACCGCCTTGCGCGCGCCTTCGCGCCTTTCCTTCAGGAAACCATCGGCCAGCCGCTGACCATCGTCAACCGCGGCGGCGCGGGCGCGCTACTCGGCCACAGCTATTTCATGCAGCAGCCCGACGACGGCTATGCGATCCTTTGCACCTCTGCCGCGCCTTATATTCCGCTGAACATCCTGACGCAGGACGCGCCCTTCAAGGTCGAAGATTTTCACATGATAAACCTGCCGTCGCGCGATTATACGCTGATGGCGACCGCCGCGGAGACCGACATCCAGACCGTGCAGGACGTCATCGACCGGCTGAAAGCCGATGCGGGCAGCCTGTCGGTCGGCATTCAGCCCTCTTCCGCCGATCTGGTCAACATGATGCTCTTCGCCGACGCAAACGGCATCGACCGCGAAGGACTGCGGCTCGTCACATATGACGGCGGCGGACCGACGCGCAACGCCACCGCCGGCGCCGTGGTCGACATCGGCATGGTCGGCGGGCAGGGCTTCCTGCCGCTCGCCGACAAGATACGGCCGCTCTGCGTGTTCGATGACGCCCAGCGCGACAACTGGGCCGCCCCGCCCGTGACGGAAGTGAACGGCGCGGACGCCCAGTTCGTCGCAGGTTCGCAGCGCGGATGGGCGGTACATTCCTCTTTCCTGGACAATCACCCCGACCGCTATCAGACACTGCTCAACGCGATCGAGACCACGACAAAGGACACGAAAGTGGTCGAAAGCCTGAAAGGGCAGGATCTGGCGACCGACTGGTTCGGGCCGGAAGTCTCCAACACCGCCCTGCGGAACACGGCGAAGGTCATGGCCGAGCATATCGACCTGCTGAAAGGGACCTGACACCGCGACCGGATGGACAAAGCCCGGCAGGGGCGTCACTATTGATGACCTGCCGGGCGCCAGGCCCGCGCCAAGCCCATGCGAGACGCCGTCATGAACGAGCGCAGAACGCGCAGGCTCATCATCGACTGGGGACATCTGGCGCTGCTGGCCTTCATCAGCGCCGTGGTCATTGCCTATCTTCTCGATGCGCGGGCAACCTCGCTGCGGATCAACAATCTGCTTCTCGTCCAGCCGGCGGCGATCATCGCGCTGATACTCGTGGCGATGGTCCTGCCGCAATGTTTCCGGCACGCCAGCGACGGCGAATCCGAACCCGGAAAGAAGGAAACGCTTTCCGAACTGGGCAAGGTCGCCGCGCTCGCCTCGGGCTTCGGAGCGTTCGTCGTCTCGCTGGAATCGGCCGGATTCGACGTTGCCACCTTCCTGTTCACCGCCATCGGCATCTACATCTGCGGTGAACGCAAGATCTGGCTGATCCTCCTGTTCAGCGCGATCTTCACGGCGGCGATCGTCTATGGCTACCAGATGCTGGTGCCGTTCCCGTTCCCGCTTACGGTGCTCTGACGGCGATGCTCGATCTCACGGCCATCGATTCCGCGCTGACGCTCCTGACTTCGTCCTATATCGCCTGGGTCTATCTGATCCCCGGCCTGCTGATCGGCCTGTTCTTCGGCGCGATGCCCGGCATCTCGATCACGATGGCGATGGCGATCTTCCTGCCGCTGACGCTTTACATGGACTTTCTGCCGGCGATCATCTTCCTGACCTCGATCTACACAGGGGCCGGGTTCGGCGGCTCCGTGCCGGCAATTCTGATGAACATTCCGGGCACCTCCTCCGCCGTTGCGACCACATTCGACGGTTATCCGATGGCCCGGCAGGGCAGGCACAATCAGGCGCTCGGCGTGGCGCTCGCCTCGTCGGTCATCGGCACGCTGACAAGCTATGTGCTTCTGCTGTTCTTGATCGCGCCGGTTTCCGCCGTGGTCCTCAAGATGGGGCCGCTGGAGATGTTCGCCATCGCGGTCTGGGGGATGCTTCTGCTCGGCGCCCTGGCCGGCTCCTCGATCTGGCGCGGCCTGCTCGCCGGCGTCTTCGGCGTCCTGCTCGGAACGGTCGGAATGAACACCGCAGGCTATATCCGCGGCACGATGGGCGTTCCCTGGCTGCTGGACGGCGTCCCGGTCATCCCGGCCATGATGGGGCTGCTCGCTGCCAGCCAGTTGCTCAATCTCATCAACACGCATTACCTGATCGAGGACGAAGCTGACCGCAAGATCAGCTTCCGCAAGATACTGGGCGGCCTGAAGCTGGCAGCGCAATACCCGACCATCATCTTCCGCGGGGCGAGCATCGGCGTGCTGATCGGCACCATACCCGGCGTCGGCTCCTCGATCTCCAACCTGATCTCCTACGCAGAGACGCGGCGGAACGCGCAAGACAGCGAGACCTTCGGGAAGGGCAATCCCAAGGGCGTCATCGCGGCGGAGGCGGCGAATTCCAGCTCCGAGGGCGGCGCTATGGCCACGATGCTTGCGCTCGGCATACCCGGGGGCGGGGCGACGGCGATCCTGCTGGCGGCCTTCGCCATGCACAATATCGTGGGCGGCCCCAGCTTCATCGGCAACAACAAGGACATCGTCTACGCAATCATCTTCTCGAATTTCGCTCAGGCCGTGCTGCTGCTTTTCGTCGGCCTCGGCTTCGTCTATGTCGCGAGCGCCATCGTGCGCGTCCCGCTGCGGTTCCTGATCCCCACCGTGCTGGTCGTCTCGACCTTCGGGTCATATGCGCTGGAGGGCGCGCTGTCCGGTCCGGTCACGCTGTTCGTCTTCTCGCTGATCGGCTGGGCGATGGTGCGGTACAACTATCCGGTCGCGGCTGCCGTCGTCGGGCTGCTGCTGGGCAGTCTGCTCGAAGCCAATCTCCTGCGCACCTGGCAGATCAGCCGCGGCGATCCGGGATATCTGCTGGACCGCCCCGGCGCGATGCTGATCTTTGGGCTGATGTTCCTCTCCATCGGCCTCACCGCCTATACGCGATGGCGGCGCAAGCGCCTGCTGGCGGACGCCGCGGCGCCCGCGGAAATCGGCTCCTGACGCGGAGGCTTCCAATCCAGCGGAACGCACGCTAGCCTGTGGGCCACGTTCAGATGGGAGAAATCGCACATGCTCAAAATCTACGGCCGCGCCAATTCGATCAATGTCCGCAAGGTCCTGTGGCTCGCGGAGGAACTCGGGCTTGCCTATGAGCGAGAGGATTGGGGGCGCGGTTTTCGGCCGCTGAGCGATCCGGAGTTTGCGGCGATGAACCCTTTGCGGCTTATCCCGGCGATCGACGATGACGGTTTCCAGATGAGCGAGTCCAACGCCACCTTGCGCTATCTCGCGGGCAAGCATGGGGCGGAGGCGCTGTTCCCCTCCGATCTGCGCGCCCGCGCGCAGATCGACCGCTGGATGGACTGGCAGGCTACGGAATTGACCAGCGCCTGGCGCGGCGCGTTCCTCGGCGGCGTGATGAAGCTTTCCATCCCCGGCGGCGAGGCGGTCATCAAGGCGTCGATGCAGGAGTGGCCGCGGAAAATGCTGATGATCGAGCAACAGCTCGCCTCGACCGGAGGGCATATTGCCGGGCCGGCCTTCACCCTCGCCGACATTCCGATCGGTCTGATCGTGCATCGCTGGTACGCCTCCGATCTGCCTGAGATGGAGCGCCCGGACATGCCCGCCACCGCCGCCTATTACGACAGGCTGAGCGGGCGTCCGCCCTTCATGGCGCACGGCCGCAACGGAATGCCGTGAGCCGCGCCGCGCTCACAGCGGCCAGACGATCAGCAGCAACGGCACGGACACCGCGACGATGATGATCTCCAGCGGCAGCCCGAGACGCCAGTAATCACCGAAACTGTAACCGCCCGGCCCCAGGACGATGATGTTGTTCTTGTGGCCGACCGGCGTCAGGAAGGCGCAGGACGCGCTGATCGCCACCGCCATCAGGAACGGGTCCGGGCTGACGCCCAGGGTGCGGGCCATTTCCAGCCCGACCGGAGCCGCGATGACCGCTGTGGCGACATTGTTCAGCACATCCGATAATGTCATCGTGATGACCATCAGCAGCGCAAGCGCCACCCAGGCCGGCGCGCCGGAAGCCAGCGTGAGCAGGCCGTCCGCGATGCGGGCCGTCCCGCCCGAGGCTTCCAGTGCAGCGCCGAGCGGGATCAGCGAGCCGAGCAGCACGATCACAGGCCATTCGACCGACGTGTAGACTTCGCGCGCGGCGAGCAGGCCCAGCGCGACGAACAGGACCGTCACCACCCCGAGCGCAGCCGTCAGCGGAACGAGTCCCGCCGAGGCGGCGAGAATGGCCGCGGCGAAGAGCGCAGCCGCAAGAGCCGCTTTCGATGGCTGCGACACGGACAGGCCGCGCGGCGCAAGCGGCAGGCCGCCCGTCAGTTCCACGATCTCCGGCATGTCGGCTTCGGGCAGGAGCATCAGAAGCACGTCCCCTGCCCGGATGCGTGTCCGCCGCAGCCTGTCCCGGATGCGGCGGCCCTGCCGGGAGATACCGACGAGCGAAACCTGGTGGCGGTACGTCAGACCCGTCGCCCGCATCGTGCGGCCTTCGATGCGCGCGCCCGGCGGTACGGCAAGCTCGACCAGCTTCAGATCCTTCAGCGCCTTCTCGTGGAAATCGTCCTGTCCGACGAATTCCAGACCGAATTCGCCGATCAGCGCGTCGAGATCCTGCGCGGCGGCCTCCACCACGAGAATGTCGCCTTCCTCAATGCCGATGAGGCGGTTGGAGACCGACTGGCGCACGCCTCTGCGAATGATGGCCAGCAGGTCAGATCCCTCCTCCTCGAACCGCCGGCCGATCTCATAAGCCGGTTCGCCGATGATCTTCGAGCCTTCCTTGACGCGGGCCTCCGCCACATAGTCCTTCAGCTCGAAACTGGCCTCGGCCTTCGCATCGCCGGATTTCGCCGGGATCAGCCGCCACCCTGCGAGCGCCACGAAGATCAGGCCCGCAAGCGCCGCCGCGCCGCCGACAGGCGAGAAGTCGAACATGCCGAAAGGTTCCCCGAGCGCCTGTTCCCGGAAGCTGGCGACGACGATGTTCGGCGGCGTTCCGATCAGCGTGACGAGGCCGCCGAGAATGGTGGCGAAGGACAGCGCCATCAGCGTCGTGCCGGGCGGACGCTTCGCCTTCGCGGCGGCCTGCATGTCGATCGGCATGAGCAGGGCGAGCGCGGCGACGTTGTTCATCACCGCCGAGAGCGGCGCGGCGATGGCCGACATCAGCGCGATATGAACGGGAACGGAGCGGTCCCCGGCATGAAGCATCCGGCCGATATGCTGAACGACGCCGGCGTTGATGAGGCCCCGCGAGACGATGAGCACCAGCGCGATGATGATCGTTGCGGGATGGCCGAAGCCGTCGAAGGCTTTCTCTTCCGGCACAACGCCGAGCACGATCGCAAGCGCCAGCGCGCCGAATGCAATGAAGTCGTAGCGCCAGCGCCCCCATATCAGCAGCGCCAGAACGGCGCCGATCAGCACGAAGAGGATGAATTCGTCGGAAAGTGTCAGAGCCGACCTCACAGGGGCAGGCGGTCAGAAGCAAAAGTATTTGGCGGGATTCAATATCAGACCGGGTTAAGACTTTACAACCCGCGCCATCAGAACATCCCCAGGGCAATCTGCGCCTCTTCCGACATGCGGCTCATGTCCCAGGGCGGATCGAAGGTCAGGTTGACGTCCACGCGGTTGACGCCCTCGACGGCGCTGACGGCGTTCTCGACCCAGACCGGCATCTCGCCGGCGACCGGGCAGCCCGCGGTCGTCAGCGTCATGTCGACGGTGACGTTGCGGTCGTCATCGACATCCACCCTGTAGATCAGGCCCAGCTCGTAAATGTCGGCCGGGATTTCCGGATCGTGGACCGTCTTGAGCGCAGCGATGATGTCCGTGCTCAGACGATCCAGTTCCTCCTTGCTCAAGGCCGAACCGGACGCAGCTTCGGGAACGGGCTGTTCAGGCCTGGGCGGCTCCGCGTCGGGAACCGGCTTCTTGTCGAAATTGGTGAAATCCTGTTCCATGACAACGCCTCTTACGAGAAAAAACTCTGCGCCTTGACCAGCGCTTCGGCGAGCGCATCGACCTCTTCGCGCGTATTGTAGACGCCGAAGGACGCGCGGCAGGTCGACGTCACGCCATATCGGGCCAGAAGCGGCTCGGCGCAATGGGTGCCCGCGCGCACCGCGACACCGGAGCGGTCGAGAATCGTGGCGACGTCATGAGCGTGCGCGCCTTCGAGCGCGAAGGACACGATTGCGCCCTTGTCCGGCGCGCGGCCGAAGATCCGCAGCGAATTCATCGCCCCGAGCCTCTCCATCGCATAGTCGCGCAGATCCGCCTCATGCGCGGCGATGGCGTCCTTGCCGATCGCCATCATGTAGTTGAGCGCGGCGTCGAGCCCCGCCGCCTGCGCGATGGGCGGCGTTCCCGCCTCGAACTTGTAGGGCGGCGCACCATATGTGACGCCGTCCTCGCGTACCGTGTCGATCATTTCGCCGCCGCCGAGGAAGGGCGGCATGGCTTCCAGATGCGCGCGCTTCCCGTAAAGCACGCCGATGCCGGATGGCCCGTAAACCTTGTGGCCGGTGAAGACGTAGAAATCGCAGCCGATGTCCTGCACATCCA
>CAYOUE010000025.1:0-14939 GCA_964407075.1 uncultured Hyphomicrobiaceae bacterium
TCATAGACGCGCACCGGCGGCTCGTCCGCGCTTGGCGCCAGCGGGATCTCGCGCAGCGGCACGCTGAGGCCGTCGAGTTGCGCATAGACCTTGCGCGATCCGGTTATCGGACCGGTGGTCACGCGGAAAGGCTCGATCGCGCCGGGGCGGTGCGGCTTGTTCATGTGTCGTCTCCAATTACGGAAAGGCGGCCGGAAAGATGAGGCTGCGAGCGGATCCGGCAGGCTTTAAGACCAGGACAGGGGAAGAAAATCATGTCGGTCGCTCCGTCCCTACGCCGGTTCTAGCCGGATCAGGTTCTAAGAGTGGCCGGGCGGCGTCAGCCCAGTCTCAGCCGCCTGCCGGCGGCCCCCCTCGGGTATGCATGAGTGTGCATCTGAACCGCGCAGATTGCAAGCGGGGCGCTACTCGGCGGGCGAGTTTCCGGTCTCGGCAGTCTTGTCCGCCTCGACAACGCCGACGATGGGCCCCATCGCGAAACCGGCGTCGCTGCGCCCAAGCGCGGGCGCATGAATACGTGAAATGGTGCCGTCGAGATAGAGCGCGTTCGGCGTCTTCAGTTCGTCGCGGAACAGCCGCGCAAAGCTATCGAAACTGACGAGGCTGTCTGACAGGACGAAAATCACCTGCCCGTCCCTGGTGACGCCAACGCCGTTGCGGCGCTTCTTCGACGGCGAGTCCGGTATGAAGCGCGGATGGATTTTTCCTTCGATCACAAGCATCGGCCCGGATTGCGTGGCGAAGCGGACCTTGCGCTTCGACTTGAGGAATGCGCCGGTCTCCTGAACGCCCGCGCGCCCGTCCGCGGCGATATAGAAGATGCCGTTGGGCTTGAGATGGAAATTGCCCGGTCCGTCCTTCGTATTCGCGCTCTTGAGCGTCGCCCCGTCCTCCACGAACAGCCCGACCGGCGAGCGGTCGGCGTGATACATGCCCGCATTCATGGCGAAGCGGAGCGTATCGCCGCGCGCGGTAAGGCTCCGTTGCAGAGATGTGAAATGCCGGTAGTAATTGCCGTCCCCGTCCTGAAGGAACAGCCTGATCCGGTGCTCGCGCGGATCGAAACGGCAGATCAGCAACCTCTCATCGGCGCCGATCCGGTTTTCGCAGGCGGTATGCGGCGTACGATCTCCGGCATCAGCCATCGCGCCCGAACCCAGGACCGCCGCAAATAACATCGTCAGCAATATCCGCATCCGTATCCCTGTCCCCGCGTCAATCAGGTTATCCAGCCGCAACGGCCTCACCGCTTTCGGCTCTACGCTGCGCCGCCGCGTCGGCCGCCGCAAGCGCGGTCATGTTCACGATCCGGCGCACGCTGGTGTTCGGATCGACGATGTGGACCGGCTGCGCCGCGCCGAGCAGGATCGGCCCCACCGTAATGCCGTTGCTGACCGCCATGCGCAACAGCCCATGCGCGATATTGGCGGCGTCCAGGTTCGGCATCACCAGCAAATTCGCGTTTCCCGGGACGCGCGCTCCGGTGAATGCGGCGTCCATGACCCGGGACGAGAGCGCGGCGTCGCCCTGCATCTCGCCTTCGACGGTCAGCTCCGGCGCGGCCTGCTCGACAATAGCCAGCGCGTCACGGACAGTTTGCGCCTGAGCGCATTCCGACGATCCGAAACTGGAATGCGACAGCATCGCTATACGCGGCGTCAGGCCGAAACGCCGCACTTCCTCTGCGGCCAGAATTGCGATCTCCGCCAGTTCCTCCGCATTCGGATTGAGATTGACTTGCGTGTCGCAGATGAAAATCTGCCGCTCGGGCAGCATAATCATGTTCATTGCGGCGAACAGTTTCACGCCGGGCCGGGGTCCGATGACGTCGCGCACCTCTCGCAGATGATCGAAATAGACGCCGGTCGTGCCGCATAGCATGGCGTCGGTGTCGCCGCGTTGGAGCAGCATCGCACCGATAAGCGTAGGACGGGTTCGCATGGCCTCTTTCGCGATGGCGGGCGTTACGCCCTTCCGCTTGGTCAGTTCGTAATAGCCGGCGACCAGTTCGCGATAGCGTTGATCGCTCAGAATGTTCACCGCTTCGCAATTCTCTCCGACCCGCAGCCGCAGGCCATAACGGCGGATGCGCTGCTCGATGACGTCCGTCCGCCCCAGCAGCACCGGATAAGCCAGCCCCTCATCGACGACGACCTGGGCGGCGCGCAGGACATTCTCCTCCTCGCCCTCTGCATAGAGCACGCGTTGCTCGGAGGCTTTCGCGGCGTCGAAGACCGGCTTCATGCTCGCCCCGGAACGGTAGACGAACTGCGCCAATGTCTGGCAATAGGCGTTCCAGTCCGTGATCGGACGGGTTGCGACGCCGCTGTCCATCGCCGCCCTCGCCACGGCCGGCGCAATCTTGACGATAAGGCGGGGATCGAACGGTTTCGGGATCAGATAATCCGGGCCGAAGCCAGTGGGGTGTTGCAAGTAGGCTTCGGCGACAATGTCGGAAACCTCCGCATGAGCCAGATCGGCGATAGCGGTGACGGCTGCTTTCTTCATGTCCTCGTTTATCGCCGTGGCCCCGACATCGAGCGCACCCCGGAAGATGAACGGAAAGCACAGCACATTGTTGACCTGGTTGGGATGATCGGAGCGCCCGGTGCCGATCAGCGCGTCCGGCCGGACCTCGCGCGCGACATCCGGGTCGATTTCCGGCGTCGGATTGGCGAGCGCCATGATGATAGGGACATCGGCCATGCTGCGGATCATCTCGGGCTTCAGCACATTGCCTGCGGAGAGGCCGAGGAAAATATCCGCGCCCTCCACGATCTCCGAGAGAGTCCGCGCCCCGGTTGGCTGAGCATAGCGGGCTTTTTCCGGGTCCATGTTTACGGTGCGCCCTTCGTAGACCACGCCGTCAATGTCGGAGACGAAGATGTTTCCGCGCTGCATCCCGAGGCTGCACAGGAGATCGAGACATGCGAGCGCCGCCGCTCCCGCGCCCGATACTGCCAGCCTTGCCTTCGAGATATCCTTTTCCGCAAGCCGCAGCCCGTTCAGGATTGCGGCGGCGACGATGATCGCCGTGCCGTGCTGGTCGTCATGAAACACCGGGATCTTCATCCGCGCGCGCAGCGTGCGCTCGATGTGAAAGCATTCCGGAGCCTTGATGTCCTCCAGATTGATGCCCCCGAATGTCGGCTCAAGCGCAGCCACGATGTCAATGAATTTGTCCGGATCGGTCTCGGCGACCTCGATGTCGAAGACGTCGATTCCCGCGAACTTCTTGAACAGGCATCCCTTGCCCTCCATGACCGGCTTGGAGGCGAGCGGACCGATATTGCCGAGGCCGAGCACGGCGGTGCCGTTGGTGATGACAGCAACGAGATTGCTGCGCGAGGTAAGTTCGGCGGCCTGTCCGGGATCTTCGGCGATGGCGGTGCACGCATAGGCTACGCCCGGCGAATAGGCCAGAGACAAGTCGAGCTGGTTCAGAAGCCCGGTTGTCGGCGTAACGGAGATCTTTCCCGGCGTCGGCAGCCGGTGATAGTCGAGCGCGGCTTCCCTCAGGGTCTTTTCATCCATCGATCGGGCCTGCTTGCTGTTCGTGACGTTCAGGAATCAGCTTACAGCTTCACGCAGCCGCGCGTAAGCCCGCGGGGGCGTATGGAGGCACAAGCCGGGCGCTTGAACTGCTGCCGCTGCGCTGACCTGCTCCCGCGTCAGTCGTCTTCCGAACAGCCTGCGACCATCGCGATGGCGAGGCAATCGACCTGTGCCGCGCCCGCATCGAGCAGAGCCTGCGCGCAGGCGTTCAGGGTCGAGCCTGTCGTGATGACGTCGTCGATCAGGAGTATTCGCCTGGTCATGATTTTGGACGCAAAGCCGCTTCGGACCGCAAAAGCGCCGGAAACATTTGCGGGACGTTCGGCCTGCGACAGTCCGGCCTGGCTCGCCGTGTGCCTGGTGCGGAGAAGCGTGGCGCAGTCGGCCGGAATTCCGGTCAGCCGTGAAAGGATCTGCGCCAGGACTGCCGACTGGTTGAAGCGGCGCTGATACAGCTTGCGCCGGTGCAGCGGGACAGGAATCAGCACGTCCGCGTCCCGTAAAAGCTCGGCGCCGGCCGCCTGCATCAGCCGCGCGAACATGCCTGCTGCCTCGTGCCGGTCGGAATATTTAAACCCATGGATCAGGTGGCGCATGACGCCGCTGAAACGCGCCGCAGCCCTCGCGCGGCGGAACACCGGCGGATTGCGCAGGGCGGCCGTGGAGATGGCCGGTCCGTCGCCGTCATCGCCGGAAACGTGGAGCGGCAGGCCGAGACGGTCGCATACGGGCGGGGTGATGAAAGCCACATCCCGCCAGCAGGTTGCGCAAAGAACGCCATGATCGCAGACCGGCTCGTGACAATTGACGCAGACCGGCGGCAGGAGCAGATCGGCGGCGTAACGCAGATGCCCCTGCGTCCAGCGGCCCAGATCGGCAAACATGACCTTGAGATCGCCCGCGGGGCGCATTTCTGCTTTCATCTGCGTCCGCCAAGCCATTCGCACTTTCGCATCAGCGTAATGCAGCCTAAATCTGGGACAAGATCGTAGAAACCGTAAGGCTTTCGCCGTGGGCGTTCCGCACCTTTTCGACAAATCGCTGCTCATGCGCCGCCGCGCCCGCGCCGCCGCGGCGGGCGGTATGCCCGGATTTCTGCTCGAACGCGCAGCCTCCGACTTGGCGGAGCGGTTAGCCGCCGTCCAGCGCCGCTTTTCACGGGTCCTGGTGCTGGGCGCTCAGAACGGCGTCCTGACGCGCGAGGTTGCGCGTTCGCAGCCAGGCGCGGAGCTTCTCGTCTCGATGGAGGCGAGCGCCCCGCTTCTTGCGCAATGCCCGACGCCCCGCGTCCAGGCGGATGAGGAAGCGCTGCCATTCCGGGATGGCGCTTTCGACCTGATCGCATCGGCCCTGTCGCTGCAGTTTGCGAATGATCTGCCGGGGGCGCTGATCCAGATCCGGCGCGCGCTCAAGCCGGACGGGCTGTTTCTCGGCGCGCTGATGGGCGGCGCGACGCTTCGGGAATTGCGCGAAGCGTTCGGGCAGGCCGAGATCGAGCTGGAAGGCGGTCTCAGTCCCCGCGTCTCGCCGATGGCCGATCTGCGCGATTTCGGCGTCCTTCTTCAGCGGGCCGGTTTCGCTCTGCCGGTCGCGGACAGCGATTGCGTCACCGCGACCTATGAAACGCCGCTGGCCTTGATGCGCGAACTGCGCGCCATGGGAGCGGGCAATGTTCTTCAAGCGCGCAGGAAGACGCCGCTGCGCCGCGCCACGCTGAACCGGGCGATGGAAATCTACCGGGAGAGTTTCGCAGCGGGCGGCGGGCGGGTCAGGGCGAGCTTCGAGATCATTCACCTGTCCGGCTGGTCGCCGCATGAAAGCCAGCAGAAGCCTATGAAGCCAGGCTCGGCGCAGGCCCGGCTCGCCGATGCACTCGGGGTTCCGGAGCGCCGGCTGAAAGGTTGATCGCATGGATTTCCCGGCGCGTTACGGCTTCGATCCCACGCCAGAATGACAATAGTTTCATTAATTTTACGCATGTCCTGCTTCTTGCCATAACTTGCCGCTAAATGTGCCGGCATGGTCAGGCTGCGGCCGTTTTCACCGGAATATGGACATCATGGCTTCCGACGAGCAAAAAGACCGTCCGTTCTTCTCCCGCGGCTCGCACAAGTCGCTCATGGTGACGCTTGAAGAACAGGCCGAATCCGAGCGGGAGCGCTTGCGCGGGGTGACAGACCGCGGCTATGGCGAAACGCCGTCCGAGGGCGCCGTCCGCGAAGAGCCGCTGCCGAGTTTCATCGTCAAGGAGCAGGAGGCGCAGCGGAAAACCGCCGCATCCGCAGGGTCCGACGCAGCAAATCCTTCAGGCGCAGGCCGGTTCGGACGCCTGTTCCGGAAAAAGTCCGCGAGGAAGACCCGGCCCGCGCCCGAACCGCGGATCGTGAAGAAACCGCGGTCCTTCAAGGTGCGCGCCGCGCGCTTCGTGCTGTATTGGGGATTCGTGGCCGCGATCTGGTTCGCCGTCGTGCTCGTCGGGGCCGTGACGGTCTATTCGCTGATGGCCGAGGATCCGCTTTCCGCGGGCCTCGCCAAACAGCCGGCAAAGATCACTATTCTCGCCGCCGACGACAGGGTCATATCCGAAAAGGGCATGAGGCGGAGTCACGTCAGGCTCGAAGAGATGCCGGAGCATATGGTTCAGGCCGTGCTCACGACCGAAGACAGACGTTTTCATTATCATTTCGGCTTCGACCCCATCGGCATCACGCGCGCCTTCATTCGCAATTACCGCGCCGGCCGAGTCGTCGAGGGCGGCAGCACCATAACCCAGCAGCTCGTGAAAGTGCTTTTCCTCAAGCCCGACCGGACTTACTGGCGAAAGATCGAAGAGGTTCTGCTTGCACTGTCGCTCGAATACCGTTTCGAGAAGAAGCAGATCCTGGAGCTTTACCTCAACCGCATCTACTTCGGCGCCGGGAATTACGGCGTCGCCGCCGCTTCGCAGCACTATTTCGGCAAGGACGTCAGCGAGATCGGGCTTTATGAGGCCGCCATGCTCGCAGGGCTGATCCGCGCGCCGAACCATTATGCGCCGACGAACAATTACGAACGCTCGCTGGAGCGGGGCAGAGTCGTGCTGACCGCGATGCGCTCCAACGGCGATATCCCCGACAGCGTTTATTTCGAGACGATCGACAATCCGCCGCCCCTGCGCACGCATCTGCCCGCCGAGAGCTATGGTTTCGTGATTGACGCGGTGATGCAGCAACTGCCTGAACTGGGTCTGGACCTGGAGGCGGATATGGTCGTCGAGACCACCATCGACTACGAGCTTCAGGCCGTCGTGCAGCGCACGCTACAGGACCATATGGACCGTGAAGGCCCGGACTATAATGCCGGCGAAGCTGCCGCTGTCGTCATCGACCGCGAAGGTGCTGTCAGGGCTCTGATTGGCGGGCGCGACTATCAGAAAAGCCAGTTCAACCGTGGATTGCGGAGCCAGCGCCAGCCCGGCTCGACTTTCAAGCCCTTCGTGTTCCTCACCGCGCTCGAAAAGGGCCTGACGCCGGAGTCAAGGGTCCATGACGGCCCCCTGCGCATCGGCAACTGGGAGCCCGCGAATTACAATGACCGCTATCATGGCGATGTGACGCTGCGCGAGGCGCTGGCGAAGAGCATGAACACGGTGTCGGTGCGGCTGACGGAATGGGCCGGGCGCGAGGAGGTCGTGAAGACCGCGCACCGGCTCGGCATCGCCGCGAAACTGGAGCCGAACGCTTCCATCGCGCTCGGCACGTCCGGCGTATCCCTTCTGGAGCTGGCCTCCGCCTATGTGCCATTCGCCAATGGCGGCTTCAGCGCAAGGCCGCATATCATCAAGATCGTGAAAGATGCGCGCGGTGAGGTCATTCATGACGTCGGCCGCACGAACTGGGGCCGCATCGTCAGTGAGCGCCCTGTTGCGGAAATGAACGATATGCTGACCGCGACCATCCTTTACGGCACTGCAAACCAGGGGTCGCTCGATCCGCATCCGGCGGCCGGCAAGACCGGCACCGGGCAGGATTACCGCGACGCATGGTTCATCGGCTACACGGCGCACTACGTCGCGGGGGTATGGCTGGGCAATGACGACTTCACGCCGATGAAGCGCGTCACGGGCGGCTCGCTGCCGACAAAGATCTGGCGCGACATCATGGTTTACGCCCACCTTAACAAGGAGCCGGCTTTCCTGCCGGGGACAAATCATCTCGCCGGGCGGGATCGCCCCCGGCAACCTTCGGGCAACTCGATCTGGGACAACCTGTTCAGCGAAACAGGAACGATCAGGCGGGAGGATACAACCCTGGGCACGCCTGTCGCCAGTTCCCGCGAGAGCGCTCCGAGACGGTCGTGGTTCGAAGAGTTCTTTTCGCAATAGCTCGGGGAGAACGTTATTTCAGCGGCGAGGCGGCGTCCTTGAGCCAGCGGGCCGTGTCTTCATCCAGCAGGTTTTCCAGAGCGTCCAGCACGCGGCCGTGATAGGCGTCGATCCATTCGACTTCGTCGTCGCGCAGCAGCGAAACGTCGATCAGCCGCCGGTCGAACGGCGCGAGCGTCAGCGTTTCGAAACCCATCATCGGGCGATCGCCTCCGGGGACATCTTCCGGCTCCGTCACCAGGACCAGGTTCTCGATGCGAATGCCGTATCGCCCTTCACGGTAGTAGCCCGGCTCGTTCGACAGGATCATCCCCGGCTCCAGCGCCACGCTCTCGCGCCGCGAGATGCTTTGCGGCCCTTCATGCACGCCGAGAAAGCTGCCGACTCCGTGGCCGACGCCATGATCGAAGTCGAGGCCCGCCTCCCAGAGCGGACGCCGGGCGAAGGCGTCGAGATGCGAGCCGCGCGTATTCCTTGGAAAGCGCGCCGTGGCGATGGCGATATGGCCGCGCAGCACCAGCGTGTAATGCCGCCGCATCTCGTCCGTGGGTGTGCCGACGGCGAGCGTGCGGGTTATGTCCGTCGTGCCGTCGCGATATTGCCCGCCGGAGTCGATGAGGAACAGGTTCTGCGGCTCGATCCGGCGGTTGGTGGCGTGGCTGGGACGGTAATGGACGATCGCGCCGTTCGGCCCCGCACCTGCGATCGTGTCGAAACTGATGTCGCGCAGCAGATTGCTTTCGCGGCGAAACTCCTCCAGCTTCCGGGCGGCGGCGATCTCGTCAAGCGATCCGGAAGGCGCGGCCGCGTCAAACCAAGCCATGAAGCGCGCCATCGCGGCTCCGTCGCGCAGATGGGCGGCGCGGCTTCCGGCGATTTCCGCGCCGTTCTTGCGCGCCTTCGGCAGAATGCATGGGTCGGCGGCTTTCTCGATGCGCGCGCCGGCTTCCGTAAGCAGATTCCAGCACCAGCGGGACACGGTCGCGGGATCCAGCTGCACGCGCGCCTTTTGCGCGCCGAGCGCCTGCAGGCGCGCCGCCAGTTCGGCAGGTTCGGCGATCTCGGCTATTTCCGACAAGCCTTCGCGCGCCTCGGCTGTGATCTTTCTGCCATCGACGAAGAGCTGCGCCTTGCCGCTGGCCGGAACGATGGCGTGCGCGATGACGAATGGCGTATGCGGCAGGTCGCGGCCACGGATGTTGAACAGCCATGCGATCGAGTCCAGCGGGCCGATAACCGCCGCATCGCGCCCGGCCTCGGCGAGTTGCGTCTGTATGCCGGCGATTTTCTCATCCGCGCCGACTCCGGCATATTCGACAGGATGCAGCTCCAGCGGCTGTATCTCTTGAACGGGGCGGTCCGTCCAAAGGCGGGCGAGCGGATTTGGCTCGACCGGAACCAGATCTGCCCCGATCCCGTCAGTCGTCTTCTTCAGACTGTCGATTTGCGAAACTGTGTGCAGGCGGGGATCGTAGCCCAGCCGGGAGCCGGATTTGAGATGCCCCTTCAGCCAGTCCGCCAGGCTGGTGTCGTTGATGTTGACGATATCGTAGGCTGAAATGTCCACCTGTGCGGCGGCCTGCAGCGTGTAGCGCCCGTCGATGACGAGGGCGGCCCGGTCTTCGAGCACGACGGCTGTTCCCCACGATCCGGAAAAGCCCGTAAGCCACCGAAGCTGCTCGGCGTCCGGAGCCACGAATTCGTTCTGGAATTCGTCGGAGCGGGGAATGATGAAGCCGGAAAGCGAAAGGCTTGCAAGCTCCGACCTCAGCGTGGCCAGCCGTTCGGCGCTGTGCGCCGATCCGCCGATATCATCGAAATTTTGAAACATCGGGTCTTCTAGGCTTTCGGGGCTGCTCGATCAAGGCGATTTCAATGCGGAGATTTGCATGATTGTCGTCAAGCTATGCAATTTTGCAATGCTGCGCTGCAACCTTGTTTCATTCCATGCATAGCAGGCCATACGATCTTCACAAGGTTAAAATCTGTTGCCATATGCGGCTGTTTTATCGATTCTGCAAAGGCGTCGTTGTTGGCAACTCTTTCGCATTTGCGAAAAAAAAACCAAGACATCCCATGAGAAACCTGCGTTCACTCATAATCATGTCAATCCGTATGGCCTCAAACGTCGTCGCTTTATGACGTTTTTATTTCTGCTATGCGTCTGGCGCATTGCTGTGATGCCATCTGCCCGGGTACTCATGATCCTGCTTCGATGCGATATTCGCTTCATCGAACAGCAATAAGCGGCGCAAGACCGCATGATGAGCAGAACAAGGATACGATCATGGCGACGACTTACGATCCCGCATTGGGATATGAAATTGCGAAGAAGCCGAAGAGCGGCGTCTTCTCCAGGGTAATGAACTCGATCATTGCATCCCGCCAGCGGGAAGCGAACCGGCTGGTGATGCAGCACCTGCGGACCTATGACGCGGATACCTTGCGCAAGATCGGCTACAGCGAAGAGCAGATCACCGAGATTTTCGGAGCAAAAGACCGCTCGTAATCCGTTTTGAGGCAGGAGCGTGCGCGCGCCTCCCTGAGCCTCACGAAGAGCCGTCAGGAGCGATCCTGACGGCTTTTTCCTTGTCAGCGCCGGAATAGCGCATCAGAAGCGTCGTCCAGCCCTCGATGGACAGGCTTGCGCGCGACACGTAGCCCTGCGCCCGGTAATGCGCCTGGACGGTTCCGGCCTGATGATCGAGCAGCCCCGAAAGGATGAGGTCGCCGCCCCTTGCGGTGATCCGGCGCAGGCCCGGCGCCAGCCGGATGAGCGGCCCGGCAAGGATATTGGCGACGATCAGCGGAAACGGTGCGCTGGCGGCGAGCCCTGGATGATCCGGGCGCGAGGCGTGGAGCGCACGCACGCGGTCCTTTACTCCGTTCAGAGCGAAATTCTGCCGCGCGACCCGGACCGCAACCGGGTCGATGTCGGCTGCGATGACCTGACGAGAAAGCGATTTCGCCGCTGCGATGGCCAGCACGCCCGACCCGGTTCCAAGATCAAGCGCGGCTGTGTAGCGTTTCGCCTTGGCCAGCCGGTCGAGCATGACGAGGCAGCCGCGCGTGGTACCGTGATGGGCCGTGCCGAAGGCCTGCCCGGCGTCGATCTCAATGGCGAAAGGCTCGCTGGCCGCGCGATGCCTGTCATGGCTGCCATGCACGAAGAACCTGCCCGCGCGGATGGGATGCAGGCCTTGCTGAGTCAGCGCCACCCAATCTTCGCCAGGCAACGGATCAAGACGCAGACTGATGATCGCATCGGGCCGTTCATGGCAGCCGGCTACTGCGTTCAGCGCAGCCCGATCCGGAAGAGCCTCGAAATACAGCTCGATAAGCCAGCCGCCATCTGTCTCCCGCGTGCTGATCGCCGGCGGCGGGTCCAGCATTTCGCTGAACAGGCACGTCAGCCGTTCCACGTCTTCCGGGGCGGCTCGGATTTCAGCCTTGTAGCCTGTCATGCTCTACCGCGGAGCGGCCAGGCGGGCCCAGGCGTTTCTGAGAAACGGCGCGGCCTCTTCGGGCGGCATGGCGCGCAGCTCGCCTGCAGGCGATTGCGTGACTAGCCCGCGCGCGATCAGTCGCGTCAGCGCGTCATGGATATCGAAATCGACGTCGACGCCGAAATTCTTGAACAGGAACGCATTGATGCGGATACGAAGATTTTCGAGTTGAGAGGTATGGGTGGGCGTCTGGCAGAGATGCGCGTAGAGCAGCGCCTCCTCCTTGACGTCTTCTTCCTCGGCTTCGTCCACCATCAGCGCGAGCGCGGCCTGATTGTTGGCGATGTTCTGGAAATAGAGGCTTTGCGCAAGCTGCATACGGTAGCGGTCGCGGGTGATGAAGATATTGCGGACCTGCGCATACATGATGCCGCCGACCCCGGTTATCAGCGTTCCCGCCAGAACGACCGGCGAGATCGCGACCGCAACGATGAGCTTGGAAGCGGTGCCGATCGCCCAGGTGGCTGCACCGAACAGCGCGCTGCCGCCGAGTTGCAGCTTGTCCTTGTATTTCATCTTGACGCGGATATTGGGAAAAAGCATCTCCACGTCGAAGCGCGGAATATCCTTGAAAATCTTGATGTAGATGTGATCGCTCGAACAGGCTGGCGGCAACATACTGCGCATCTTGGCGAGCTTCTTGCGCGCTTTCTTTTCGTCTATGCCGTTTTCCTGCATCAACTCTCGGATGCGCTGTTCCTCGGGCTTGAGCTTGATGGCGAGAAACAGGCGCTCGAAGATGTCGACGTCGAACTCGGTGTGCTTCAGGAACAGCTTGCGCGCATCGCGTTTCCGTTTCCGCATTGTCGAGGCGCCGCGGTAGAACATGAGCCGCACTTCATATTCGCCGAATTCGACTTCCACATGCACGCCGTCCGGCGACGCCTTTTCGAATATTTCCTCAAGTTCGTCCGGCGTCAGCTCGCGGAAATTCGCGCTTGTCACGAGATCCTTGAGCTTACTATTGAACATGCGCCGTTTTTCGAGCCGCTCCATTTCCGAAGCCTCGACAATATTGACGGTCTCGTCGTCGGGATTGAACGGGTCGTAGATCTCGCTCATCCTGTTGAGCGTTTCCGCAGACTGGTGCTGCCGGAGCATACCGATCAGCCTCAGCACGTTTTCCGCATGGCTGCGCTGCTCCGGATTGGTCCAATATGCATCCGCAGTAAGGGCTTTGATGATATCGGGTCTGGACACGGGTATGAACGCATCTCGGGTTAAAGCTACGGCCTCGGCCCGGATCGGACTCGCTTCGTTCATGGATTCGGCTCCGGCTTCAGGCGGTCTTCGGATATGACCTGCGGCGGCACTATGGTTACTCAACTATGAACCACAAGTGATCGAGGGTGGCATAATATTATGAAAGTTCGGGGGCGGAAAGCGATGAGTGCCCGGTTCCGCCCTGCCTCTAGGGGCGGGTCACGAATGAGGCGACAACCCGCTTGCGCCCGGCCTTGTCGAAGTCCACGGTCAGCTTGTTGCCGTCGATTTCGGCGATTTCGCCATAGCCGAACTTGTCGTGAAAAACCCGGTCGCCCGTCTCGAAACCGGCTGCGTCGGCGCTGCTTGAAGCGACGAGTTCACCCTCTATGACAGGGGCCGCGCTGCGCCCGCCGCCACCCGGACCGCTCTGTTGCGCCTGATAGTAGCTATGCGCCCTCCGCCAGCCGGGGCTTGAATAGCCGCCGTCCACCGCGCCGCCAGCCCATACATCGGAAAATCCGGAAGCGTGGCCATAATGTCCCATGCCCCTCGTATCCTGGATGGCGTCGACATGCGCATCAGGCAGTTCATCGACGAAGCGCGAGGGTATGGCGGTCTGCCAGAGGCCGTGCACGCGGCGGTTCTGTACGAAGGAGATATTTGCGCGCTTCTTCGCCCGGGTGATGCCGACATAGGCGAGGCGGCGCTCCTCCTCCAGCCCCTCGACGCCGTTCTCGTCCATCGAACGCTGATGCGGGAACAGCCCTTCCTCCCAGCCGGGCAGGAAAACGGTGTCAAACTCCAGCCCCTTGGCGGCGTGCAGCGTCATGACGCTGACCCGGTCGCCGTCGGTCGCCTGATCGGCGTCCATGACCAGCGAGACATGCTCCAGAAACGCGCCGAGCGTATCGAACTCGTCCATGAAGCGTATGAGTTCCTTGAGGTTTTCCAGCCGCGCCGGAGCCTGGGGCGACTTGTCGTTCTGCCACATCGCCGTGTAGCCGGACTCGTCCAGCATGATCTGAGCGACCTCGGTGTGCGGCATGGATTTGAGCAGATCGCGCCAGCGTTCGAAGGATTTCACGAGCGCGGCGAGCGGTTTGCGGGCCTGAGGCTTGAGATCTTCGGTTTGAGACAGCGTCTGCGCGGCATGGAACAGCGGCGCGCCCTCGGCTCTTGCGAACTGATGAATGCGGCGCACCGCCGTCTCGCCGAGTCCGCGCTTGGGCACATTGACGATGCGCTCGAACTTCAGGTCGTTCGCCGGATTTTGCGCCACGTCGAGATAGGCGATGGCGTCCTTGATTTCCTGGCGCTCGTAGAAGCGCGGGCCGCCGATGACGCGATAGGGCAGATGGATGGCGACGAAACGGTCCTCGAAGGCGCGCATCTGGAAGGAGGCGCGCACAAGAATGGCGATTTCGTTGAGCGAATGCCCGTCGCGGCGCAACTCCTCGATGGCGTCGGAGACGGTGCGCGCTTCAGACTCGTCGTCCCACAGACCGCGCACGGTCAGTTTTTCGCCGGGCGCGTCCTCTGTGTGCAGGGTCTTGCCGAGCCGGCCCTGATTATTGGCGATCAGATGCGATGCCGCACCGAGGATGTTGCCTGTCGAGCGGTAATTGCGCTCCAGCCGGATCACCTTCGCGCCGGGAAAATCGGCCTCGAAGCGAAGAATATTGTCCACCTCCGCGCCGCGCCAGCCATAGATCGACTGGTCGTCGTCGCCGACGCAGCAGACATTATGGCTTCCTTGAGCGAGCAGTCGCAGCCAGAGATATTGCGCGACATTGGTGTCCTGATATTCGTCCACCAGCACGAAGCGGAAACGGTCGTGAAAGCTCTTGAGTATTTCCGGGTTTTCCGTGAACAGGCGGATATTCTCCAGCAGCAGATCGCCGAAATCGGCCGCGTTCAGCTCTTTCAGCCGCTTCTGATAGGCGGCGTAAAGCTCCGCGCCCTTGCCGTTGGCGAAGGCGAACGCCTCGCCCGCCGACACCTTGTCCGGCGTCAGCCCGCGATTCTTCCAGCTGTCGATCAGGCTGGCCAGATGGCGCGGCGTCCAGCGCTTCACATCCAGCTTCTCGGCCTCGATGACCTGTTTCATGAGCCGCAACTGGTCGTCCGTATCGAGCACGGTGAAGGACGGCTGGAGTCCCACAAGCTCGGCGTGATAGCGCAATATGCGCGCCCCGATGGAGTGGAAAGTGCCGAGCCAGGGCATCCCCTCGACCGCGCCGCCGACAAGCTGGCCCACGCGCTCCTTCATCTCGCGCGCGGCCTTGTTGGTGAAGGTAACGGCGAGGATC
>CAYOUE010000025.1:14949-25329 GCA_964407075.1 uncultured Hyphomicrobiaceae bacterium
CGCAAGAATATGCGCGATGCGCGTGGTCAGCACCCGCGTTTTGCCGGTTCCCGCGCCCGCGAGCACCAGCACAGGGCCGTCCAGCGTCTCGACCGCCTCGCGCTGCTCGGGGTTGAGTCCGTTCAGATATGGCGGCGCGACGCCCGCCATCGCCCGCTGCGACAGTGGGATCGTCGGGCTTGCCTTCGCCTCGATTTCGGATGACGGCCCGGCTTCCAACGCTTGTTTGCGACTCACGCTCATGAGCGGACTATATCATGCCTTGGCGCGGCGTAATCCAGCCATTGCCGGGTATACACATGCGCGCTTTGACAAGGCTCCGGCAATTCCATCAACCGGCCGCGGCTTCCTGCTCGACGCAGATCAAACCGCTGTCCGCCTCCGACAAGGGTTCGTCCAGCAAGGCGCAGCGGTGCGGTCCCTCCGATGACGGCAGCGCATTCTTGCGGAAGTGGACGCATGTGCGGCATACGCCGAAGGCCCGTCCCTGGTTCCGCCGGATCATGGCGAGAAGCGTTGCGCGCAGGACCTGAACGAGCGTTTCTGCGGCGTCTTCCGCCGCAGCTTGTATATCGCGCGCCAGAACGAGCAGGGGATCGCTCTCCAGCGCCGCCTCGCCTTTCCCTGTCAGACCAAGCGAGACAGACCGTTTGTCGCGAAGGCTCGGCCGGCGCTCGATGAAGCCCTTGCTCTCAAGCGCGATCAGTGTTTGCGATACGGTCCCGCGGGTCGATCCGAGATAGTCGGCGAGGGCGGCGGGCGTGCGCGAGAAGCGGTTGGCGCGGGCGATATATCGCAGCGCTTCCCATTGCGCCGCGTTAAGGTCTGCGGCGGGCTCGCCCGTTCGGGACAGCCTTTCCAGCCGGTCGATGAGATGCGCCGCCTCAAGCGCATGGGATGCAATGCTCATTTGTAGCGACTCGCTATTAGTTATTGACGTGGCGAACCTTTGCTGCTAGCCCATAGATAGTAGCGAATCGCTACCATTAAAGCAATCCAGCATTGGGAGTTCATCCATGCGTCTTTTATCGGCACTAACCGGCCTGATTGCGGTTTCACTCGCCTCACCCGGGGCGAATGCTCACGACATCAAATCGAAGTCCGACGGCTCCGCGCCGCCGGCATTCGACATCATATCCGCTTCGGCGATAACGGATGGCCGCCTTGTCACCTTCATCATGGAAGTCACGGGCGAGGCCGGAGCGGAAAAGCCAGGAAAAACCGGCCAGCTCAAGGGGGCGGAGGTCGACGCCTATGTCTGGCCGACGAAACTCGATCCCTCGGCCGCCGGCTTCGACAAGGGCTCCGGCATTCTGGCGCTCGCCGTGACCGCCCATCCCGATTTCGACGACACGCCGCTTTTCGATGAAAACAATGACGGCGACCCGACGAACGATGGCGCCGAATGGCATTCGCATTGGGTAGTTCTGACCGAGGACAGCGCCTGCGAAGGCGGTTTGAAGGTTCGTGATATTTCGCCGGGACAGGCGGTGCTGCCAGCCACCGCGCCCGGTCTGCCCATCGCGCTGGACAGCCCCGGCATGACGCCGCTGCTCAAGGGGAGCGAAGTGCGCATAACCGTTCCGGTCGAGGGTGCGGAGAATGTCAATTTCGACGCCGTCGCCGCAAAATTGCAGGTCCATCCGGATGGCGCAACGCCGCTGCTCTGCGTCACCGGCACTTACAAGGTAGCTTCGGGCGATCTGTCGCTGCCCGGCGTGATAATGCGGAAAGAGCCCTGATCCGGCCAAAACTATCGGCCCGCAGCGACTGCCAAGCGCACGCTGCCGGTGGCATAGCAAATGAAAAGCGGCGGCCGCTTCTTGCGCGCCGCCGCCAAACCGTTTCGGGACGCCTGCCCGCGGTCAATACACCGTCGCCGTCACGCCCACGCCGTCGCGCTCGTAGATATCGGGGCGGAAATGCGCCACGCCGTCCGGCGTCGCCCAGGCCGTGACATAGGCGAAATAGAGCTTCACGCGGTTGCGGATCGGCACGTTCAGGGACTCCCCCGTCACTTTCATCTCGTTCACGCGCTCAAGATCCCAGCCCTCGCCGTCGAGCAGCCAGGCGGCCAGCAACTCAATGTTCTGGATGCGGATACAGCCTGAGCTATCGGCCCGGTAGTTGCGCGTAAAGAGTTCCTTGCCGGGTGTGTCATGCATGAACACGGCGTGCGAGTTCGGGAAGTTGATCTTCAGGAAGCCGAGAGGGTTGTCGCGCCCGGGTTCCTGCGCGTAAAAGAATTTCTCCGCCTGCGGATCGTTCCAGTCCGTTGCCGCCGGATCGAGCTTCACATTCTTTAGATAGTCGTTGTAAGTCCGGTATATATCGACGCCGTAACGTTCGAAGACCTTGATGCCTTCCTTGCCCCGCGCCTTGGGGAGCAGATCTTCGCGAATGACCGTCGGCGGCAGGATCCATTCCTTGTTGAAATTGATCTCATGAATCTCGGATTCGAGCACAGGCGTCTGGCGTTCGTACTTTCCGACGACGCCGATATGCCTTGAAACCACCTGGTCGTTCTCGACGGCCTCGATCTGGGCGGCGGGAATATTCACGAAGACGTAACGGCCCTTGGTCGGTGCGGCGAGCGTCTGAATCCGCGTCAGATTGGTGCGGAGTTTGCGCAGGATCGCACTGGCGGGAACATTGAGCGCTTCCAGAGTCTCCTTGTCCACAACGCCGGTCGGCGCCAGTCCATGCCGCGTCTGGGCAGTCTTGACGGCCTTTTCGACATAGTAGTCGAATGTTTCGGAACGGCCTGCATCGGCGCCGAGATCGCCTTCGATCTGCAGCCGGAGCCTAAGCTCCGCCACCGCCGGATGAGTCATGCCCACGCGAAGTTCGACCTCGGGCACGATGTTCCATCCGCCGTTCTCGACGATGCCGGCGTAACGCTTGATCGCGGCCTTCATCGGCTCGATATTGGCTGCCGAAATGGACGGATAGCCGCGTTCGGGCTGCTGGTCGATCTCCGGCGCGAAGGATTTGTCGAATCCCGGCGACCAGCTTTCGCTCTTGTTGTCGAAGTTCAGCCAGTTGTCGAGATTTGCCAATTGCTGCGCGCGGGCGTCCTGCGCCTGCATGGCCCCTGCTGCAAGCATCGCGACTATCACCGCAGCGGATCGTAAGGTCCGGTATGGGGATGCGCCCGGCCGGGCATGTTCCGGTCGTGTCATAACTCTGTCGTCCCTCAAGGTTCAAACCCGCAAAATCATATCGTCAGCCATAATGACGTTAAAATTTTGATCGGGAGAGAATTTCGCCTGAAAACCGATCTAGGGGAAAAGAGGCGGCTTCGCAATTCACAAAGGGGTGTGTGCCGCTTGATGCCGGCTGATGCGCAAGTTTCAGGCAGAGACCTGTCCAAAACGCATGATATTTCAGCAGATTGCCTTTACGCTGACCCGCCGCCACAAATGCAAGAGCGGATTGCGGCGCAAAATCCGTCTTGCGTTGACAGCGCCGAACGCGGACTGATTTAATTCAGTCTCCATACCGATCCAACAGGAACACAGCCGATGAAAAGATTTGCGTTTGCGCTGGCCGCGCTGATTGCAAGCGCCGCCATTGGGCACGCCCAGACCAAGACGCCGTTCGCGCTGGACTGGAAATTCGAAGGGCCGTCCGCCGCCTATTTCGCGGCTATCGACAACGGCCATTTCGCCACCGAAGGCCTCGATGTCGAGATTTCCGCAGGACAGGGCTCACTGGACGCCATTCCGAAAGTCGCGACCGGCGCCTTTCCCTTCGGTTTTGCCGACATCAACTCGCTCATCAAGTTCCTCGACCAGAATCCCGGCGCCCCCGTCACTGCGGTCATGATGGTCTATGACAAGCCGCCCTTCTCGATCGTCGGGCGCGCTTCGCTCGGCGTCAGCGCGCCGAAGGATCTGGAAGGCAAGATCCTCGGCGCCCCGCCGCCCGACGGAGCCTGGGCGCAGTTCCCGGCTTTCGCCAGCGCCAATGAACTCGACGTCTCCAAGATCACCGTCGAGCCGGTCGGCTTCCCGACCCGCGAGCCGATGCTCGCCGAAGGCAAGGTCGACGCCATTGCGGGCTTTTCGTTCTCGGCCTTCCTCAATCTGGTCCGCCTCGGCGTGCCCGAAGACGACATCAAGGTCATTCTGATGGCCGACCACGGGCTCAGCCTGTACGGCAATGCAATCATCGTGAACACCGATTTCGCCCAGGCCAATCCCGAAAAGGTCACGGGTTTCATACGTGCGATCGCAAAGGGCTGGAAGGACGTGATTGCTGATCCCGCGGCAGGCGTGCAGATGATCGCCAAGCGCAATCCGGCCATGGACGCCGAACTTGAAACGCGCCGGCTTCAGCTCGCGCTCGACGCCAATGTCGTCACGCCCTATGTCGAAGCGAACGGCATCGGCAAGATCGACCCCGAGCGTTTCGCCAAGGCTATGGAACAGCTCGCGGAGAACTACGAGTTCCAGAACGCGCCCGATCCGTCTTTATATTTCACGGACGCCTATCTGCCGGATGACGGCAGCCTCATGCTGAAATGACGCATTGTCCGGCGGCGTTATCCTGCCGCCGGACGCCGATCTCCGGAGCGCCCATGACGGACGCGCATATCGCGCTTGAGAACATCACGCACGCCTACAGGACTGAGACCGGCGTGCTGCCCGTTCTCAATTCGCTGACGATTCATTGCGCGCCCGGCTCTTTCACGTCGGTCGTCGGCCCTTCCGGCTGCGGGAAATCCACGCTGACACGGCTCATCGCCGGGCTGATGATTCCCGACGAAGGCGAGGTGCGGCTGCATGGCGAGCGCGTGACGGGTCCGCGCAACACGGTCGGCATGGCGTTCCAGAACCCGGTGCTGCTGGAATGGCGCACCATCCTCAACAATGTTCTCCTGCCGCTCGAAATCGTGCCCAATTCCATGAGCCGTGCCCAGCGCGAGGAGCGCGGCCGGTCGCTGCTGAAGCTGGTGGGGCTGGAAGGCTTCGAGGACAAGCGGCCGTCGGAGTTGTCCGGGGGGATGCGCCAGCGCGCCTCGCTCTGCCGTTCGCTGGTTCATCGCCCGGAAGTGCTGATCCTCGACGAGCCTTTCGGCGCGCTCGACGCCTTCACGCGCGAGGATCTCTGGCAGATCATGCACGCCTTGCGCGCCGAGGAAAGTTTCACCTGCGTCCTCATCACGCACGATTTGCGCGAGGCGGTCTACCTTGCCGAAAACGTCGTCGTGCTCTCCGGGCGTCCCGCGACAGTGCAATATATTCTCGATAATCCTTTCAAGGGGCCGCGCTCGCTGGATCAGCTCTACACGCCCGACACCACTGCGAAGCTCGCAATTCTCCGCGAGCAGATCGAAATTGCGCAGGGCCGCGTCCCGCCCGCGCTGGAGGCGGCCCAGTGAAGGCGCTGCGCCAATGGGCGACGCCAATAATCGCGATTCTGGTCTTTCTGCTGCTGTGGGAGTGGCTGGTCTGGCACAATCAATGGCCGGACTACAGGATGGCCTCGCCCTCCGATCTCGGCCCGGCCTTCTGGAAATTCCGCTGGCTGTTCCTGCAATATGGCTGGGATACGCTCTGGCGGACCGTGGCGGGTCTTGCGCTCGCGGTCGCAGTCGGAACCGCAATCGGGATGATAATGGGCTTTTCGCGCACGATGCGCGACGCACTTTATCCGCTTCTGGTCGGCTTCAACGCCATTCCCAAGGCGACCGTGGTGCCGGTGATCGCGCTGATGTTCGTCGGCGCGCACGACATGAACACCATCCTGATCGCGTTCATGATCTCGTTTTTCCCAATCGCCGTCTCGATCTCGATCGGCCTGTCGACTCTGGAGCCGGAATACCGGGACATTCTGCGGTCCCTGGGCGCGTCGAAATTCACCATCTTCATGAAGATCGCCCTGCCGAAGACGCTGCCGGAGTTCTTCGGCGCGCTCAAGGTCGCGGTGACGCTCGCCTTCATCGGCACCAATCTGATGGAGATTGTGGAGCCGCACGGAAAGGGCCTTGGACATCTGTTCGATTCCGGCAAGATCAGCGCGGATTATCCCCTGATGTTCGCCGTCCTCATCGCCCTCGCCTTTCTCGGCATTCTGCTGTTCTATGTCGTCGTCATGCTGGAGCGGATCTTCGCCGGCTGGGCCGAGCGTTCGGAGCATTGAGAATGCGCTGACGGCTGCGCAGCGTCAGCGGACGCCGAATTGCGCAAATGGGATGAAGGCGAGCAGACCGCCTTCCGCGATGCCGCCTGCCTCTTCCGGGACTTCGATCAGGCCGCTTGCCGCCTGAAGCCCGGAGATCAGCCCCGAGCCGTCGCGGTCGAACTTGCGCAGCACGGTGCGTCCGCCCGCCGTCTCCAGCCAGCCGCGATAGAACTCGCGCCGGTCCTGTTTCTTGCGCGGCACGGAAAAGCCCGCGGGCAGCATGATCCGCTCCGGCTCGCGCCAGGGCGCGCCGCCGAGCCGCAGTATCGCAGGGTAGACATAGAGCAGCCAGCAGACGAACGCCGCGACCGGATTGCCGGGCAGCCCGAAGACCGGCGTCCCGCCGATCTGGCCCATCATCATCGGACGGCCCGGCTTGATCGCGAGCTGCCACATATGGCAGGCGCCGAGCTTCTTGAGAGCCGCGCGCAGATGGTCCTCCTCGCCCTTCGAGGCGCCGCCCGTCGTGACGATGACGTCGAACGTGGCGGCGGCGTCCGAAAGCGCGCGCTCGACCGTCTCGGCCAGGTCGGGGAGAATGCCCAGCGGCTTGACGAAGACCGGCAAGGACCTCGCCAGACCGGCCAGCATCGGCAGGTTGGCGTCATAGACGCCGCCCGGCGGCAGGTCGCCGCTGTCCAGCGTCCGCAATTCGTCGCCCGTCGAAAAAACCGCAACGCTCAGCTTGTTGAAGACCGGCGCTTCGGCCAGTCCGGCCGAGGCGAGCCGCGCCAGATCCTGCGGGCGCAGCAGCCTGCCCGCATTCAGGAGCAAACCGCCCTGTCCGACATCCTCGCCCGCGCGCCGCCGGTTGGCCCCGGCTTTCAGCCCCGGCGGCACGGTGATGTGCGATAGCGCTCCCGCCGCATCGGCTTCGGTCCCGCAGTCCTCCTGCATGGCGACGCAGTCCGCTCCTTCAGGCATGACTGCGCCGGTGAAGATGCGCATCGCCGCGCCAGGGGCGAGAACCGGCTTTTCGAGTTGCACGCCTGCGGCAAGGCGGCCCGATACCGGCAGGCGCGTCGGTCCGGCCGGGTCCAGATCTGCGTGGCGCAGGGCGTAGCCGTCGACGGCGGCGTTGTCATGCGTCGGTATCGGGCGCGGAGCAAAGCAGTCCTCGGCAAGGATGCGGTGCAAGGCCCGGTCGAGCGGAATCCGGTCCTTCTCGGCGATCGGGCGGAGCCGGGCGCGCAGCAGCGCCAGCGCATCCTCATGTTTCAGCCGGTCGCGGTCATGAACGAAGCAGTCATCGGCGAGTTTGCGGGGGGTCATGCCGCGCCCTCTTCGCGCTTCAGGCCGACATGGACGAGAATGAAATCCGCGATCGCTTCAATGTCATCGATGTGGAAGACAGGGACCGCCGCATCCGCATGAGCATCCGGATCGTCAGCCGCAAGCGCGACGACGCCAGGGATTTCCGCGCCGGGCTTGCCGGGCGCGCCCTCGCGCCGGTGCGCCATGATCTTCGGGAATGCGTCGCGCTTGAAGCCTTCAATCAGGATGAGGTCGACATCCTCCATCCGCGCCAGCAGGGCATCGAGAGGCGGCTCGTCCTCGCCCGGCCGCAGTTCGTGCATCAGCGCGAATCGGTGCGGCGTCGCAAGCATGACCTCGCGCGCGCCGGCGGCCCGATGCTTGAAGCTGTCGGTGCCCTCGCGATCGACATCGGCGCCGTGATGGGCGTGCTTGACGGTGGAAACGCCGATGCCGCGCGACGTCAGGTTCTCGACGAGGCGTGTCGTTAGCCAGGTCTTGCCCGAGTTCTTCCAGCCAGTGACGCCGAAAATCCGCTTCATTCCGAAGCCGCCTCCGCAATGAGGCCGCGCGCAGCAGCGTGATCCTCGGGCGTGTTGATGTTGAAGAAGGCGTGCGGGCGGCCCGGCTCGATGTCGACCCTTCGCCAGCCCCGGCTCCTGACGAAAGCCATGACCTTCAGGTTTCCTGTCTCCGTTAGAAAACGCTCAAGGTCTTTGGCGCAGGACAGCGGCCAGAGGCTGAAGACGGGCTGAGGAAAGTCTTCACAGAATGCTATGGCGATGTCGCTCGTTCTCCCCTCGAGCCCCTTCGCCAGCCGGGAGACGAGATCGCCGGGAAAGAACGGACTGTCGGCTGAGACGGCGGCCAGATGCGTCGCGCCGGGGCGATTCTCCCGCGCCCAGCGAAGCGAAGCGTCGAGTCCGGCCAGCGGCCCCTGATAGTCGGGATTGACGTCCGGCACGACAGGCCAGCCGAGCGCATCGAGCCGCTCGTCAGGCCTGTTGACGTTCAAAATCACTTCGCCGGTCTGGAGGGCGAGACGGCGGGCGGCGCGCGCGATCAGCGGCTCGCCGCCGAGTTCGATCCAGATCTTGTCGATCTCGCCCATGCGCCGCGACAGGCCGCCCGCGATGACTGCGCCGAGAACTTTCAGCCCTTCCACAGTTCTCATGCTTCCGCACCCTTGCGGCGATGGCGCGGATCTTCCTCGGGGATCTCCGCCAGATCGGTGTCGAATATGAGCCGTTCCGCGCCGGAGAGCACCACGAAGCGCTGTCCCCGCGCGCGGCCGATCAGCGTCAGGCCGGCCTGCCGCGCCAACTCCACGCCCGCAGCCGTGAAGCCGGAGCGCGAGACGAGGATGGGAACGCCCATCATCACGGTCTTGATAATCATCTCCGAGGTCAGCCGCCCCGTTGTGTAAAGGCTCATGTCCCGTCCTGATGTTCCGGTCTCGGCCATCCAGCCCGCCACCTTGTCCACGGCATTGTGCCGTCCGACGTCCTCCATGAAGACCAGCGGGGTATCTTCCCGGCAAAGCACGGTTCCGTGAATCGCCCCCGCCGCCAGATAGAGCGATGGCGTCATGTTGATCTTGGCCGTGAGGGCATAGAGCCAGCTCGTTCGGAACGGAGCTTCGATCCCCGCCAGGCTGTGCGACTCGAAGGCGTTCATCACATCCTCGAAGACGGTGCCCTGCGCGCAGCCCGATGTTCGCACGCGCTTTTTCATCTTCTCCTCGAAATCGGTCTCGCGCGCCGTGCGCACGACGACGACGCCGAGATCCTCGTCATGTTCGACGCCGGTCACGGGGTTGGAGGGGTCGAGCATGGCCTGATTGGCCAGAAATCCCAGCGCCATGAGCCGGGGATGGTCGCCGATCGTCATCATGGTGACGATTTCGCGCCCGTTCAGAAAGAGCGTCAGCGGCTTTTCGTTGATGACGAAGATGTCGGTTTCTTCGCCGTTCTGATCGATTCCTTTCAGCCTTTCGCACAGGCCCTGATCGAGATTCGGGGGCGGGACGAGATAATTGTCCGGATCGTAGATGCGTTTTGCCATGAAAAACTGTACCGAGAGCGGCGACGGTGCGCCAAGGTTTTTTGCATTTCAGTAGCGCCGCATTAGATTGACTTCAAGGACACACCAAAGGCAGGAGGCCCGCCAGCATGGTCACGAAGGAGATGGTTTTGGAACGGCTGTCCCGTGTCAAGGGTCCCGATCTCGATGGCGACATCGTCTCCTTGAAGCTCGTCAGCGACGTGCTGATCGACGGCGGCAAGGTGATTTTCTCCATCAACGTACCACCTGAGCGCGCGCAGGAGCTTGAGCCGTTGCGCGAAGCGGCCGAAAAAAGCGTGAGCCTCCTGGAGGGCGTCTCCAAGGTGACGGCGGTGCTCACGGCCGAACGCAAGGCCGGAGCGCAGGGATCGCCCGTGCGCCCGGCCCCCCGGGCGGATCAGGCTGGCGCCGTTCCCCCGCCCATGCAGGGCCACGCGGCCCGCGCGCAGTCGAATGTGCCGAACCAGAGCGCGGGCGTGCCGGGCGTGAAGTCGATCATTGCGGTCGCATCGGGCAAGGGCGGCGTCGGAAAATCCACCACGTCGGTCAATCTCGCGCTCGGCCTTCAGCTCAACGGTCTGAAGGTCGGCATTCTCGACGCCGATATTTACGGCCCGTCCATGCCCCGGCTGCTGGGCATATCCGAGAAGCCGAGAGCGGAAGGCAGAACCCTCATTCCGCTGGAAGCCTATGGCCTGAAGGTCATGTCGATGGGATTTCTCGTCGAGGAGGACGCGCCGATGATCTGGCGCGGGCCGATGGTGATTTCCGCGCTCACGCAGATGCTGCGCGAGGTCGCCTGGGGAGAACTCGACGTCATGGTCGTCGACATGCCGCCGGGCACGGGCGACGCGCAGCTCACGATGGCCCAGC
>CAYOUE010000026.1:0-25060 GCA_964407075.1 uncultured Hyphomicrobiaceae bacterium
GGGACGCTGCGTCGCCATGATGAGGTGAATGCCCGCTGCGCGCGCCATCTGCGACAGGCGCTGCACCGCGAATTCGATGTCCTTGCCGGCGACCATCATCAGGTCGGCCATCTCGTCGATGACGACCACGATATAGGGCATCGGCTCGGCGTCGATATGCTCGCGCCCGTAGATCGGGCTTCCCGTCCTCTCGTCGACGCCGGTCTGCACCTGACGGGTCAGCGGCTCGCCCTTGCGCGCGGCTCGGGCGACCTTCTGGTTGAAGCCCATGATGTTGCGGACGCCGAGCCTGCACATGCGCTCATATCGGACGTTCATCTCGTTGACGGTCCATTTCAGCGCCTTGATCGCCTTGTGCGGATCGGTGACGACCGGCGTCAGCAGATGCGGGATGCCGTCATAGACCGAAAGCTCCAGCATCTTCGGGTCGATCATGATGAAGCGGCATTCCTCGGGCGGCAGGCGATACAGCAAAGACAGGATCATGGTGTTGATCGCGACCGACTTGCCCGATCCGGTCGTACCCGCGATCAGCAGATGCGGCATCCGCGCCAGATCGACGATCACCGGATCGCCTCCGATCGTCTTGCCGAGCGCAAGCTGAAGGCGGCCTTTGCCCTGCAGGAATTCTTTCGACTCCAGCAATTCGCGCAAATAGACGATCTCGCGGTTCCGGTTCGGCAGCTCGATGCCAAGCGCGTCGCGGCCCGGAATGACGGCGACGCGGGCTGAAGTCGCGCTCATGGAGCGTGCGATATCGTCCGAAAGGCCGATCACGCGCGAGGATTTGGTCCCACGCGCAGGCTCGAATTCGTAGAGCGTGATGACGGGGCCGGGGTGGACGCCTGTGATCTGCCCCTTGATGCGGAAGTCCTCAAGGACGCTTTGCAGCATTTCCGCGCGGCGTCCGAGCGCGGCGTCGGAAAGCTCGGGATCGCTCTGATGCGGCGGCGCGGCTGCAAGCAGATCGAGCGGCGGCATCATGAAATCCTCCGCTTCATGATAGCCGGCCTGCCGGCGGAGCGCCGGACCCTGCTGGGCCGCGCGGTCCGGCACAGCCTGAGCGAGCGCAACCTGCAGACCGCCATTACGGTAGACAGGAGCGGCGTGGCCCGGTTCATGTACCGCCGCGCCCTGGGCTGCGTAAAGCTTTCCGCTGTAGCCTGCGGTTTCGTAATTCTCGTTCGCATAGGCTGCGCCGGTCTGGCGTGGAGGCTGCCAGGCGTAATGCGCGCCGTTCTGAGCAGGCGGGGGCGTCGCAGCGTCCCGGATCGGCGGTTGCGCCTCAAAGACAATATGCTGCGCCGGAGGCGGCGCAGGGGCGGCGGGCGGGGGCGCATGATGCGGCTGTGGCGGTGCGGCCTCCTGAGGCGGCCATTGCGGGGATGCGCCCTGCTGCGGTGCGCGTCCGGGTAGCGTTATGGACGGCTGATAATGCGCCGCCTGTCCTTGCGGCGCGGATGGAAGCGGCCCAGTCCGGGCGGCAATGTAAGGCGCGGCCACGGTCTGCTGCGGGCCGGCCTGCTGGACCGGGATCATGCGGTGGCCCTCGAAATAGGGCTCGATGCGGGCCGGGGCCGAATCGCGTTCCGGGCGATGGATGCGCGCCGGGGACGCCGTGGGAGCCTCGCGCTGCGAAAAAGCGGGGCCGAACTTGTTCGCGACCGGCAGGTAGCCGTCATCGTCATCCGCCTGCCAATGCGCCCGGCGCATCGCGTCTTCCCTTTCTGCGCGAGGCGCAAAGAGGCCTGCCAGCCCTCTGCCGAGCGCTCCAAGCCGGTAGGACAGATAACCGATGAAGCCGCCTGCGAAGCTCGAAGCAACGCCGTCCCTGTCTTCGCTCTCGAACAGCATCCGGCCCTCGCGCAAGCCGAGGCCGGAGGCGCGCATCAGCGCCCAGAAGCCGGCCGCTCCCGGCAGGAGCGCCGCGAGCCATGCGCCCTCCGGCTCCTCGACGAAAGCGGAGACGAACATGAACAGCGGCTTGACGATGTCGCCGGCGAGACCCCCCATGCCGTGCGGAAGCAGCCAGCTCGCGGGCGTCGGCATTATGCTGAGCGTGGCTGCAAGCAGGATCAGCGACAATGTCCACATGGCAGTGCGATGACGGGCGTTCGCGATTCCCTCCCCCGAGATAAGCGCCACGCCCCATACCGCCGCCGGCAGAAACATCGCGATCGAGGCGAGGCCGAGGATCTGGAAAAGCACATCTGCGAGCGAAGCCCCCGCCGCGCCGAGAAAATTCTGCGGCGCCCCGTCCACGGCCCGGTTGACGCTCGGATCGCCGAACGACCAAGTCGCAAGGCTGAGCCAGCCGATAGCCGCCACTGCCAGCATGACGGCCCCGGCCAGCCGCATCGGCAGGCGGGGCAATTCCTCGTCCAGGCCGTCGGGGAGAATGCGGCCGGTGTCGCTGATGCGGTAATTGGTCATGGGCTCAACTCAGAAAACGGGCCAGTCTTTCCAGAGCCTCCCCCGTACGCGCCGGTTCCTCGACCAGCGCAATCCGCACGAACCCGGCGCCCGGATTGACACCGCTCGAATCCGTCTGCGCGAGGTAGGCTCCCGGTAACACTTTGACACCGCATTCTTTCCAAAAGGTTTTCGCCGCCGCCTCTCCGCCGCCCATATGCTCCATATTGAGCCAGAGGAAAAACGCCCCGGCAGGTTTCCGGAAAGGAACGACGCTGCCGAGAATGGCCGCCGCGGCGTCGAATTTGGCCATATATAAAGCTCGGCTCGCCTCGACATGCCTCTCTTCTGACCACAGAACAGCCGAGGCGTGCTGCACAGGCAGCGGCATCTGCGGCGCGGCCACATTGCGAAAGCGCGAGAAGGAGGCGAGAAATGCCCCGTCCCCGGCTATGAAGCCGGAGCGCAGTCCGGGAACGTTCGAACGCTTCGAGAGGGAATTGAAGACCAGCACATTGGCGAAATCGCCGCCGGTCGCAAACGCGGCTTCAAGCCCGCCTGGCGGCGGCGCGCCGGTGTAGATCTCCGAATAGCATTCGTCGAGCAGCAGGAGGAAATCGTAACGCCGCGCGAGCGCGGCCGCCTCGGCGAGATAGGCCGCGTCCGCCACTGCGCCCTGCGGATTCGCGGGAGAGGCGAGATAAAAGGCGGCGGCGCGCTTCAGCGTCTCTTCGGAGATTGCGGCAAGATCCGGAAGGAATCCGGTTGTCTCGCCAGCAGGCAGAAATACAGGCTCCGCCCCGCCGCACAGCGCCGCCGCGAGATAGGCCTGATAGAACGGATTCGGCATCAGAACCGCAGGGCGTTGCAGGCCGGGGCGCCTCGCAATGGCGGGGAAGATTGCCGAAAACAGCCCCTCGCGGGAGCCGTTGAGCGGCAGAATGTGACGGCCCGGGTCGAGCGCGCCGGCGACAGCCGGATAGCGCCTCCGCAACCAGTCTGCGATAGCCCCGGTCAGTTCAGGCGTCCCCTGGATTGGGGGATATTTCGCATATCCGGCGAAGGCTTCCTCAAGCGCGCCCTTGAGCATCCCGGGCATGGCGTGGCGCGGCTCGCCGATCGTCATGTCGACAGGCTCCGCGCCGGGGGGTGCGTCCCCCAGCAGGTCGCGAAGCCGGGCGAAAGGCGAGGCGATCAGTCTTTCCAGATCGGCTGAATGCGCTGATGCCGGCAGAGTCCGGTTCATGGAGCACACCCTCCTTAAAGCAGCATGAGCGAATGCAGTCTAAGAGACCGCGGCGCGCTAGCGAAGAGGCCGCAGGTCAGGAACGCGCGACGAGGATGCAGCCGGCGGCGATCAGGACCGTGCCGATCATGCGCAGAGGCGTCACGGTTTCATTCAGAAGGAAGACGCCGAAGAGCATCACCACGATGAAGCTGACGCCGACGAAGGGATAGGCGAGCGAGAGATCGACCTTCGACAGGATCCAGAGCCAGACCGCGACGCTCGATCCGTAGATCGCCAGCCCCGTCCAGACCAGCGGCGATCCTGCTACGGCCAGAATCAGCGCCTTGCCTCCCTGCGGCAGGGCCGCCGTCACGGCGGTGCTGCTCATGCCGAGCTTCAGCGCGAGCTGCGCGCAGGCCGAGGCTGTCACCGTCGCGAGGATCAGAGCCAGAGTCAGCAACGACATCCAGGACGTCTCCTAAAAGGGCAGCGCAAAATAGCGCGCGCCGAGCACAAGGATGACGCAGAGAACAGCGGCGATCTGACTCGGCCTGTCACCAAGCGCGAATTCGACCGGATCTTCATTCACCACGCCGCGCTTGGCCGCGATCCAGATCCTGTTCGTCCAGAACATCATGATGAGGCAGAGGCCCCACAGGAGATGGCGGCCCGGATAGTCCGCCTGCACGTCCGGACTGTTGATGAACAGCGCGAGAACGACAATCGAGGCTGTAGCGTTGGCGATGCCGAGAATGAACATCGCCTCGGCGTCGGCCCCGATATATCCGCGGCCGTTGATGCGCTCGCTCGCATCAGCGGCCTTGCCGAGCTCGATATAGCGCTTGAGATAGGCGAGACTGACGAACAGGAAGATACAGAATGCCAGCAGCCAGAACGAAATCTCGACCGATATGGCAGCCGCCCCTGCAAGCACCCGCAGCATGAACACCACCGACAGCGTCAGGACGTCCGCCGGGAAAATCCGCTTCAGATAGAAGGAATAGATCTTGGTCAGAATGAAATAGATGGCGAGGACCGCCGTGAAGGCGGCCGGCAGGTATGCGAGCGACACTGCGAATGCGGCGGCCGGAAGACTCACGGCGCCGAACAGGCCCCATTCATGGCTCAGCGCTCCGGAGGCGAGCGGCCGGTGCTTCTTGATCGCGTGCTTGCGGTCGGCGTCGAGATCGCAGAGATCGTTGATGAAATACCCGCCGGATGCGCAAAGGCCAAGGCAGATGAAAGCCAGCACCGCGTCGGCGAGCGCCTGTGCATCGCCATAAAGATGCGCGGTCAGGAGCGGCACAAAGACGAGCGCGTTCTTTGCCCAATGCCGCAGCCGCATGGTCCGGATGAAAGCGCCGCTATGCGAATGGTGGTATGCCAAGCTCACTTTTTCGGTTCCCTTCGCCCGATAGGACGCAGTGGCGCGGCGCGAGGTTCGCCCCTAACTCAAAAGTCTGCGCAGAACCGGCGCTCGCCCCAGATCGCGGCCGGTTTCACGGTGATACTCCAAAGGCACGTCAAAAAGGCTATAAACCGTATTGATCGCTGAGCCAATAGTCAGATAGTCCGTAATCTGAAATGAATCCGGCATATCATCCCGAGGGCGCATGGTCTTGAAATCGAATGGCTTTCCAAACGTCTTCTCAAGAGCCGGATCGATCGAAAGATGCGCGTTCGAAACCGGAGCGTCGACGTCGGCGAGATCCGATGCGCCGACCACCAGTCCGGGCTTCACACCCTTTCCGCCGAGCAGCAGTGAATTGGAATACTGATTGTGGTCGGTGCCTGTTGCGTCCACCGGCTGTCCCGGCGCACGCATCGTGCGCCCGAACTCGCTTGCGACCATGACCGTCGTCACTTCGAACATCGACCGCTTGCCGTCGTAAGGCGTTTCCAGCAGTCCCTTGAGCAAGGCAGCGATCTTGCCGATGGCGCTGGAAAACAGCTCCGGCTGCGTCTTCGCCAGATCCGGAGCGTGAACGTCGAACTGCTCGGGCAGCACATAGATCGCTGAGCGCGACATGGACAGACGGAAGCAGTCCGCTATGAGCGCGATGCTCTGCTCTTCCCGGCTCTGGCCCGGATCGGCGGGCGAAAGAGCCTCCAGCTTGCGATGGACTTCCGGAGACGCATCGAGCGCCTTGCGGATCCGTCTCGCGCCCGCGGATACGATGCCATCTCCCTGCGCGATCGCTTCGAGGCGCGCGCGCGCGAAGACGTTGACAGGGTTTTCAGCATGGGCGGGCGGCAGTTCCCTGAGCTGGTCGGGAAGCCCTTTAAGGATCCTCGGCTCAAGGGGGATCACCCCGGAATGATTGGCCGTGTCGGCTTCCGTGCTTTCGGCTGGAACGATGGCGTCAACGGCATGTGAGACCCGGCCTGGCCCCGGCAGATTGAGATGGGGGATGAAGCTGCTCCCGCCGAAAGGATCCCCGGTGAACAGAAAATTCATGTTTTGTTCGTGACCGTCGAAACTCGGCGTCATGACCACGCCATTCAGAACGCTGAAACAATGGCTGTACGGGGCGAGCGGCTTCACGAGGCTGGTCGCGGCAGCGCTGACGCCGTTGAAGCCGGTCCAGGGCTCGGGGTCCTCGCCGAGATAGTTCTGGATCCTGCCCGCCGCCGTCATGGCCAGCGGGCGCGCGTCGAACATGTAGGACGTATCGGCGCCGCCCTTCAGCACGATCATGAGGAAGAAGTGCGGGTCCTCCCTCATGGCTTCGGCGTTCGCTGCCGCGGGAAAACCCGCGCCTGGGAGTATGAGCGTCGCCGCGCCGCCAAGTCCGATTCTGAGAAAATCCCGTCGTGTCGAATGCATCGGAGCAACCCTCACTGCTGTATGAGGAAGTAGGGATTGAGCATCAGGCTCAGCGTCATGGCCTCGATCGTCTCGCGCGCGTCCTTGCCGGCATAGGCCTCGCGTATGAACTCGCGCCACACTTCGTATTCCGATTCTTCAGCGCTGTAGCCCATCAGGGAAAGCCAGAACGACTGCATCACGTCATCGCTCATGGCGTCTTCCGAGGGCCATTCGCACAAAGCCTCGAGGATGTCGTAGAAATGGTCGTTCAGCGGAAGCTGGGCGGATGAGCAGCTTTGCGCCAATCGTCTGGCGAAATGCGAGAAAACGAGCCGCATCAGCACCAGATTGACCGCGTTCGGTTCGCCGTTCTGGAAGCTGTGTTCGGACCCGCGCGGCGCCCAGGTTCCCGCAAGCGCTTCCAGCCCCTCGCCGGGCATATATGCCGACAGTTCGATCGGATCGTCTGGCGAGGCGATGCGGGACGACAATTCCTGTGACAGCATATTCAGTCCCTTGAGGCGAGGCTGAGCCGCCTGCGTTTCCTTCACAAGACCTGCAAGGCCCGCGAGCGCGAGGCTTGCGGCAACCATGATGCGCAGGAGCACACTCATTGCGAGCCAGCCCCTGCGCCCAGTTGCTCCTGAACCCAGAGGAACAATTCCTGCCGCTCCTGACTGGACATGGTCATGTTTCTCGGCATCCGCCTGTCGGGATCGTTCGAAATGAGCCGTTCGGCGATTTCTGCAAGCGTGACGCGGGCTTCAACCGGCGAGCCGTCCGGTCCGGCATGGCCGAAATTCGGCATCGGCGCTCCCTCGGGCTGCCCCCAGGTGCTGAGATCGAGCCGGTTGAGAGCTTTCGACTCGTCATGGCAGAGCACGCAATTCTTTTCCAGAATATAATCGATACGGCATGGAGGGCGGTTTCCTGCGCCGGCCGGCGTAGCCCTGTCGTAGCACTTGTTCGGATCCGGATTGCGCTGCGTGAATGTCGTGCTTTTCAGTATACGGATCATCGCGTTCTTGAATGCCTGTGACGAGTTCTGCTTCGCCTCGCGCTCGAATTCTTCCGCAAGGGCGTCGATATAGCCGCCGTCCACGGTCTGATGCTCGCCGAGCACATATTGTGTCATCCGTTTCATCAGGCATCGCTTGGCTTCCGGAGCCTTGCGGATGATCTGCGACAGGTCGGCGAGCGATTGACCGTAGTCGTTGCTGTCCTTCCAGCGCGGCGAACGGATATAGCCAATCTCCCAGGTCCCCGTAGGCGTCTCCGGTCCCCGCCAGTTTTCGAGATAGGCCTTGTAATCCTTTTCCGCGCCGTCATCGAACAAGATGCTCGGCTCGTTGGAGATGTCGGCGAACTGTGCGCCGTAGTTCCTGAAGAACCCGGCAATCGGGTCGAGCTTGTAGTGGCACGAGAAACACGAGGTCTGCGATCCATGCGCGCCGTCGACATGCTCCTTGGGCATGTCGAAGCCGACTGGGTTCAAGTCGTCGCAGAAAAACCTCTTGAGGACGTAGGCTGCGCGTTTGCGGTTGTAGTTCGTCGAGGAGTTCGCCAACGCGATGCTCTGCCTGTAACCGAAGACCGGCCATGGACCGGCGGAGGGCAGTGCGGAAAGATCGAGCGGCTTCAGATCGGCTATCGTCTGCGGAGCATAGACAGAATGATCGAACTTGAATATTTCTGCAAATGCCGTGTTTAATTGACCATAAATATCCCAGAATTTATTCTCCAGTATATCCGTGTCCATGTTCACGGTGTTTACGCTTTCGCACTCATTGCTCTGAATTTTTTGCATATCTTCATAAATGAAATCAGGTATTCTTGACCTGTTGAGAAAAAATACTTCCTCGTCAGCAAAAGCCCGGTAAAAATTCTGAGCGATCTCGCTCCACTCTTCGGTAATGTCGCCGATCTCCGCACAGATTGCGGACACGCTGGCAGGGGTCGGATTGTCGACCATGTCGATAAGGGCTTCGAGCGGCTCGAACAGCTCTCCGGCCGCCTTCTGGCGCAGTTGCGCCGGTGTCAGCTTCGCATCCTCCGGCGCCTTCTCATCTTCGGTCGGTGCCGGGCTGAGCGGAGGCAAATAATAAGAGCCTTCGAGATCGAACAGTGTGAGAAAGTCGCCGTCATTCAGGACCGCTTTCGCGGCATTGACGGCGTTGGCGAAGTCATGCGCCTCGAAGACATACGCACCGTCCTGCCTGAGCTGATCGACCTTGTAGCCGAGAAAGAACATATTGAAGTCGAGCACGGCGTCGCCGAAGCGGGGATCTTCCATGAAAAGGCGCGCAATGTCCTCCCTGGACAGCGTTTCCAGATATTCGATGTCCTCTTCCGGACTGAGGCCGTTCCCGGCCCGCAGCACGCGGGAGGCTTTTTCGATCCACCAGCGCTTGTCCCAGGATGATATCGGGGCCGGCGCTGACGGCATGGGCGAGGCCATGCTCGGCTCAGGCGCGGGAAAGGCGGGCGCCGTGTTGGCGGCGGTGTGTGAGCTTTTCGCTGCCGCCGCGAGAACTCGGGGCGCTTCGGCGTGATGGAAACGCATCAAAAGAATTGCAGCAGCAATTGCAAAAGCCGCGCAGATGAAAATCCTCGCGGTCCATTTGCCCAGTATCAGGCGCATTGAGCAGGCTATCCTCTCAAGGATGCACGAGGCTGTGCGTCGTGGCGGATCGCATACATTTTTATCGATATGCGGAAATATTCGATTGATGCTTGATCGGTGTGCGCGAGTCGGCATCGATGCCCCATCGGCCATGGGGCGAAATCTTGCACGCCCAAAGCAAGGCAGCAAGCGCAGGACGGTAAAAAAGTGTAACGGGTTTTGCTCTTCCGAAGCCTGTCCTGGACTGTGGCTTGATAGCGGGAGGGCGGTTGGGAATCATTTTCCACAGAGCTGGCAATTCTGCAGGTCATGAGCGCTTGAGACGGCGCCCATGACCAGGATCATGAAGTAAAATCAGTGTCTTATACGCCGCACTTCTCGTCAAGCTCTTCCAGGGCTTCTGAGAGCGACGCAGCCGCTTCCGACTCGAGATCGACTGCGTCAAGCACGCCGAAGGCATCGGCCACGCCTTCGCCAAGGCTGTTCAGATATTCCTCCATCTTCATGCCGACCTGCTCGGCCTGCGCCTCGTCGGCCTCGGGCACGGCTTCCATTTCGCGGATGATTGCGCAATATCCGTCGGCCTTGGCCTGATCTTCGGAAATTTCCGAAATGACTTCAGCGGCGGCGGCGATTTCTTCTGCGGTGATTTCCTCCGCGTCTCCGTTCTGCTCCGTCTGCGCAAGGGCAGGAAAGGCGAAAAGCGCTGACACTGCAGCAATAGCAATAAGATTTTTCATAGGTTTCTCCATTTTCAACTTAGGGTTGGGCAGTCGATTGAAGGCGCCGGATACGAAGTGTGTGAAAGTAATGCAGCACTATAAGCAGAATCAATCCCCCAGCAAGGGTATAAGATTGAAAAATATTAAATACAGTCTCAGCGAGAATATTTGTTATCGGGAATGAATTTGCGACAAGAACATAGCTGAATCCAAGCAGAGCCAGGAGGGCCGGGGATCCCGCCATCAGTCCGGCGGCGAAAGCGAAAACCGGCAGAAAGACACCGTAATGATGCTCCCAGGCGATCGGGGAGGCGACCGTAAGGCTGATGCCCATGATCGCGAAAAGCAGCGCGCGTTCCTGAACGCCGCCCCTGCGTGCGAGCGCTGCGATGAGGATGAGGGCAGTGCAGGCGAGCGTGAGCCAGTAGACCCACGGCGTATAGGGCGGAAAGGCGAAAGCGTCGAAATTCACGTTCGGATAGAGACCCGGGGCGCCAAGCCCCGCCAGACGGTTCAGCAGACCGTTGATGGACTGGTTGGCGAAATAGGACTCGCCGTGACGGGACATGAAGGACAGAACCTTCAGATAGTCGAGATGGTTCGCCCAGCCGTAATGCAGTACCGCCGCCCCCAGCCCGGCCGATCCGGTCGCGATCAGAGCGGCCATGAACCGCCACTCCCTGTTCAAGAGCGACCAAAGCGCGAACAGCCCGTAATGCGGCTTCATCAGGCAGACGAGACCGGTCAGCACGCCGCTCGCCACAGGGCGTCCGAGCGCAAACAGCGCCAGTGCGGCGGCGAACAGCGCATTGATCCAGAGCTGGATCTGCCCGAGCGTGAACGCCTTGACGGCCGGATAGAAAGTCAGCGTCAGTCCGAAGACGACGGCAACGCGAAGCGCGGCGAGCCCGTCGAATGCGTAGCTTCCTCCGGCCGAGCGGCGCAATCCGTACTCCAGAAGCGCCGCCGAGGAGATCGCGGCCAGGATCAGGAAAGCCCAGCCCGCGAAATCGTTGACCGGCGGAAGTCCCGGAAAGGGCATCTCGTCATAGATCCGCACCCGTTCGTCGCCAAACAGCAGCATCGCTTCGAGAGCGAACAGCGCCGAGGGCGGATACTGGAACTTGATACCCTGGTCGAAAAAGATGTCCTGGTAAAGCGGTCCGCCCTCGCCTTCCTGCACATGTTCCAGCGCGGCGGCCATCGGACCCCAGCTGTCGTCGCCCCCGACGCCCCGGAGCACGTCGCGGCTGTGCGACAGCGCCGTATCGCTGAAACCGCCCGGCGAAAGCCATGCGCCAAGTCCGTTCACAACAGCGACGTTCAACAGCAGGAAGAGAGTCAGCCCCCATGTGAAGGCGCGCAGCGAAAGAGAGCGCTCCCCGGTGACGCCGGAGTCTGCACGGCTGAGCGCTTCAGACGCATGGCTGCTCATTACTGATTTTCACTTATGCTCCACGGGGGGCCTGTTCAGCCCTGCCCGATCACGGCAAGGGTAGCATCAAGGCATAGCGAGACGGGACGTTCGCGGCAAGCGCAGGATGCCTGCCGCGCGGGATAAATTGTATCCGTTTCAACAGGATCGCTATAGTCCGGCAAACTTTATTACCAATGCTGCCGCGGATGCGACGGAAAGCACGGCGATGACTCCCCACCGCATGTAGAGCAGTGCGGCGGCGCTTGCCGCCGCAGGGATCAGCACGCGCCAGTCGAGGCTTCCCGGATCGGGGATCCAGAGCGTGAACGGCCCCGCCTCGGTGAGCGCCACCTCCCGGAAAAGAACATGCAGCGCGAACCACAGCGCAAGATTGAGGATCACGCCTACGACGGCGGCGGTGATGCCGGACAGCGCGCCCCGGAGGCGGGGCTGGCCATTGATCCATTCGACATAGGGCGCGCCCGCGAAGATCCACAGGAAGCAGGGCGCGAATGTCGCCCACAGCGCAATCGCAGCGCCGAACATGCCGGAAGCAAGGGCGGATTCGCCAGCATCGCGCCAGGCGGCCATGAAGCCGACGAACTCCACGACGAGAATCGTCGGGCCGGGCGTGGTCTCGGCCAGCCCCAGCCCGTCCATCATCTGTTCCGCGTTCAGCCAGCCGTAATTGACGACGGCGTCCTGCGCCATATAGGCGAGAACGGCGTATGCGCCGCCGAACGTCACGACTGCGAGCTTGGAGAAGAACCACCCGATCTGCGCATAGAGATGATCGCTGCCGAAGATCGCCGCGACGGCGGCAAGCGGCAGAATCCAGACGGACAGCCAGAGCGCGGCGGTACGCAGCGTCTTTCCGCCTTTCTGGAGCGCAGGTGCGGCAGCGTCGGGGTTCGGAGCAGCTGATTTAAGGCCGAAGAATCCCACGATCGCGGCGATCAGAACGATCAGCGGGAAGGGCTGGGCGAAGAAGAAGATTGCGACGAAGGAAAGCGCCGCGATAATCCAGTGCAATCGGCTTTTAAGCGCGCGCGTCGATATTTTCAGCAGCGCGTCGATCACGATAACCAGCACAGCGGCCTTGATGCCGAAGAAAATCGCCTCGATGAACGTGACCTCGCCGAAAGCGGCATAGATCGCGGTAAGCGCAAGCACGATGAAAGCGCCCGGCAGCACGAACAGCAGGCCCGCAAGAAGCCCGCCCAGCGTTCCGTGGACCCGCCAGCCGGTATAGGTGGCAAGCTGCATCGCCTCGGGACCGGGCAGCAACATGCAGAAACCGAGCGCGTTGAGATATTGACGCTCGCTCAGCCATTTCTTCTCGTCAACGACGACGCGGTGCATGAGCGCGATCTGCGCAGACGCGCCGCCGAAGGAGACGAATCCGATCCGCGCCCACACTCCGACGAGTTCGGCAAGGCTCGGCGTGCGCGCCGGGTCCTCGGACGCCTCGGCAGGTATTGTGGGCGATGACACGGGGAAGGCCTCTGGCGGGTTCAGCGCCTTGAGGCGCGGCAATCGATGCGCCTCAGCATAGGCTGAAACGGCTCCGTTTAGGAAGCCCTTCGGTCACGCAGCGGATCAGAGGCCAAAGGCACTTCAAGCGTGGCCATAATTTCGGGGAAATCGCCGATGCGGGCTTGCGGAGTCCGGATGGGCGGTCTATTCGGCGAAGCATATTCCGATCGTTTGCTTTTTCAATTTTGAGCGTCACGATGCCCGCCGCCGCGCGGCCGGATTTGGAGCAGACGCAGCAAAGATTCCGGGCAGCATTCATGTCACGAACCGGAAGGCATGTACTCGTAACCGGCGCGGCAGGGTTCCTGGGGCGTGCCTGCCTTGCGCCTCTCCTTGCGGCCGGCTACAGGGTCACGGGGACTTATCTCGGCGCCCGTCCCGCCCGCTTTCCCGAAGGCGTCGAATGGCGCAGGGCCGACCTGCGCGACCCGCCGGGCGTCGCTGCGCTGCTTCAGAGCCTGCGCGCCTCCCATCTTCTGGCCCTGGCCTGGCCGATGGGGCCGGATTGCCGCACATCGCCCGAAAACTACCGCTGGATTTCCCATTCGATCGGCCTGCTGTTCACCTTTGCGCATTCGGGCGGAACGCGCGCGGTCTTATGCGGCACCTGCGCCGAATATGACTGGATGACGGGCGGAAAGCTGCATGAAACGCAAAGCCCGCTATGTCCGGCCTGCGACTATGGCGCGGCAAAGGCGGCGCTGTTCGCCGCGCACGGCCCGATGGCCGCACGTCTCGGCGTTTCGGCGGCCTGGGCGCGGCCGTTCTTCCTCTACGGCCCGGGCGAGAACCGGGCGAGGCTTGCGGCCAGCGTCATCACATCCCTTCTCGAAGGACGCGAAGCGCGCTGCACGGACGGCATGGTGCGGCGCGACTACATGCATACCGCCGACGCCGGCCGCGCACTCGCCATGCTTCTGGACAGCGATGCGGAGGGTCCCGTCAACATCGGCAGCGGACGCGCCATCCCTCTCGCCGAGATCGTCGGGGAGATCGGACGCCAGACCGGACGCGAGCATCTGCTCCGCCTCGGCGCCATGCCATCCCGGCCCGGCGAAGCCCCGCTTGTCGAGGCCGACACCGGGCGGCTGACTCGGGAGGTCGGGTTTTCCCCGCATTTCAATCTGGAGACCGGTCTGGCAGACACGATCGGGTGGTGGCGCGCGGAAATGGAGAAAACCAATTCATGAGCGATCCCGACATCGTCATTCTCGGCTCCGGCATGGCGGCGCTCGGGGCGGCGCATCATTTGCGCGAAAACGGCCTCTCTTCCCGGCTGTTCGATAAAAACGCCTATCCCGGCGGCCATACGGCGACTTATGCGCATGACGACGGCTTCATCTTCGACGACGGGCCGCATATCTCATTCACCAAGGACAAGCGGCTTCAGGATCTTTTCGCCGGCAACGCAGGCGGGGCGTACGAGACGATCCAGGCCTATGTGAACAATTATTATAAGGGCCGGTGGATCAAGCATCCGGCGCAGACGAATCTCTACAACCTGCCTGCAGAGCTGAAGCTGCGCTGTCTGCTCGATTTCATCGGGGCGAGCGGCGAGGACGCCTGCGCCGAGCCGGCGAACTATCTCGAATGGCTCATTGGCGCGTTCGGCGAGACTTTCGCGCGCAATTTTCCTGCGGTCTATGGCAAGCGCTACCATACGGTCGAGGCGGAACGGATGAGCACGGTCTGGATCGGTCCGCGTCTCTACCGTCCCTCGCTGGAGGAGGTCCTGCGCGGCGCGCTCATGCCGGAAACGCCGGACGTGCATTACGTGTCGCATTTCCGGTATCCCGCGCATGGCGGCTTCATCACCTATCTCAAGCCGTTCATCGAAAAATCCGACCTCGCGCTCGGCCACCGCGTCATCGCTATAGATCCGCGGGAAAGGACCGTTTCGTTCGCCAATGGGCGGCGGACAGGATACGGACATCTGATTTCCTCGATCCCGCTGCCTGAACTCGTGCCGATGGTCGCAGGCGCGCCGGACGCGGTCCGCGAGGCCGCCGCGAAGCTGGCCTGCACGACCTGCGTCATCGTCAATATCGGCGTCGGGCGGAACGATTTCTCGCCCGCAACATGGAGCTATTTCTACGACGAGGATCTCACCTTCACGCGGCTCAGCTTCCCGCACAGAATGTCGCCGGGAACCTGCCCGCCGGGCTGCGGATCGGTTCAGGCGGAATGCTATTTCTCGGACAAGTACCGCCCGCTCGCACGCGACCCGGACAGCCTCGTGCAGCCCGTCATCGACGATCTGGTGCGCGTGGGGCTGCTTCGCGGACCGGACGAAGTCATCCATGCGAGCGTCATTCTGGCCCGTTACGCGAATGTGATTTTCGATCTGGAGCGCGAGACAGCCCTGCCTTTGGTCCATGAGTGGCTGGATGCGCAGGGCATCGTCTATGCCGGGCGTTTCGGCGAATGGGGCTATCACTGGACCGACGAGGCGTTCAGATCCGGCGAGGACGGCGCGCGGAAGGTTCTGGCGCGACTTTAGCGTTTTCCCAAAAACGGCCGGCAGCCGTGCCGTCAGACAGCGGATCAAAGGCGAAGCCGGCCGCGTTCACCCGTTCATATCCTCAAGCTGGCTGCGCGCCGCTTCATACTCCTCGGACGCTTCAAGCCAGGACGTCTCGGCCTCGGCCAGCGCCTTGGCGAGAGAGCCTCGCTCCTTCATCAGCTCCTGCGCCTTGCCGGGCTCGCGCTCGTAAAGGCCGCTTTCGGACAGGGCGGCGTCAAGCTTTGCGAGCTTCGCGGTCATCTTTTCCATCTCTTTTTCCAGCGCCTCGGCCCGCCTCCTGAGCGGCGCGAGGCCCGCCCGCGCATTGGCGGCGGCGCGGCGCTGGTCCTGACGGGTCTGGCCGCCATTCGCGCGTCTGCCTCCCGCCGCGCCATTGGTTTTCGGCGTCCGCGAGCGGGCGAGAAGTTCGGCGTTGTAGCTGTCCAGATCGCCGTCATAGACCCTGACGCTGCCGTCCTGCACCAGCCAGAGCCGGTCGGCGGTCGCCTCGATCAGATGCCGGTCGTGACTGATGAGGATCACCGCACCCTCATAGGCGTTCAGCCCGTGAATGAGCGCTTCGCGGCTGTCAACGTCGAGATGGTTGGTCGGCTCGTCGAGTATGAGCAGATGCGGCGCGCCGAACGAGGCCAGCGCGAACAGCAGACGCGCCTTTTCGCCGCCCGAAAGTTTGCCCGCCGGCGTGTCGGCCTTGTCTGCCCCGAAACCGGCGGCGGCGGTGCGTGCGCGCTTCTGCGCTTCGGTCGCATCGGGCATGAGCGCGGCGATATGGTCGTAGGCGGATTTCAGCGGGCTGAGCTCGTCGAGCTGATGCTGGGCGAAATAGCCGACGCTCAGCTTCTTCGACGCGCGCCTGTGCCCGTTCGCCGGGTCCATCCGCCCGCAAAGCAGTTTGGCCAGAGTCGATTTGCCGTTGCCGTTCGCGCCGAGCAGCGCGATGCGGTCGTCGCTGTCGAGCCGGAGATTGAGATCCCGCAGTACGGGCCTGTCCCCGGCGTAGCCTACGGCGGCGTTCTCCAGCCGGATCAGCGGATTACCGAGTCGGGTCGGCGGATTTGGAAATGCGAATGGGAGTACGCCGTTCTCGATCTCCGCCGCGATCGGCTGCATCTTCGCAAGCGCCTTGAGCCGGCTCTGGGCCTGCGTGGCCTTCGAGGCCTTGGCGCGGAAGCGCTCTACAAAGGCCTCCATATGACGCCTCGCCTCATCCTGCTTCTTCCTCAGCTTGAGCTGCAGCCGCTGGCGTTCGCGCAGCGTCTCCTCGAATGTGTCGTAACCGCCGCTGTAGAGCGTCAGCTTGCCGTTCATCAGGTGCAGGATCGCCCCGACGCTGGTGTTGAGCAGGTCGCGGTCGTGGCTGACGATGAGAACCGTGTGCGGATAGGAGGCGAGAAAGGATTGCAGCCACAACGTCCCTTCGAGATCGAGATAGTTGGTCGGCTCGTCCAGCAGCAGGATGTCCGGCGCGGTGAACAGCACGGAGGCCAGCGCGACCCGCATCCGCCATCCGCCCGAGAACTCGCTGCACGGCCTTTGCTGCGTCTCCTCGTCGAAGCCCAGCCCGGCGAGGATCTGCGCCGCACGGGCCGGCGCCGAATGCGCGCCGATGTCGTTGAGGCGAAGCTGAATCTCGGCGATCCGCGCCGGGTCCGTCGCGGTCTCGGCCTCGCGCAGCAGGGCCGCTCGCTCCGCATCGGCCGCCAGCACCGTATCGATCAGGCTTTCCGGCCCGCCGGGCGCTTCCTGCGCCACGCCGCCGATTCGCGCCAGCTTCGGCGTCGAAACCGTCCCGTCATCCGGCGCCAACTCGCCCGAAAGGATCCGCAGAAGCGTTGTCTTGCCCGTGCCGTTGCGCCCGACAATCCCGACCTTGTGCCCGGCCGGGATGCCCGCCGTCGCCCTGTCGAACAGCAGCCGGCCCTCGATGCGGTGAGTGAGTTCGTTGATATGCAGCATGAGCGGGAAACTAGCGGAACATGGCCGGGGCGAAAAGCGTTTAGCAATGCGGCTCCTCGCCGGGCTGCCTTGCCAACCGCGCATCTTGCGGCCCGGGGACGCCAAGGCTATAAGCGCGACGGGGCAAATCACCAATCAGGGAAAAATCATGGCCGTCGAACGCACATTGTCAATCATCAAGCCGGACGCGACCGAACGCAATCTCACAGGCGCGATCATTGCCAAGCTGGAGGAAGCGGGGCTTCGCGTCGTCGCGCAGAAACGGGTGCGCTGGAGCGTGGAGCAGGCCAGGACATTCTATGAGGTCCATAAAGAACGCCCGTTCTATGACGACCTTGTCGCTTTCATGACCTCCGGTCCGATCGTTCTCCAGGTGCTGGAAGGCGAGAATGCGGTTGCGAAGAACCGCGAGGTGATGGGCGCGACCGATCCGGCAAAGGCGGCGTCCGGCACGATCCGCAAGGAGTTCGCCGAAAATATCGAGCGCAATTCGGTGCATGGCTCGGACAGCCCGGAGAACGCCGCTGCCGAAATAGCCATGTGCTTCAGGGAAGACGAAATTACAGGATAGTCGACAGACGCCGCACGCTCAGGGCATCCGTACGCAGTACGCAGCCTGTCCGCTCACTCGGCGGCAGCGACGGAGTTGCTGCCGCCGAGTTCTGCCGCGCGTTCGTACCATTTCGCAGCCATGGCCTTGTCGGCCCTGTCACCTGGAAGACCCTGGCTGCCGAGATAGCCCGCGTCATAGGTCTGCGCCAATGCAAAGGCGCCGAGCGCGCTTCCCCGGTCAGCAAGATATTCGAAGATAAGCCGCGCGCCCGCCACATGTCCGCGCTCCAGAATGCCGCGTCCGCGATCGAGAATCGCGGTCTCATCGAGGCTGTCTTCGGCAGCGGCGTTTTGGCGCGGCGAGACGAGCGCGGGGGCAGAAGAAGCCGACGCCAGAGCCGGAAGATCAGGCGAAGCCTGGACGGACAGATTCTCGCCCGCCCACTCCGATTGCGCCGCCAGCGACGGCCGAAGATCGAGACCGCCGTCGCTTACGTTGACGCCGGCAAGGCCGCTGCTTTCGCCGTCATCGCCGTCCGGCTTCGCCGGTAGCGGCATGTTCAGACTGGCCGTCGCCTGCGGCGCGCCGGAATGAGGCCAGTTCTGATTGATCTTGTAGCCTGCAAATCCCACCACCGAAATGGAGAGCGATATGGCGATCAGGTTCTTCATTCCGGCGTTTCGGGATTCGGAATTCGCCGCTGGCGAGGGCTTGGCCTGCGCCGTTTGCATCTGCTGCTTGAGCCGGGTCGCGTGTTGTCCCGGCGAAGGCTGACGCTGCTCTGGCGCTCGAATTGCAGCGCGCCCATGCGGCTGCACATTCCGCTGTGTCGCTCGTCGCAACTCGGCTTCGAGACTGGACCAGTCAGCCTCGGGACGCTCCCGGCTCCGCTCGTCCGGACCGTGATCGAAGGGCGCACGCCCGTCAGCCTGCTCCAGGATGCGTCTCCAGGGAACTTCATTCATGGGTGGCCTCTCTACGCAAAACCCGACCATGATCGAGTCTAGCGGCGTAATGTGGCGATGCTGCGTTGTTATGAATAATTTTACTAAAAATAACGGTAAATTATAAGCGTTAGCAAAGCGCTAACGGCTTCTAACCATCGAGTATCTCTGGCTTAATTGGCTTGGCGATTATCGAGCGCGACGCCGCGGCCCGGACGGGTCCACAGGCCTTCGCGTGACGGGACCGTCTCTATGCGTCCATGCGCGTGGGACCGGGCTATGGTCGCCAGACTGCGGGCGACGCCGAACAGCTTGCGCGATCCGCTGACCCGCGCGCGGCTGTCCCAGGCCGCCGGTCCGCGCTCGCGCACCAGCCTCCCGATATCCCGGTAGACGAAACGCGCAACCGCAATCGCCCATGCGGAACGAAAAGGCAGCGAGGCGATGCCATGGCGGGCCGAGATATAGAAACGGTCCGCAACTTCAAGCAGACGGTAGGTAACGGCGTAAACGCGGCCGCGATTGGCGGGGTCCGTGAGATCTCCTTCCGAAAGTCCTTCCTCGCGCAGCCACTGGGCCGGGAGATAGGTGCGGCCGAGGGCGGCGTCGTCGAGCACATCGCGCGATATGTTCGTGATCTGGAAAGCGATGCCGAGATCGGATGCGCGGTCGAGGGTTTCGGTGTCCTTCACGCCCATAAGCTGCGCCATCATTACGCCGACGACCCCGGCGACGTGATAGCAGTAGGACAGCGTGTCCTCCAGCGTCTCATACCGCCGGCCCTCGACATCCATCGCGAAGCCGTCGAGATGCTCCATGAGGTTCTGCTCGGGAATGCCGCATTCGCTGACGACCCGGTGCAGCGCGCCGAACACCGGCTCGTCCCATTCCCCCCGAACGGCCATCCGGGTCTTTTCCCTCAGACCGGCCAGCCGCTCCGCGGGGGAGGCCGCGCCTGAGAGCCTGGCGGCGAAACCGAGGTCCTGATCGTCGATCACATCGTCGCAATGCCGGCACCAGGCGTACAGCATGTAGGCGCGTCCGCGAGTCTGCGGATCGAACAGCCGCGCCGCGGCAGCGAAGCTCTTCGACCCCTTCTCGATCCGTTCGCGGCTGAACTCCAGGATCGCATCCATGGTCTACCCCGGTCCGCCCATACGGGTAATGCGGCTTCTGTCTTCCCGGATCGTCGCCAGAGCGCTCATGATCGGCACCGGCGGACGCCCGACCAGAATTCGCGCCTTGTCCGCAGCGGTGAGCGCGGCGGCGTAGAAGCGCTCTATGAGTGTCTCGCGCATGGTGTAGAAGCGCTGCATGACCTCGAAACGCCTGTCAGGTTTGGCAGCGAGAAAAAGAAAGCGATTCAGCATCCTGTAGAAACCGCGCTCGCGCCAGTGCTTTCTGGAAAGCGCCTCTGTCAGCGCGGCGGCCCGGGCTGAAGTCAGTTCGGGAAGGGAGCTCAACGCATCTGCGGTCGCCACGGCGTCGGGCAGCGAATAGCCCGTGGTCGGATGAAAGAGACACGCCCGCAATCCGATCCGCGCGGTCTCGCGGCCCGCCTCGCGCCAGAACCCGTCGATATTCCCGCCGAGAAGTATCGGAAGGGTGCCGGTTTCGGTGCGAAGGACTTCCCTCACCTTCCAGCCGCGCCTGGCGGCGTAATCCAGAATCTTGGCGCAGATCGCATCCTGTTCGAGCGCGGGGCCGTCCGCGTAATAGGTGTCTTCGATAAGGATCGTATCCGGGGAAAAAGGCAGCGTGTAGATGAAGCGGTAACCGTCGTCCTGGCTGAGATCGGCGTCCATGATGACGGGAACGGTCTCCCCGTGAGGCTCCGACAATTTCAGCTCCAGCCCGACGAATTTCTGAAAGCCCAGATCGAGATGCTTCGACGGCGCGGCGCCACGGCCGTCGATGACGCAGGTTGCTGTGATGATCTGCCCGTCCGCCAGCGTGACGCTGCCCGGGGAAATCTGCTCGATGCGCGCATTGAGCATCAGCCCGCCTTCGAGGCGGCTCGAAGCCACGCTGTGCAGCCGGTCGGAAGTAATCGACTGATAGACCGTCCTGAGGCGGCGGGTATAGCGCGGAAATCGGACAATCTGGCCGTCCCAAGAATAGCTGATGAAAGGCGAGATCCAGCGATTCTGGTCGGGCGTAAGGTCTGTGCGGTGAAAGGACCAGGTATGGTTGCCCCCGAGCGATGGCCCGCCCTCCACGATCAGGATGCGCTTATGCGGCCGGGTCGTTGCCAGACGATAGGCCGCAAGTGTCGAGGCGAGTCCGCCGCCTGCAAATATCACATCATAATCGTTCATGGGGCCAATGTCCGGGTAAGGGCGCAAGTCACGCCCGTTCGGCTACATATAGGGCGTCGCCGTGATAACGAAAACCATTCCCGTCACCTTCGCGCACAGGCGCGCCGCTTCTCCTCAGTCAGTCGCGAGAAAGCTGATTACGAGGCGGCTGAATTCCTCCGCGCTCTCGATGTTGGACATATGGGCGGCGTCCAGTATGGCCAGCCTGGCGTCGGGAATGGCTTCCACGATCGCCTCTCCCATCGCGGGCGGCGTCGAGGGATCGAGCGCTCCGGCGATAACGAGAACCGGTGTTGTAATCGAAGGCAGCCCGGCACGCAGATCCACGTCGCGCACTGCGGAGGCGGCGGCGATGTAGCCTGCCGCAGGCGTGTTCGCGATCATGTCGAAGACCTTCTGCGTCACGCCGGGATTCTTGTCCCGGAAATCCTGCGACAGCCAGCGCTGGATCGTGGCCTCCGCCGCAACCTGCATCCCGCCGGCCTCGACGCCGGCGATTCTCTGGTTCCAGACGTCGGGCATTCCGAAATAGGCGCTCGTATTGGCGAATACGGCGCGGGTAAGCAGCCCGGGTGCGTTGGACGCCAGCCACATTCCGACCATTCCGCCCATGGACAGGCCGCAAAAAGCGACGGGGCCACCTGCCGCCGCCCCCTCGATCAGCTCCTTGGCGTCCCGCGCAAGCCTTTCCATCTCGTAAGGGCCGGGAGCCACCTCGGAGCGGCCATGTCCGCGTGCGTCGTAGCGCAGGACCCGGAACCGCTCGGTCAGTACAGGGATCTGCGGCTCCCACATTTCGAGTGTCGAGCTGAGCGAGTTGGAGAGCAGGATGACCGGGCGTTCCGGGTCCCCGTCGAAGCGGTACTGAATCCTGCAGCCGTCGCTCATCGCCAGTTCTTGCATTCCGAACCTCATCCTTTTCAGAACCTCGCCAGGCGGCCCATCCGGAACACAAGCATCGCGCGTTTCGCCTAGCCGCGCGAATCCTTCCGGTGCCATGCAGGCCCGAGAGCGAGAATGCAGCATAAGGGGCGCGAACACAATGAAGAGGAAACGCCCCGGCGCGCAGAGTTCAGGCAGCCGGAGGCCAGCGCATAAAGGCGGCAATCATAGCGGGGCGAACGGCTCCACATAGACCCGGATACGTGCGCAGTTCCGGCGGCCAGGCGCATTCGGATCGCCGGTGAATTCGAGAATCTCCGGTTTACCGTTTTTTATGATTTTCTGCGCCTTCGCGATGACTTCTCCAGCGGGTATATCGCACGGCAGCGCGCCATCGAAGCGTCCCTCGCTGTCCACAATTAGTTGAGCGCCGGAGTTATCCGAAAATGATTTCCGGCCACTTCCGACACGTATCACTGTTGCAATTGCAAGTTCCCGCCCCTGCGCCCGCCAGTCTAGCGCGATTCGTACCATGTCCTTTCCTGTCATGACCGTTTCCTTCTGAATTTTATTAAGTTTTTTGCTTTAAAATTATCTCATATCGGACGATGAATTGCACGCTAAAACTCTATAGATCTAAGAGAGGCGCGCCAGGTTGCAAAAATGCTGCTTGCCTTCGGCTTGGGCTGTCGTTCCGCTAGGGACAGACCGCACTGATCGTGTAATAAAAGCCGGTAACGGGGCTCGGAGTTTGGAAAATGAGATTGGGTAAGCACATTGCGGTGGTGGGGGCCGGCGTGGTCGGCCTTGCGATTGCGCTGAGACTGCGCAGGGACGGATACCGCGTTACGATTTACGATCCGCACGAACCCGGCAGCCAGACATCGGCCGGCAACGCCGCGATCATCATGACGGCGCAAACGACGCCATTCGCCGAGCCGGCCTTATGGCGCAAACTGCCTTCGCTTCTAAACGGTAAAAACGGTTCCGTCGTCATACGAAAATCCCATCTGCCTAAGCTGGCGCCCTGGCTGATGGCTTTTGCAAAGAACAATAACCGCAAACGCTACGGACAGGTTTCGGAAACACTTGCCCCATTGTCGATGAATGCTTTCGAATACTGGCTTGATCTGGCTGGCCAGCATGACGCACCGAGGCATTTCAGCCAGAACGGACTGCTTTACGTTTTCAAGACTCGCAAGGCGTTCAGGGCAGCTCAGCTCGATGCCGAACTGCGGCATCAATTCGGCGTAGCTTACGAGGTCATCCATCCGGAAGAACTCCGCCAGATGGAACCGGCATTGAGCGAAGGCCTTGCAGGCGGGATTCTGTATCCCGACGTCGCACATTGTCTTGACCCGCGCAAGCTGAGCGACACGCTGTCCGGACTGTTCCGAACCTCCGGCGGCGAAGTCCGCAGAGTAAACGTGCACGAGTTGCGCCCGCTCGGCCGGAACGAGATCAATGTGATCGCGGACGACGGCGAAAGCAGCTACGAGGAAGTCGTGCTTGCAGCCGGCATATCATCGCCAGCGCTCCTGAAACCGCTCGGCGTCAAGCCCAGACTGGCAAGCGAGAGGGGGTATCATCTGATGCTGCGCGAGCCTGAAATCGCGCTGAAACGGCCCGTCATCGCCGGCGAAGGGCGATTCGCCATCACACCGCTGGAAGGCGGCATAAGGCTGGCCGGGACATCCGAATTTGCGCATCCGGACGCCGAACCCGATTGGGAGCGCGCCGACCGGCTGTTCGATCAGACCAAACAGCTTTTACCGGACATCGACGGAGAAGAGAGCGCATCCCGCTGGTGCGGACCGCGCGACTCGACGCCTGACGGATTGCCCTATGTAGGGCGTATCAGAAAGCACCGTAACATTCTCTGCGCTTTCGGTCATGGCCACATGGGCCTGACGCTCGCACCGGTCACGGCGCGGCTTGTCTCGGACACGGTTGGCGGCAAGGAGTCTTTCGTGAACATGGCACCGCTTTCTCCCGAGCGTTTCTGAAAGCGCGCAGCAAAAAAGCCGCCTTCCGGCGGCTTTTTCGATCTTGAAACGCGGATCCGGTCTTTTACGGAACGATGTATGGCTCGGGCTGGAAGCCGTGTATCTCGGCCCAGTCGTACCAGTTGTCCACGACTGTCCCCGTGAGCAGGATGCCGATGCCGCCCGTCAGCGGGCAGAGGATTGCGAACCACCATGCCCAGCGGTGTATCGACTCCATAGAGGCGTTGAAGCCCATCGTCCACCGCCAGAACAGGGCGGCGCGTTCCGATGCGGTTCCGCGGTCGACGATCTGCTCGATCTCGCGTTCCCCGCCATACTGGCTGACAGCCAGGATGGTCGCCCCATGCATGGCGAACAGAAGCGCCGAGCCATAGAGGAACACGATCGAGAGCATGTGGAACGGATTGTAGAACAGATTTCCGTAGATCAGAGAGAAATTATTCGTCCAGTCCAGATGCGAGAAGATCCCGAATGGCACGGCCTCGGCCCAGCTTCCCATCATGATCGGGCGGATGAAGCCCAGAACCAGATAGAGCCAGATCGCTGCAGCGAAGGCCCAGGCTACATGCGTGCCCATGCCCAGCGCGCGGGCGTTGGTGTAGACCTTCACCCACCACAGGATGATCGAGGCGGTCAGGAAGAAGCCCGCCATGAGCCACCACCCGCCTTCCTTGAGCGGTATGAACACGCTCAAACCGTGCTGAGGCTGGGGCGCATCGAGGCTGAGCCAGAAGAACTGGCGCATGAACTCGATCGGGTTCCAGTTGACCGAAGCCAGCATGTTCAGCCCGATGATCTCGATCGCGATGAAGCCGCAGAACAGCGACATCACACCCCAGGTGCCGAGATGGATCGGCCCGATCTGCGCGTCGCCGATCTTGCCGAGCCAGCGGTTGAAGGTCGTGGCGTCGTTCCGGTCGAAGGCGTCTCCGAAGGCGCGGGGCATTCCCATTTCCGGGGCCGCCCGAACCTGCACACGTGTAAAGATGTTTTGATATTCGGCCATGTTAATCCCCAGAAATTAAGCCCAGATCATCATCTCGCGCCACCATTCCCACCAGTCGGCCCAAGGGGCGTAGGTTGGCCAGAGCCAGGTCGGCCCGCTGATGACGATGCAGATCGCGCTCCAG